>CAYUPF010000188.1:3620-7730 GCA_964446545.1 uncultured Rubrivivax sp.
CGTTCACAGCGAGGCTGCCCTGTAGGCGCTTTGCTGAATCACGCTTGCAAAAGCGGTCAGGACGTGCGCATCGAACTTGCGCGCCTCGCCTTCGAAGAGCATGCGCATCACGTCCGCGTGACCCTTGGGTTTGTGATAGGGGCGCACTGTGGCGATGGCATCGTAGGAATCGACGATGGAGACGATCCTGGACAGGATAGGTATGGCCTCTCCCTTGAGGCCATCGGGATAGCCGTTGCCATCGACTGCTTCGTGATGATGGAGGACCACCGTGGCCACGGCAGCGATCTGGTCGTCGGCGATCGACGCCAAGATGTCGTGGCCGCGACGCGCGTGCGTTCGCATGATGCGCATCTCTTCGTCGTCCAGCCGACCGGGCTTCAGCAACACGCGGTCCGGAATGCCGATCTTGCCGATGTCATGCAATTCGGCCGCCAGCTTCAGCGTCGCCAGGTCGCTCGAAGACAGACCGCAAGCCTTGCCTGTCTCCACCGAGAGCGCGCAAGTGCGGGCGCAGTGTGCGGATGTGTTTTGGTCGCGCTCACGCAGTGCCCGGATGACAGCGGCGGTTTCCCGGGTGAGATCGCTCATCGAATGTGCCCAGGCCTGCGAGCGGCTGTACCCCTCAGTTCATGATCCATTGTCTTGCGGCCTCCAGTGCCCCCGCAGGGAAATGCCTGATCTCGGCTGAGACGAAGTGGGACGCCAGCTGTTCCGCGACCCTGCCCAGAGCGGAATCGGTGACGACGCCGATCTTGCGGATGTGCTTGTGATGGTCTCGCACGAAGCGCAAGTGCGCGGCCATGGCGCCGAGACTTTCCCATCCAGGAAACGCATCGAACTCGATGATGAGGCCGGCGAGGCCGCCCGCCTCGTCGATGTGGGGGTCGATGGCCCTCGCGAGTTCGGCGAAGTCGCGTTCCTCGAGCGAGGATCTCGGTCGCACGAGCAGTACGGAGTTGGCGATGTCCAGGCTGTGTTCGATCATGTCTATGCTCCATTTTGGTCCCGACCTAGACGCCGGAGGGCAGACTCAGTCTTTCCAGTCGACACCGTATTGTTCGAGATAGGCATCGACGGCAGCACCCAGCGTCGGGTGAAAGATGTCGTTGCCGAGCACCTCGAGCAGTTCGAAGCGCCTGAGCTTGTCTTTCACCGGGTCCTTCATTTCGGCGAAATGCAGTTCGATCTGTGCGGCTTGCAGTGTGCGGCACAGCTCGATCAGCACATCGGCAGAGGTGACGTCGACGCTGGTGACCGGCTCGGCCGAGACGACGATGCGCTTGACCGGAGTCGGTGAGCCGGCGATGGCATCCAGAACTCGCGATTCGAACAGTTCGGCATTGGCGAAGAACAGCGGCGCATCCCAGCGGAACAACACCAGCCCGGGTATCAGGCGCGCATCGGGGTAGCGCTTGATGTCGTGATAGCCGCGCACACCGTCGGCCCGGCCGAGCACGGTGCTGTGCGGGCGCCAGCCGTCCCACAGGAACTCGATCACGGCCAGCACGATGGCCAGGCCGATGCCGGGGATCGCGCCCAACACCGCGACGCCCACGAAACAGGCGATCGACAGCCAGAACTCCCAGTTCTGAATCCGGTAGATACGCCGCAGATCGTCGAACTCGAACAACCCGATCGCCGAGGCGATCACCACCGCCGCCAGCGCACTCGTGGGCAGGTCCTGCAGCAGGTTGGGAGCAAACAGCAGCAACAGGGCCACGGCGGCGGCACCGACGACGCCGGTGAGCTGGGTCCTCGCCCCCGCCGCTTCGGCGACCGGCGTTCGCGACGAGCTGCTGCTGATCGGAAACCCCTGAAAGAAGCCGGCGGCGAGATTGGCCGTGCCGAGGCCGATCATTTCCTGATTCGGATCGACATGGCTGCGGGTGCGGGCGGCGTAAGTGCGCGACAGCACGCTGGTGTCGGCGAAGGACACCAGTGCCACGGCGCAACCGCCGATGATCACTGTCTGCAGATCGGCCAGCGTGATCCACGGCAGTGCAAACGACGGCAAACCTTGCGGCAGCGAACCCAGCACGGCCACGCCGTGGGTCCGATCGAGATCGAGCAGCGCCACGGCGAGCGTCGCACCGATCACCGCCAGCAGAATGCCGGGAATGCGCTTGTACGGCTTGAGCAGCAGGATGACCGCGAGCGTGCCCGCACCGATCAGGAAGGTGGCGCTGTTGGTTTCCCCATCCAGTAGCGATTTGCCGATGTTCCACACGTCGCGCATGGGCCCGTCGCTGTCGATCTTGAATCCGAACAGTTTCGGCGTCTGGCTGATCAGTACCGTCAGCGCAATGCCATTCATGTAGCCGTAGCGAATCGGCTTGGACAACAACTCGGTGATGAAACCCAGCCGCAACAATCCCGCCAGAATGCACACCGTTCCCGATACCACCGCCATCATGCTCGCCAGCGCAATCGCCCGCGCCGGATCGCCCAGCGACAGCGGCAGCACCACGGCCAGAATCAGTGTGACGAGCGAGGAATCCGGTCCCAGCACCAGGATTCGGCTGGGGCCGAACAGCGCGTAGGCCAGCAGCGGGATGATGGTGGCGTACAAGCCATAGATGCCGGGCACACCGGAGGCCACCGCGTAGGCGATGCCCACCGGCACCAGCATGCTGGTCAACACCAGGCCGGCGCTCAGGTCGCTGATCAGCCACGCCGGCTGGTAGTGCCGCAGCATCTGCAGACCCGGCAGCCAGCGCTGCCAGCCGGTGACGGCTGCTGGGCGCGCCAGACGCCCGGGTTCAGCCGGTGCCGTTGATGCGTTGTCGGTCATGAGAAGTGCGCAAGCAGCGGGGTGAGTCCAGAGGTGCAGCGTTCAAGGCGTCGGCACACTGGGCACGAAGAAGAATGCCAGGCCGAAGATCAGATACACGGCGAGCAGCAGCACGCCACGCAGCCAGTCGGAGCGGCCATCGCCGGCGACCTGTCCGGTAATGAGCACCGACAGCAGGACCGTCGCCACCAGACCGCCGGAGAACACCAGATCCATCGGCCCCGGCCCCACCCACAGGCTGGCGATCACCAGCACGGGTGCGACGAACAGCGCGACCTGAACGCTCGAACCGATGGCAATGGCGAGCGACAGGTCCATGCGGTTTTTCATCGCCGCGGTGACGGCGCTGGCATGTTCGGCGGCGTTGCCGAGAATGGCCACGACGAAGACACCGACGAAGACATTGCTCAATCCGAATGCGTGCGCGGTCGGCTCGATGGCGCCGACGAGTATTTCGCTGACCCAGGCGATCGCGGCCGTCGCCACGGCCAGTATTGTCAGTGACCTGTGCGGCGGCCATGGCAGCGGGCCGGCAGTTGCGGTTTCGTGCGCCACGGCTCCGGCGAACAGTGCCTTGTGCGTGATCAACGAATAGACCAGAAACAGCACGTACACCGCGAGCAGAACCACGGCGATGGCAACACTCAACAGCACCACGTCCTGCGCCAGGTCTGCGGACAGTCCCGTCACCCCTTCCGTGATGCGCCTGCCGACCGCGCCGCTGTAAGCGGCGGGCAGGACCAGCGCGATGGCAGACAGTGTCAGCAGCGTGGCCTGTGAGCGCGTGCCCGCGGCGTTGTAGCTTTGTTCCGAATGGCGCAGGCCACCGGCAAACATCGCAGCGCCGAGCACCAGCAGGATGTTGCCGATGATCGAACCGGCAATCGAGGCCTTGACGACATCGTGCAGGCCCGCCCGCAATGCGGCAAAGGCGATGATCAACTCCGCCGCGTTGCCGAACGTGGCGTTGAGCAGGCCGCCGACGCCCTCGCCGGCCTGCTCTGCCAGATGTTCGGTGGCACGGCTCATCCAGCCGGCCAGCGGGAGGATGGCGACAGCGGCAGTCAGAAATACAAGCAGGTGCTGATGCGGCGCGAAATGCTCCAGGGCGATGGTGACAGGGACGAAGATCAGGAGCCAGTTGAACATGCCGCGCACCGTATCGTTTGCATTGGGGTTCGTTGGTTGATGACCGCGTCATCTCTTGAGCGTTGTTCGAGAGGATGCGCTCTTCAGGTCGATGGCAGAGCCAGATATCTTCACTCCAGCAGACCGCGAGCAGCCTGCCTCACCTCGGGTGAGGAAAAGCGGAAGGC
>CAYUPF010000189.1:0-7647 GCA_964446545.1 uncultured Rubrivivax sp.
AGGCCAGGTTGGTGTCGTCCATCTGCACGTAGCGGCAGCCGGCGTCGTGCAGGCTCTTCAGCTCCTCGCCGTAGGCCTTGGCCACGTCGTCGTAGAACACCGGCTCCAGTTCCGGATAGGCCACCTTGTCGATGCCGGCGCGGCCGCCGCGGAAGTGCAGCATCGTCGGCGACGGGATCGTCACCTTCGGCGTCGAACCGGCCGCGACCTGGCTTTTCAGGTACTCGAAGTCGGAGCGCTGAATGTCCTTGACGTGGCGCACCTTGTCGGTCACGCGGATCACCGGCGGCGCCAGTTCCTCGCTGCCGTCGGGCTTGCGGATCGTCACCGGGATGTCGGTCTTGACGCCGCCCAACTGCTCGAGGAAGTCGATGTGGAAGTAGGTGCGGCGGAACTCGCCGTCGGTGATGCTCTTCAGGCCCACGTCCTGCTGGAACTTGACGATCTCGGTGATTGCCTTGTCCTCCACCGCGCGCAGTTGCTCGGCGCTGATCGTCTTCTGGTTGAAGAACTGGTCGCGCGCGTCCAGCAGGTACTTCGGGCGCAGGAAGCTGCCGACATGGTCGGCGCGGAAGGGCGGGGAAGTGCGAATGCTCATGGAGGTCTCCGGATTCGGTGGCTTGCAGACTGAACGGTAGCGCAGTTCTGTATGCGCTCGCGGAATACATTGATCTCTCGTTAATAGGTATTTACCCTATTTACTTGGCCATTATTCATCGACAAAATTGCTGTTATGTATACATTCAGTATCCAGATGACGCCATGAAATCCTTCCCGCTGAACGCCTGGTACGCCGCCGCCTACGACGTGGAAGTCAAGGCCGCGCTGCTCAGCCGCACGGTCTGTGGCCAGAAGATCGTCATGTTCCGGCGCAAGGACGCCAGCGTCGCCGCGCTGGAAGACGCCTGCTGGCACCGCCTGCTGCCGCTGTCCAAGGGCCGGCTGCACGACGACCAGATCACCTGCGGCTACCACGGCCTGGTGTTCGACGGCGAAGGCCGCTGCACGCACATGCCTTCACAGGAGACGCTGAACCCGGCCGCCTGCGTGCGCGCCTATCCGGTGGTCGAGAAGCACCGCTTCGTCTGGGTCTGGCCCGGCGACCCTGCACTGGCCGACCCGACCAAGATCCCCGACCTGCACTGGAACGATGACCCGGCCTGGGCCGGCGACGGCAAGCTGATCACCGTCAAGTGCGACTACCGCCTGGTGCTGGACAACCTGATGGACCTGACGCACGAGACCTACGTGCACGGCAGCAGCATCGGCCAGCTGGCCGTGGCCGAGGCGCCCTTCGTCGCCACGCACGGCAACCGCACGGCCACCGTGACACGCTGGATGCAGGACATCGATGCGCCGCCCTTCTGGGCCGGCCAGCTGAAGCACGCCACCGGCTACGAAGGCCGCGTCGACCGCTGGCAGATCATCCGCTTCGAGGCGCCCTGCACCATTGCCATCGACGTCGGCGTGGCGCCGGCCGGCAGCGGCGCGCCCCCCAAGGATGGCAAGCCAGGCGACCGCTCGAAGGGCGTCAACGGCTACGTGCTCAACACCATCACGCCCGAGACCGACAGGACCTGCCACTACTTCTGGGCCTTCGCGCGCAACTACTGCCTGGGCGAGCAGCGGCTGACCCACGAGCTGCGCGAAGGCGTGTCCGGCATCTTCCGCGAGGACGAGCTGATCCTCGAAGCGCAGCAGCAGGCCATCGACGAGCGCCCCGGCTACAGCTTCTACAACCTGAACATCGACGCCGGCTCGATGTGGGCGCGCCGGCTCATCGACAACATGGTGCGCGCCGAAACCCCGGCCCATGAACGCCCCGGCGTGATCCCGCTGCGCGCCGCCTGATGAACACCACCGCCGACATCGCCGAGCCGTCGCAGACGGTGCGCGTGCAGCTGCGGCTGCGCGAGCTGATCCTGGGTGGCGAGCTGAAACCCGGCACGCGCATCGCCGAGCTGACGCTGGTCGAGCGCCTGGGCGCGTCGCGCACGCCCATCCGCATGGCGCTGGTGCGGCTGCAGGAGGAAGGCCTGCTCGAAGCCTTGCCGCACGGCGGCTTCGCGGTGAAGGATTTTTCCGAAGCCGACATCCACGACGCGATCGAGCTGCGCGGCACGCTCGAAGGCCTGGCCGCAAGGCTGGCCGCCGAACGCGGCGTCAGCACCGTGCTGATGACCGAGGCGCGCGACTGCGTCGAGCAGATCGACGTGCTGCTGGCTGCGCCCAGCCTGAGCGAAGAGTCCTTCACCGGCTACGTGTTGCACAACGGCCGCTTCCACGACCTGCTGGCCGAGATGGCCGGCAGCGACATGGTGCGCCGCCAGCTGGAGCGCGCCAAGACCCTGCCCTTCGCCTCGCCCAACGGCTTCGTGCTGGCGCGATCCACCGGCCCCGATGCGCGCGATACGCTGGTGGTGGCGCAGGCGCAGCACCGCGGCGTGCTCGACGCGATCCGGCAGCGCGAAGGCGCGCGCGCCGAGAGCCTGATGCGCGAGCACGCGCGCAATGCCCACGGCAACCTGCGCGCCGCGCTGGCCGACCACCACAGCTGGCAGCGCGTGCCCGGTGCCAGCCTGATCCGCCGCCGCCCCACCCGCTGACCCATGAAACACAACGCCCAGTGGCACAGCGCCACCCTGCGCGCGCAGCGCGACCTGAGCCCCAGCGTGCGCGAGTTCGAGATCCGCCCCGAGCGCGGCGTGCGCCCGTGGAGCGTCGGCAGCCACCTCGACCTGCGCGTGATGGTCGACGGCCGCGAGGAGAAGCGCTCGTACTCGCTGGTCGGCCTGCCCGACGCGCCCGGCGCCGGCGAGGTCTACCGCATCGCCGTGCGCCGCGCCGAGCCGGGGCGCGGCGGTTCGCGTTATCTGTGGAGCCTGCAGACCGGCGACGAGCTGCTGATCGGCGAACCGAACAACCACTTCGAGATCGGCTGGCACGCGCCGCACACGCTGCTGGTGGCCGGCGGCATCGGCATCACGCCGATCCTGGGCATGGCGCAGCAGCTGGCGCAGCGCGGCGCGCCGCTGCGCATGTTGTATGCCGCGCGCTGCGCCGACGAGCTGATCTATCGCGAGGCTCTGCAGGCCGCGCTCGGCGACAGGCTGCGCCTGCTCTGCAGCGATGCCGGCCAGCGCATCGATCTCGACGCCGAGATCGCCGCGCTGCCGAGCGGCGCCCAGCTGGCGCTGTGCGGCCCCTTGAGCCTGCTGGATGCGGCCCGCGCCGCCTGGTTGCGCAGCGGCCGGCCGATCGCCGGCCTGCGCTTCGAGACCTTCGGCAACAGCGGCGTGCAGCCGGCCGAGCCCTTCTGGGTGGAGCTGCCGCGCCACGGCCTGCGCTTCGAGGTGCCGGCCGGCCGCAACCTGCTGGACATGCTGGAAGAGCACGGCGTGCAGGCGCTGTCGGACTGCCGGCGCGGCGAATGTGGCCTCTGCGCGATGGACATCGTCGAGGTGAAGGGCACGGTGGACCACCGCGACGTGTTCTTCAGTGCCGAGCAGAAGCAGGCCAACGAACGGATCTGCGCCTGCGTCTCGCGGATCTGCGGCGGCGGCGTGGTGCTGGACTCGGCCTTCCGCCCCGATTGACCGGCGCGCAATCGGGTCGGCTATACGACCTGCCGCTCGCGCCCCTCCCAGTAGGGCTTGCGCAGGTCCTTCTTCAGGATCTTGCCGGTGGGGTTGCGCGGCAGCTCGGCGACGACGTCGACGGTCTTCGGGCACTTGAAGGACGCCAGGCGCTCGCGGCACCAGGCCAGCAGCTCATCGGCATTCACCGTGGCGCCGGGCGCGGCGACGACCACTGCCTTGGGCACCTCGCCCCAGCGCTCGTCCGGCACGCCGATCACGGCCACGTCGCGCAGCGCCGGGTGCTCGGCCAGCACGCGCTCGATCTCGGCCGGGTAGATGTTCTCGCCGCCGCTGATGATCATGTCCTTGATGCGGTCGGTGACGTAGATGTAGCCGTCGGCATCCATGTGCCCGCCGTCGCCGGAGCGCAGCCAGCCGTCCGCCGTGATGGTGGCGGCAGTGGCCTCCGGCTTGCCCCAGTAGCCGGCCATGACCTGTTCGCTGCGCACCCAGATCTCGCCGGGCTGGCCGGTGGGTACGGGCTGGCCAGTGGCGGGGTCGCGGATCTCGATCTCGACGCCGGGTATCGCCTGGCCCGCCGACACCAGCCGGTGCGCCGCGGCCGGGTCGACATGGTCCTGCGGCCCCAGCACGCTGACCACGCCGGACTGCTCGGTCATGCCGTAGACCTGCTGCATCACACCCGGGAAGAGCTTGAGCGACGCGCGCATCACCGGCAGCGGCATCGGCGAGGCGCCGTAGCACAGCGCCTTCAGCGCCGAATAGTCGCGCTCGGCGGCGCCGGGCACCTGGTTCATCACGGCCATCAGCGCGGGCACGTAGAAGGTGTGCGTGATCTTCTCGGCCTCGAGCATGGCCAGCGCGGCCGCGGGGTCCGGCGTGCGCAGCATGTAGACGTGCGCGCCCGCGCTGATGGCGATCAGTGCATAGCTGGTGCCGCCGACGTGGAACAGCGGCATCGCCACCTGCACGCGCGCGTCGGGGCCCAGGCCCTGAAGAGCCGCCACGTTGCGCGCATGCGCCAGCATGCCGCGGTGCGTGAGCATCGCGCCCTTGGGAAAGCCGGTCGTGCCCGAGGTGTAGAGCTGCACGAAGCAGTCGGTGGGCGCTGCGGGGTGGGCCCGGGCATCGGGCTCGTGCGCGGCCAGCCAGGCTTCGTACTCGTCGTCGTCGCCGCCGATGCGGATGACACGTTCGACGCTCGGCAGCTGCTCGCGCAGCTTGTCGACGGCGCCGGCGAATTCGGGGCCGACGAACAGCAGCCGCGCCTTGGCGTCGTTGATCACATAGGCGATCTCGGGCGGCGCCAGCCGGAAGTTGACCACGGCGTTGGCGGTACCGGCCTGAGCGCAGGCCAGCGTCAGTTCCAGGCAGGACGGGTGGTTGAGGTCGAGCACGGCGATGCGGTCGCCCGGCGCCAGACCGGCCGCGCGCAGGGCAGCGGCATTGCGGCGCACGCGCTTCACCAGCTCGGCCCAGCTGCGCTGGGTGCCGCCGAAGCTGATGGCGATGGCCTCGGGCTGTTGCGCTTCCCAGTGGCCGAGGATGGCATTGAAGTCGCTGAGTGCGGTCATGATGTCTCCAGTCTCGTGCATCGCGCTTGTCGATCCGCGGCCGAGGATAAAGGATCCAGGCGCTGCGCTGCGTGAACGTTCCCGCTTCGGGCATCAGCGGTTAAGGTAGCGCCTCACAACCGCCGCAGGAGCGCGCCATGCCGGTCGAATTCATCAACCCGTCGGAGCTGAGCCAGGGCAGCTATTCCCATGTCGCCGCCGTCGGCGGCGGCAGCCGCACGCTGTACGTGTCGGGCCAGGTGGCGATGGACGCGGCCGGCCAGGTGGTGGGCCGGACCTTCGCCGAGCAGGCCGAGCAGGTGCTGCACAACCTGGGCCTGGCGCTGGCCGCCGGCGGCGCGCAGTTCCATCACATCGTCAAGATGAACGTCTACGTGCGCGACCTCACCGGCGACAAGGTGAAGACGCTGCGTGCGATCCGCCAGCGCCACTTCGGCGGCCACCAGCCCGCCAGCACGCTGGTCGGCACCCCCGCGCTGGTGCACGAAGATCTGCAGCTCGAGATCGAGTGCGTCGCCGTGATCGACTGAGGGACTTTCAGCCGGACTGGGCCGGCCCGGCGGCGTCCAGCGCCTGGACCACCTGCGCATCCTCGACCTGGTCGAAGTTCAGGTAGTGCTCGCCGACTGCGCGGAACGGATGCGGGGTGGCCAGGCAGACGATCTGGTCCGCCTCGGCGTCCAGCGCTCGCAGCGTGTCGCGCGGCGCCACCGGCACGGCCAGCACCAGCCGCGCCGGCCGACGGCGGCGCAACGCCTTCAGCGCGGCGCGCACCGTGGTGCCGGTGGCGATGCCGTCGTCGACGACGATGACGGTGCATCCCTGCACCGCGACCGGCGCGCGGCCGCGCAGGTAGGCCAGGCGCTGGCGCGCGATCTCGCGCAACTGCTGCTGCAGCTGCGCCTCGACATAGGCGCCGTCGTCATCGACCTCGCGGCGCAGCGGCTCGTCGTAGACGATGTCCGGCGGGTCGCCCTCGACCACCGCGGCCAGCGCCAGCTCGGGCTGCCAGGGCATGCCGATCTTGCGCACCAGCAGCAGGTCCAGCGGCGCGCGCAGCACACGCGCCACCTCGGCGGCCACCGGCACGCCGCCGCGCGGCAAGGCCAGCACCACCCGAGGCGGCGGCAGCTTCAGTTCCGACAGTCGATGCGCCAGCGCGCGCCCGGCCTCGGCACGGTCGGCAAAGCTCGCGGATCGCGGTCCGGACGGCATCGCCTGCTCAAGCCGTCGTGCGGCGGACGCGTTCGATCAGCTGACGCGCCTGCAACTCCGCATCCAGCGCAGGCTCCAGCCGCGAACGGCACAGACCGGCATGCCGGTAGTTCAGGTTCTCGTACAGCTCGGCCGCCGACGGAAAGGCGTCGAGCAGCGCCGACAAGCCCTGCTGCGACTGCAGTTCCTCCAGCTCTTCGGCCAGGTGACGCACGACCGAGCGGTACTGCTCGGCGCCGACCGGCTCGGCGCTGCGGTCCAGCCGCTCCAGCAACTGCGCCAGCAGATGGACGACGGCGAGCCGCGCCTTCGCGGTGACGGGTTGGGTGGTGTCCATGCCATCCACTTGGGGACGTTGTCCGGCCCTGCAAGGGCCCGCGCGGCGACCCGCCGGCGCAGGCCCGTTTCAGTCCTTCGGGCCGATGAGGCGGTACGCCGCGGCGCCGAGGATGCCGCCGATGATCGGCGCCACCCAGAACAGCCACAGCTGCTGCACCGCCCAGCCGCCGACGAACACCGCCACGCCCGTGCTGCGCGCCGGATTGACGGAAGTGTTGGTCACCGGGATGCTGATCAGGTGGATCAAGGTCAGGCACAGGCCGATGGCGATGGGTGCGAAGCCGGCCGGCGCGCGCTTGTCGGTGGCACCGAGGATGACGACCAGGAAGCCCATCGTCATCACCACCTCGCACACCAGCGCGGCCTGCAGCGAATAGCCGCCCGGCGAATGCGCGCCGTAGCCGTTGGAGGCAAAACCCTTGGCGACATCGAAGCCCGCCGCGCCGCTGGCGATGACGTAGAGCACCGCGCCGGCTGCGATGCCGCCCAGCACCTGCGCCACGATGTAGGGCAGCAACTGGCTCGCCGGAAAGCGGCCGCCGGCCCACAGGCCGATCGACACCGCCGGGTTCAGGTGGCACCCGGAGATGTGGCCGATGGCGAAGGCCATCGTCAGCACCGTCAGGCCGAAGGCCAGCGACACGCCCAGCAGGCCGATGCCCACATTCGGAAAGGTTGCCGCCAGCACGGCGCTGCCGCAGCCACCCAGCACCAACCAGAAAGTCCCCAGGAATTCCGCCCCATACTGCTTCATGCTTCCCCCTCGTGATGGGTTGTCACCCGCCGCGGTGCGCGCCGGACCGGGGAAAATTCTAGCGTCGCGGTTCAGCCGGCCCGCGCCGGCAGCACCGTGCCGCGGCATTCGCCGAAGCCGATGCGCCGCGCGCCGGCGCGCTCGCAGTGCGCGCGCAGGACCAGGC
>CAYUPF010000190.1:0-7598 GCA_964446545.1 uncultured Rubrivivax sp.
TACCCGCTTTTTCTGTCGCTGGCGAGGCCGGCGCGACGTGCTGGGTGGGGACTTCAAGCGCCCGCTGGGGGCGCATAGGTGGTCAGGCTGATGGCTTGCGCCAACGCCAACCAAAGCGCGCCGCGGTGTTGGGACGGATCGCAGACATGCGCCGCATTATCGCTGCTTCACGACGCTGCGCGAGGTTGCTGTTTGGCGACCAGACGCTGCTCGACTACGACCGTCACGACCACGCCTTCCAGCAGGCGGCCAGGCAGCGGGACTTCGAGGGCGACCAGCCCGAGCCCTACACGGGCGCGCTGCATGGCACCTGGGCGCGTGTACCCATGAACGGCCGGCTGTGCTGCCTGGAGGACGACAGGCTGTTGTAGCCTGCCCCACGACCGAGCGCCCAAAGGGCAGGTAGCAATCGTGGCCGGAAACCCCGGCTCGCAAGAGTTCCAGCGCCGGCGGTCGCGAGGCTTGCGAGAATCGCCGCCACGTCATCCGCTGTCCGCACCAACCGAGCCGCCACCATGCCCACCCCCATCGCACGCAAGGCGACGGCAAAGCGCCGTAAACCCGCCCAACCCGCCGAGCCGCGCCTGTCCCACACGCGGCGCCCGCCGAAGCTGGCCACGGCCGACTGGCAGACCGCGCTGCGCCGCCAGTTCGGCCGCGAGCAGCATTTCGAACTCCAGAACCTCGGCAGCGAGCCGGTGTTCTCGGAATTCGCCCTGCACAACCCGGCCAGCCGCACGCACTACCGCGTGGCCATCCGCGGTGCGGCCCTGGGGCAGAACTTCTGCAGTTGCCCCGACTTCGCAACCAACGACCTGGGCACCTGCAAGCACATCGAATTCACGCTGGCCAGGCTCGAATCGCGGCGCGGCGGCAAGGCGGCGCTGCGGCGCGGCTTCCAGCCCGGCTACAGCGAGATCTGGCTCGACTACGCCGGCGCACGCCGCGTGCGCCTGCGCGCCGGCAGCGCCTGCCCGCCCGGTCTGCGGGCCCAGGCCCAAGCGCTGTTCGACCCGGCCGCCGGCTGGGCCCTGCCCTGGGACCGGCTCGACGGCCTGCAGCCGCTGCTGCAGGCCGCGCAGGCGGCCGGCCACGAGATGCGCTGCTACGACGACGTCTGGCAGTTCGTGGCGCAGCTGCGCGACGGCGAACGGCGCCAGGCCGCGCTGGCCGAGGCCTACCCCAAGGGCGCCGCGGACAAGGGCCTGCACAAGCTGCTGAAGGTCAGGCTCTACCCGTACCAGGCCGAGGGCGCGCTCTTCGCCGCGCGCGCCGGTCGCGCGCTCATCGGCGACGAGATGGGCCTGGGCAAGACGATCCAGGCCATCGCCGCGGCCGAGCTGTTCGCGCGCCACTTCGGCGTCGGCCGGGTGCTGGTGGTGTGCCCGACCTCGCTGAAGCATCAGTGGAAGAACGAGTTCGAGCGCTTCAGCGGCCGCCAGGCACAGGTGATCCACGGCCTGCGCGCGGCGCGCGAGCGCCAGTACGCCGAAGACGCGTTCTGCAAGATCACGCACTACGAGACGCTGGCCCGCGATGCCGACCTGATCGAGGCCTGGGCGCCCGAGCTGGTGATCGCCGACGAGGCGCAGCGCATCAAGAACTGGAACACCATCGCCGCGCGCGCGCTCAAGCGCATCGCCAGCCCCTATGCCGTGGTGCTGACCGGCACGCCGCTGGAGAACAAGCTCGAGGAGCTGATCTCGATCGTGCAGTTCGTCGACCGGCACCGCCTGGGCCCCACCTGGCGGCTGCTGGACGAGCACCAGCTGCGCGACGAGGCCGGGCGCGTCATCGGCTACCGCGCGCTCGACCGCATCGGCCAGACGCTGGCGCCGGTGATGCTGCGCCGGCGCAAGACCGAGGTGCTGGCGCAGCTGCCCGAGCGCGTCGACCAGCGCATCTTCGTGCCGCTGACGCCCGAGCAGCGCAGGCACCACGACGACGCCGGCGAGATCGTCACGCGCATCGTGGCGCGCTGGCGCAAGACCGGCTACCTGTCCGACAGCGACCAGCGCCGGCTGCAATGCGCGCTGCAGATCATGCGCATGGCCTGCAACAGCACCTTCCTGGTCGACCATGAAAGCGACCACGGCCACAAGGTGGACGAGCTGATGGCCATGCTCGACGAGCTGTTCGAGGACCCGTCGGCCAAGGCCGTGGTCTTCAGCCAGTGGCTGGGCACGCACGCGCTGATCGTGCGTCGCCTGGGGCGCGGCGAAGGCCGGCGCGACTGGGGCCACGTGCTGTTCAACGGCAGCGTGCCGGGCGAGCAGCGCGGCGCGCTGGTCGAGCGCTTCCACCAGGATCCGGCGTGCCGGCTGTTCCTGTCCACCGATGCCGGCGGCGTGGGCCTGAACCTGCAGCATGCGGCCGCCGTGGTGGTGAATATGGACCTGCCGTGGAACCCGGCCGTGCTCGAGCAGCGCATCGGCCGCGTGCACCGCATGGGCCAGTCGCGCGGCGTGCAGGTCATCCAGTTCGTCGGCCAGGGCAGCATCGAGGAAGGCATGCTGTCGGTGCTGGCCTTCAAGACCTCGCTGTTCGCCGGCGTGCTCGACGGCGGCCAGAGCGAGGTCTTCCTGCAGGGCACGAAGCTGTCGAAGTTCATGGAAAGCGTGGAGCAGGTGGCCGGCGCGATGGGCGAGGCGGAAGAAGCCGCCGAAGGACCGGCCGGCGGCGGCACAGCGGCCGCGACGGCCACGGCCATGCCGACGCAGCCGCCGCCCGCCGAGGGCGCGGACGACGCTGACGGCAGCACAGCGCCGCCGCACCCGGCCGAGCCCTGGGCCGAGCTGCTGGAAGCCGGCGCCGCCTGGTTGCGCGGCATGGCGCAGGGCGGCGACGAGGCTCGCCCGCGCATCGCCATCGAACGCGACAGCGCCACCGGCCAGGCCAGCCTGCGCCTGCCGCTGCCCGAGCCGGCGCTGCTGCAGCGGCTGGCGCGGGCGCTCGAACCCTGGCTGCGCTGAGCGGCGCGCCCGGTGGCGCACCCGTGATCGCCCGGCCCGCCCAGTGAGCGGCGGCCCGACGAAGTGCGGGTCGCCGCCTGGCCCGGCGCGCCCAACTGCAGCGGCCGCTTCGGCGGCACGCCGGTCAGCTCTCACCCCAGATCGCGCAGCAGATCGATCAACTCTCCGGCCGCCAGCGGCGCCGCGCTGTCCTGCCCGGCGAGCAGCCCCTCGGCCAGCTCGCGCTTGTCCTGGTGCAGCGCGACGATGCGCTCCTCCACCGAACCGGCGGTCACCAGCCGGTACACGGTCACCGGCCGCTGCTGGCCGATGCGGTGCGCGCGGCCCATCGCCTGGTCTTCGGCGGCCGGGTTCCACCACGGGTCGGCGATGACCACGTAGTCGGCCGCGGTCAGATTCAGGCCGAAGCCGCCGGCCTTCAGGCTGATGAGGAAGAAATCGGCCTCGCCGCGCTGGAACGCGGCCACGCGCTCGCTGCGCGCCGCCGCCGGCGTGGCGCCGTCCAGGTATTGGTAGCGCAACCCGCAGGCGTCGAGCCTTTCGGCCAGCAGCTTCAGGAAGTCGGTGAACTGGCTGAACACCAGCGCCTGGTGGCGCGACTCGACCAGTTCGGTGGCCAGGCGCTCGAAGGCCTGCACCTTGGCCCCGATGCGGCCCAGCTCGGGCGCGGCCAGCCGCGGGTCGCAGGCGGCGCGGCGCAGCCGCGTCAGCTCGGCCAGCACGTTGAAGCGGTTCTTGTTCGGGTCGGCGGGGTCGAGCTGCGCGATGCGCGCCAGCGCCTCGCGCCGCATCGCTTCCAGGAAGGCGCGCTCCTCGGGCGGCGGCTCGATGCGCTGCACGATCTCGGTGCGCGGCGGCAGGTCGGTCAGCACCTGCGCCTTGGTGCGCCGCAGCAGGAAGGGCCCGACCAGCCGCCGCAGCCGCGCGCGTGCGGCCTCGTTGCGCTGGCGCTCGATCGGGTTGCCGAAGCGTTCGGCAAAACGCGCCGCGCTGCCCAGCAGCCCGGGGTTGAGCAGGTTCATGATCGACCACAGGTCGGCCAGCCGGTTCTCCACCGGCGTGCCGCTCAGGCCCAGCCGGAAGCCGGCCTGCAGGCCAGCCACCGCCTGCACGCGCTGGGTGGCGGCGTTCTTCAGCGCCTGCGCCTCGTCGAGCACCAGCGTCGTCCAGGGCTTGGCCGCAAAGGCCTCGGCATCGCGCAGCAGCAGCGCGTAGGACACGACCAGCAGCTCGCCCGCCGCCGCGGCCTCAATCTGCGCCGCGCGTTCGCCTTCGCCCTGGCCGTAGACGCTGCAACGCAGGCCCGGCGCGAAGCGTGCCGCCTCTTCGGCCCAGTTGCCGCAGACGGAAGTCGGCGCCACCACCAGCGCCGGCCCGGCCGCGGCGCGCGCCAGCAGCAGCGCCAAGGTCTGCACCGTCTTGCCCAGGCCCATGTCGTCGGCCAGCACCGCGCCGAAGCCGGCCTCGGCCAGGCGGTGCATCCACACGTAGCCGTCGTGCTGGTACGGCCGCAGCGTCGCCTGCAGGCCGTGCGGCACTTCGGGCTGCAGCGCGGCGGCGCGTTCCAGCGCGGCGGCACGCTTTTGCCAGCCGGCATCGCCCTGCAGGCCCAGCTCGGGCGCCGCTTCGGCCAGCCAGGCAGCGGCGGTGGCGCCGAGCCTGAGCGCGGCGCCGTCGGCCTCGGCCAGCGCCTCGAGTTCCGCCAGGCGCTGGCGCAGCTGGTCGGCCAGCGCCAGGTAGTCGCCCTCGCCCAGCGCCACGTAGCGGCTGCCGCGCGCCTCGCGCAGCAGCGCCAGCAGCTGCTGCAGCGACAGCACGCGCTGCTCGTCCAGGCGCAGTTCGCCATCGAGCGCGAACCAGTCGCGGCGGCTGGACAGCGTGGTGGCGAAGGCCCTGGCCTCGGGCTCGATCACGCGCAGCGGCCGGCCCTTGGGCCATTCCAGCGCGCGCACGCGCTGCGCCTCGCCGGCCAGGCGCCCCAGTTCGTGCACTGCCGCCAGCGCGTGCTCGGGTTCTTCGAGCAGCCAGCCGTCGGCCAGCGCTGCGTCGCCGGCCAGGAAGGGCAGGCATTCGAATACCACGGCCAGGTTTGCGGCCTCGGCATCGAGCTCGCGCTCGGTGGCCAGGCTGATGCCGCCGTGCAGCGTCATCAGCCGCGCGCGGCCCTGGCCGGGAGCCAGCAGCGGGCCGAAGTCGCCGAAGGGGCGCACCGCCAGCGTCAGCCGCATGGCCTCGCCGCGCGGCTGCAGCTGCGCCACCAGGCGCGCATCGCTGGGCACCGGCTCGCCGGCGGCCGCATCGCTGTGCAGCAGGAAATGGCCCGACAGCACGCGCAGCGCGGCGTCGAGCTCGGCCCCGGCGTCGACCGGCACGGTCCAGCGCTGCGCCACCAGTTCGGCCACGCGCCGCTGCGCCGGGCTGATGCGAATCAGCCGCGCGCGCTCGGCCGCGTCGCGCACGATGCGCAGGCCGTCGCGGCGTTCGCTCTCGGCCTCCATCTGGTCGTAGTCGGGCAGGTGGTGATCGAGATCGGGCTCGGTGTCGGCTACAAGCGCGTCCTGCAGGCGGAAGACGAAATGTTCCGCCGCGCCGGGGCCGCGCTCGCGCCGCAGCTCGAGCACGGGCAGGCTTTCCACCAACTCCACCGCGACGCCGGGCGCGTCGTCCAGTTCCAGCGCCGGATGGCCGATCAGCGCCTGGGCTGCGGCCACCAGGTCGAAGCCCACGTCGTTGGCGCGATAGCGGCCCTGGCGCAGGCAGCGCGCCACCGCGGCGTCGCGCGGGTCGAGCCGGGTGCGCTTCTTCAGCTGCAGCGGTGTCAGCGGCTTGGGCTTGCCGCGCGCCGTGGCCGCCGGCTCGAAGACCTGCAGGTCGTGGACGCGGCCGGCGTCGTCCAGCGACAGCCGCCAGCGCAAGGTCGGCAGCGGCTGGGTCGCGGCCGCCGATTTGCCTTCGCCGAGGGCCGCGATGGCCGCGAGCGCGTCGCGCCACGCATCCTGCCGGCGCGCGAAGAACAGCGCCGGCCACGGCGGCGGCGCATCGGCCGGCCGCGCCGGCACCGGCCAGCCCAGGTGATCGCAGGCCTGCGCCACGAGGTCGGCCTTCCACGGCAGGCCCGCGGCGTGCAAGGCCTGCACCAGCCCGGCGACGAGCGCCGCGTCCCAGCCCGGCGGCGACTTGCCCAGCCAGGCGGCGAGCACCAGCCGGTCGGCCAGGCCGTCGGGGTCGCGCAGTTCGTGCTCGGCATGGCGGCCGGCCTGCAGCGCCTCGGTCTCCAGCCGCGCGTCGCCGAGCCGCACCGCCAGCACGTGTGCCCAGCGGCCCCAGTGGTCGAAGGGCGATGGCGTGCGCGAGCCGGAGACCGCGATGCAGAACTTGCGCGCCGTGGTCCAGGCGGCGGCGTCGTGCTGCGCCATCAGCGCCAGCGGATACCACTGCAGCAGGCTCGGCGGCGCGAAGCCGCGGCGCTTGCCGAGGTGCGCGCACAACGCCTTCCACGCCGGCGGGAACGCCGCGGCCGTCTCGGCGAAGCGCCCGGCGCGCGCCGGCAGCAACGCTTGCAGCAGCGGCAGGAAGGGACGCGCCGCGGCGTCGTGCGCGATCGCCGGCTCGACGCCCTCGACATCGCCGCGCTGCAGGCGCTGCTCGGCCACGCGCAGGCGCAGCCCGGTGCTGCCGTCGGCCGGCGCGGCGTCGATGTGCGCCTCGACCCAGGCCCGCAGCGCCGGCGCCTGCGCGAGCAGCCCGTACAGGTCCAGCGAGGCCAGCAGCTGCCAGCGCAAGAGCATGTCGATGTGTTCGAACAGCCCCAGGCGCTGCAACTGCGCCAGCGCCTGCAACACGGTGTGCGTCATGTTGACCTGGCGCAGCGGCCCGTCCGCGAGCGCGGCGTAGCCCTTGGCATCGACGCCGCTGAGCAGCACCAGGCGCAGCAGCGCCACCGATTCGTCGTCGTGGCGCGGCGCGTAGTACATCGGCGGCCGGTCCATCGGGCCGTAGGCACCGCCGGCGACCCACAGCACCGCCCGCCAGGCATCGCCGGCCTGCGGCGCGGCCAGCAGCGTGGCCAGCCGCGGCTCGGCCAGCGCGTGGGGCACCGACCAGCCTTCGCCTTCGTGCGCCTGCACGCGCCCCAGCGCATGCAGGCGGCGCAGCGCGCCGCCGGTCTCGGCGCTGCCGAAGGCGCGGCCGTCCTCGCGCCGCACGCCCAGCGCGCGCAGCAGTGCCATCAGCGCGGTCTTGCCGCGGCGCCAGCCGGCGAGGGCCAGCGTGTCGAAGACGCGTTCGAGCTCGGCCTCGGTCAACGCCGCAGCCACCTCGTCGTCGCGCCGCGCTTCGGCCGCCTGCTTGACGGTCCGCCCGAGGGTCTTCACGCCGCCCAGCGGCTGGCCGTGCAGGTTGGTGAACTGGAAAGGCGTGCTGCGGCGGGCCATCGCGGCATTGTGCGATGCGGCGGCAACCCAGCCTGCGTCAGAACCCTTCTTCCACCAACTCGGCCGCGCGCATCAGCGCGCGCGCCTTGGCTTCGGTTTCCTGCCACTCCAGCTCGGGCACCGAATCGGCCACCACGCCGGCCGCGGCCTGCACGTACAGCGTGCCGTCCTTGACGATGCCGGTGCGGATGGC
>CAYUPF010000191.1:0-7569 GCA_964446545.1 uncultured Rubrivivax sp.
CCGGCATCAACCGGCTGCTGCACTCGGAGCAGGGGCTGGTGCTGGTGGGCTGGGGGGATGTGGGGCACCTGGAGGCGACGGCCGTCTGACGGTCGGGCCGCGGAATGGCCCAGGCGGCCCGCGGACCGCCCCGGCCTGCAGACGATCAGTCGGCCAGCGGTATCTCGCGCCAGTTCAGGCGGCGCAGGCCAGCGGACCCGCCGAGGTCGATCGGAGGATTGTCCAGAGCCGCGGTCCCGTTCCCGGAGCCCCCTCCCCCGTCGTTGCCGGTGATGAGGTGCTTGTCGCCGTTGATCGTGCCGTCGCCGAAGAAGCTCATGCTGGTGATGACGCCGGGCAGGGTGGTGTTGAAGGCGATCGGATTGCCCGACGGGTCGCGCAGCCGGCTGGCGCCGCTGCCCAGGTCGATGGCGTAGACGCGGCTGTTGCCGGTGGGCTCGCAGGCGCTGTTGCTGGCCGGCACCATCGCGGCGAAGGCGACGATGCCGTTGTACGACGACGAATCGGAGACCACGCGCCAGCCGGCGCCGCCCGCCAGCTGACCCAGGTCGACGAACCAGCCGATCTCCTTGGTCAGGTTCAGTATGGGCTGAGGGGGCTTTGACGCATTCAGCAGTTCCGTGTTGGTCAGTTCCTTCAGCTTGGCGGTGGTGATGGGGAAGGTGATGCCCGAGGGCAGGTCGGCCGCGCTGTTGAAGCGCCCGCCGCTGCCGTCGATGATGGCGAAGTAGCGCTGCGCCTGGGCGTTGCCCGAATCGGTGCTGTCCAGCAGCCGGCCCGTGCCTACGGTGACATAGCGGCGATTGGTACCGGGCTGCGGAATGATCAGCGGGCGCGAGGTCACCGGCAGGCGCACACCTGCGCTGTCGGTCAGCTGCGCCAGCTTCATGGGCGCAGGGTAGCTGCCGCTGGCGGCGGTGACGTCTAGGCGCCACAGGTTGCCGTGCAGGTCGCCCGCATAGACCGCATCGGCCGTGCCGTCGGTCACGTCCAGCAGAAACGCACGCACGTGCGCCATGCCCGCCGGGTCGGCGGTGCTGCCCGCGCCGGTGCCGATCTTCTCGAGCAGTGCGCCGTTGCGCGGGTTGACGATGAAGAAGTAACCCTGGCCGTTGGCGTTGTTGTAGCCCGACGCGAAGATCACCACCCAGCCGTGCTTCTTCGTCTTGACGATCGCCGGCTCACCGTAGGTGAAGCCCAGGTCCGGGTCGCTGAACTCCCACAGCACCTTCGAGGCCACGGCGGCTTCGCTGGTCATCGTCGAGGGGTCGGTGATGTCCAGCGCGTAGAGGCTGCGGCCGCCCTTGCCCAGGCCGCCGACCAGGATCGTGCGCCAGTCGGTGCCGCTGCCGCCCACCGTCTTGCCCATGTCCACGTCCGCCGACACCGGCGTGGCGTCGACGAAGTTGTAGTGCGTGAACGTCGGGTTGCCCAGCGCCTGCAGCCCGTTGGTCTGCGGCGTGGCCGTCGGGCCGGCGTACAGCGCGCCCGGCACGTAGGCAAACAGTTCGTTGCCGCCGCTGGCGTCGTCCTTGCCGTCGATGGCATGCACGACGCCGGCGTTGGTGCCGACGTAGACGACAGTCTTGCGCGCGGAATAGGTGGACTTGAAGCTGCTGTAGCCGGGATTGGTGGCCGACGAATAGCGCTCCGACGGCGGCCCGACCGGGTGTGACTTCGAGTTGACGATGTCGCCCAGCAGCGTGGCCCGGTCGCGGTAGGCATGGGCGCTGCCGGTGGCCGTGGACGACGTTTCGTGCTTGCGCTCGCCGCGCAGGTAGTTTAGGTAGTCGGCCTTGTCGTCGCCGCTGCGATAGGCGGTGTCCAGCGTCGCCGCCTGTGCCGCCGACAGGCTGGCGCTGCGGAAGGGCACGCCCGCGCCGGTGGCGGTGTCGTAGGTGGCGATGACGCGCCCAGTGTCCCAGCCGGTGCCCGCGGCCTGGGCATCAAGCTTGGATGCGAAGCGCCAGACCTCGGTCAGCGTCGGTGCGCCGCCGCTCATCGTCAGTTTGCTGGCCACCAGTTCGCCGCTCCAGGTCTTGGCGTCGAACAGTGCGGCGAAGCTGGCGGTGCCGCTGCTGGTGATCTGCGGCAGCGCGGTCGAGAACGAGGTGGTGGTTGCCTTGAGCTTCGACGCGATGCTGGCGAAGGCCTTGGTCAGGCCGGCAACTACCAGGTCTGGACGGTCGGCGGTGTAGTAGGTGTCGGGTCGTGGCTGGCCGCCGACGGTATCGGTGGAGGTGTGCCACCACGACAGCGGGATGTCGGAAGTGGCCGCGTACGGGTCGAAGGTTGGGGGGGCGTCGAAGCCGCCGTACTTGGCCGCCAGGTAGAACTGGTTGTTCGCCTTGTAGGTGCTGTATTCGAGAATGTCGAGCCAGTAGGTCTGCACCGTCTGCCGGCCCTTGGTCCTCGCCAGATCGGCGGGGTCGTCGGGGCGGATGTCCTTGGTGTTGGCATCGTAGGCCAGGCCGGCCATCAGCGCGCCGTTGTCGCTGCAGCAGCCGCCGTAGTTCTGCGTCGCGCCGATGTTGCCGATGCCGTGCAGCGTACCGACCTTGTTGGTGGCCACCAGCGCATCGACGGTGGCGTCGGCGGTCACCAGCGCGGGCTTGCTCGGTTCGGAACTGCCAGTGGCGCCGGGGAGGTTGCGGTCGGCATGCGTGTTGACGTCGCCGATGCCGAGGATGAAGTTCTTCTGGCATGAGTACTGGATCGGGTCGTTCCAGTTCGTGATCACCGGGAAGCCGTCGATCCACGTCGCCTTGGTCGCCGTGCTCTGCCCAGACATCGACGTGTACTCGGAGACGTTGCCGAGCTTCTTGAAGTAGCGCAGCGCCGCGTAGTACAGCTCGCCCACCGGGTCGTAGGTCTTGTAGCTGCCGGGTGTGATCTGGCCGAACTTGTTCAGGTAGTTCATCACGCCGCTGTTGCTTACGGTCACGCCGAACAGCGTGCTGGTGTCAGCAGCGTCGGTGGCATCCGGGTTGAGGGCCATCACCCCGTTGCTGGCGTTCCATTCTGACGCGCTGTTGGTCACCGGACCGCTGCCCGGCACGGGGTGCGTGGGCCCGACGAACTTCTGCTGCGCACGCAGCACGCCGCCGTCGCGCGACAGGTTGCTGTCGTTCAGGTAGCCGAAGGCGCTGTAGCGGATCTGATCCGCGTACTGCTGGATCAGACCGGTCGGCTTGTAGTTGCCGGCCGGGTAGGCCGTGCAGTTGGGCTCCAGCGGCCCGGCGGCGGCCGAGGTATCGCACACCTTGACGCGCACACTGACCTCGTACACCGTACCACGGTCCGGGGCGACGCTCGGGTCGTAGGGGGTAGGGCCCGAGTTGACGTCGCCGTTTCGGGTGAAGCGCATCTTGTTGCCCAGCCCCTGGATGCGCATCTGCAGGCCGCCCCAGGGGAAGGGCGTGGTCTGCGCCACATCGGTGTTGTTGTTGAGCGTGCGGTCGGGGAAGTTGCTGGTGCCGCCCTGGCCGGAGGCGTAGGCTTTCTCCAGGATGGTCTCGGTGGCCGTGTCGGTGGCGCGGTAACCCCCGGTTAGCACCCAGCGGAACGGGTCGATGGTCTGCATCGTCGCCCAGTTGAGGAAGTTGCCGCTCCACTTGGAGGAGCAGACGCGATTGGTGGCGGCGCCGGCCGGGTAGAAGTGGCGCAGCGCCTCGTTGGCGTGGTAGCTGTACAGATAGCACTTGTTCGGGTCGAAGTAGCCCAGGTAGGTGCTCGCACTGGTGTAGCCGGCCGTGTGTGCCACGCTGACCGCGGTGGGGAATTCGACCGACAGCGCCAGCGCCAAGTTGCCCGGCACCGAGATGCTGGAGAACACCGGCTGGTCGGCCAGCGGCGTGGCCGCCAGCGCCCAGGGCGCCAGCACTGCGAGGCCTGTGGCGATGAAGGCGCTGCGAATGCGGGTGGCAACGGCTGCAAGTCTCATGGGCACCTCGGCGGCAAGATCAGATCGCGAACGTGGACTGGTAGAACGACTGCGTGCCCCGCGGCCCGTCCACGCGGATGCTCACGCGGTAGACAAGCTGCATGGGCGGCGGAAGCACCGGCGTACCGCTGCTCCCCCCTTGCGGCGGCGGGCTGGCGACCGTGCAGCTGTCGGGAGACGCCGGCGCGCCGGCGACGCACAGCCGGTCGATGACGTAGCGCACGGTGACGCCCATGTCGGCCGGCGAGATGTCGTTGCTGGCCACGCCGACAGAGGCGAAGGCCGTGGTGGACAGCAGCGCCAGCGGTATGCCCTGGTCGTTGGTCGGCAGGATCGAAGCGCTGTAGTTGCGCGCCGAATCGTTGGCCGCGCGCGCCGACTCGCTGCTCAACGCGCCGCTGCTCTGCACCAGATCGAGCACGGCCGCCAGCGCGCGCTCGCCCTGGTTCGTCAGGTCGCGCTTGAAGCCGAAGTTGCCGGCGGTGAACAGCGAGGTGTTCATCGAACGCATCAGCGCTGCGGTGCCGATGAGCAGCACCACCAGTGCGATCAGCGCGAACAGCAGCACCGCGCCACGCTGCGCGCTGCGCTTCGGCCAGGGTTTGCGCAGAGGCTTCATGGACGCGCCGCAATCATCAGGTTGCGCAGCGGCACGGTGAACTCCACCGTGCGGCTGCGCTGGTTGGGGGCGGCCACGGTATGCGTGTGCTGCAGTGCGGCCGGCAGGTCGGCGAACAGCGTCAGCGTGGCGGGGGTCACCGCGTCGCGTTCGATGCGGTCGGAGCGCAGCACCATGCCCACGCGCACCGCCAGGATGCGCCGCAGGTTGTCGAGCGCGAGCGCGCTGCCGTTGGTGAGGTCTGCCGCGGTGTAGCCGGCGTCCGCGGGCGAGACCCAGGCGTCGATGACGCCGTCCGGGGTGGCGCTGGTGTCCACGCCGTACAGCGCGCGCAGGTCGGCCACGCCCGCGGCCAGCGGCTGCGGCGTGTCGTGGCCGTCCAGCTGCAGCATGTCGTGGCTGAACAGCGTGTCGTTGCCGTCGATGCCGAACAGCCGCAGCATCGGCCGACTGGTGGTGGCATTGCCCAGCGGCATCACGGAGGCCGTTCCGGTGCTGAAGCTGGCCAGCGCCACCGAATCGATCACGGCCTTGGCGTAGGTGCCGCCGAAGCTGACCAGCTGGTTGGAGCCATAGCCTCCGGCTTCGGTGGATGCCGCGACCTGCTGTAGGACACAGCCGATGCCACCCTCGGCCACCAGCACCAGGTCGTTGGTACGCAGACCCACGGTGCTGCTGAGACGCAGATCGCTGGCGGTGGCCGAGTTCGTCTGCACCTGGAGCGGCGACTCTCCCCCGCCGGCTTCTCCGGTGGCGATGGCCAGCACATCGGAGCCGCCGCCGCCGGCGCCGGCATGGATCAGCAGCGGCGCCAGACGCACCTGCTGCGGTACGCCCGCGAAAGGCGCCGGAAAGGCGGCGGCGCGCGGCAGGATCTGCGTGCCGCCGCGGGCCACGCGCAGCAGGCAGCCGAAGGTGTTGTCCGAGTCCTGCGTGAAGCCCGAGCCGGCGCTGCGCAGCTCGCGGTCCAGCGAATAAGACAGGTACGCCGAGGTCAGCGCCAGGTCGTTGGTGGAGATCAGCGTGCGCTTGCCTGCGTCGTGGCGGATCATCACCGTGGCCAGTGCCAGCGTCAGCACCAGGCCGATGGCCATGGCCACCATCAGTTCGATCAGCGTGAAGCCACGCGGCGGTGAAGCGGGGGAAGGCAACTGGCTCATCGGATCACCACATCGGTGACGTAGCGGTTCTCGTCGCCCACCGCTGCATGGTTGGCTCGCCATTCCACGGTGATGCGCGCGACGCCAGAAGCCACCGAGACGCTGCCGGTGGCATTGGGCAGTCCGGCGACGCTGGCGTTGCCGACGCGCGCCTGCCAGGCCGTGATGTCGGCGGCAGGCAGCGATACGGTGTTGGCTCCCCACATCGCCGCGGCCAGCTCGTTGGCCAGCAGCGCGGCGCGCTGGCTGTCCTCGGCGCTGACCGACACCTGCACGGCGCGCGCCTGCAGCGATGCCAGGCCGAGGATGCCGAAGGAGATCAGCACGATGGCGACCAGCACCTCGATCAGCGACAGGCCGCGCGCGCGGCGGCGCAGGTTGAGCCGGCGCGTCATGGCGGGCACCCATCGGGCGTGGACGCCGACAGCGTCTTCGCCGGGTCGCACATGCGCACGCTGCCGCCCAGCGTGACGAGCACGCGCAGCGGCCGGTCGGCATTGCTGCTGGTGACATCGAAGGTGCTGGTGCCTGTGGCGTCCAGCACGCAGGCGGTGCCGCCGATGTCGGGGTCGGCGTTGGCCACCTGGCGGCCGCCGGAGTTGAAGCACAGCGCGGTGGGGCCGGCGATGGCCACGCCCGCGGCCACGTCGGCCAACTGCCCGCATTGCACCGCTTCCACCGGGTCGCCGGTCACCATCGGCACGGTGCGCACGACCCAGGAGCCGCCGGCGCCGTCGACGCTGGTGGTAGTCGTGCAGGTGCTGTCGCTGGCGCGGTAGAAGACCACCTGCCGATGCCGGCGGATCGCCTCGGCTTGTGCCAGGCGCAGGCCGTTTTGCAGTACATCGCTGACGGTGCGCACCTGCGCGTTACGTATCCAGGTGGTGAACGACGGCATGGCCAGCCCGAGCAGGATGGCCAGCAGCGCGATCGTCACCATCAGCTCGACGATCGTGAAGCCGCGTGGGGGCTTCAGCATGTCTCGCCCTTCTTCGTCAGCCACTTGCCGGCACAGGTGTTCCAGCCCGTGGCCGCGGCGGTGGTGTTGCGCACATCGGCCTGGTCGATGGTGAAGGTGAAGGCCGACACCGGCCCGCTGCCCGCGGCCTGCAGCGTGAAGGTGGTGGCGTCCGGCGTGCCCGAGCAGCTGACGACGAAGTGGCCGAAGGTGCGTGTGCCGGCGGCCCCGGCGCACGGCGTGGTGAAGCTGCCCACCGTGGCGTAGGTGCGGTTGTCTTGATAGTGGCGCTCCATCTGCGCGCGCATCGTCGCCAGCCCGGTGGTGGCGTCGGCCAGTTGGCCGCGCGTGATGTAGGCCGAGTAGCTGGGCACGGCAATCATCGCCAGGATGGCGACGATGGCCACCGCGATCATCAGTTCGATGAGGGTGAAACCGTGAGGGCGATTCCGTTGCATAGGGTTCTTTCTCAACACAAGCCGGTCGTGCCGGCGCATGCATGCGCTACGGCACTGACCTGACGGGTTGATCCTAGGTATCGGCAGGGCGTGCGACAACTTGAGCACTGCCGCCAAAACGGCAACCCTTAACGACGCGTTGTCACGCTTACAAGCGCGCTTGCCCGAGCGTGAACAAGCGCACGGCGGTTACACCGTGAGCAAGCGCGTCGATCTGTGTCAGGCGTCGAACAGATCGCCGGCGCCGCCCTTGGGCGGTGCCACGCCCAGGTGCCGGTAGGCGGCGTGCGTGGCGATGCGCCCGCGTGGCGTGCGCTGCAGGTAGCCCTGCTGGATCAAGTAGGGCTCGATCACGTCCTCGATCGTGCCGCTTTCCTCGCCGATGGCGGCGGCCACGTTGTCCAGGCCCACCGGCCCGCCGTCGAAGCGGT
>CAYUPF010000192.1:0-7515 GCA_964446545.1 uncultured Rubrivivax sp.
CCGACGCCTTCGAGCGCAGCCGGCTGCTGGCGCGGCTGCGCGAGGCGCGCGAATGGGACCTGGCGGTGATCGGCGGCGGCGCCACCGGCTTGGGCGTGGCGCTGGACGCGGCCGCGCGCGGCTTGTCGGTGGTGCTGCTGGAAAGCGAGGACTTCGCCAAGGGCACGTCCTCGCGCGCGACCAAGCTGGTGCACGGCGGCGTGCGCTACCTGGCGCAGGGCGACATCGGCCTGGTGCACGAGGCGCTGCACGAGCGAACCACCTTGCTGGCCAATGCGCCGCAGGTGGCGCAGCGCCTGGCCTTCGTCGTGCCGGCGTACAAGCTGTTCGAGCTGCCCTTCTACGGCGCCGGGTTGAAGGCCTACGACGTGCTCGCCGGCCGCCGCAGCCTGGGGCCGACCGAAATGCTGTCGGCGCGGCGCACGCAGGAGCTGCTGCCCACGGTGCGGCGGCAGGGGCTGGTCGGCGGCATCAAGTACTGGGACGGCCAGTTCGACGACGCGCGTCTGGCCCTGCTGCTGGCGCGCACGGCGATCCAACGCGGCGCCGTCGTGCTGAACCACATCGCCGTCACCGGCCTGCTGCGCGAGGCCGGCCGCGTGCGCGGCCTGCACGCGCGCGACGCCGAAAGCGGCGAGGGCTTCGAGCTGCGCGCGCGCTGCGTGGTCAATGCTGCCGGCGTCTGGGTGGATGCGGTGCGCGACATGGACCGCGACACCGGCGCAGCGCCGAAGCCGGCGATGGTGGCGCCCAGCCAGGGCGTGCACCTGGTGGTGGACCGCGCCTTCCTGCCCGGCACGCATGCGCTGATGGTGCCCAAGACCAGCGACGGCCGCGTGCTCTTTGCCGTGCCCTGGCTGGGCAAGACGATTCTCGGCACGACGGACACGCCGCGCCACGACCTGGACCGCGAGCCCACGCCCTTCCGCGCGGAGGTCGACTTCATCCTGCGCGAGGCCGGCCGCTATCTGGCCAAGGCGCCGACGCGCGCCGACGTGCGCTCGGTCTGGGTGGGCCTGCGCCCGCTGGTCAAGCCGCCCGACGACGAGGGCGACAACACCAAGGCGCTGTCGCGCGAGCACACCGTGCTCATCGCGCGCTCGGGCCTGGTCACCGTCACAGGCGGCAAGTGGACCACCTACCGCGCCATGGCCGAGGACGTGCTCGACCGCTGCATGGCCAGCGGCGCGCTGCCGCGGCGCGCCGGTGGCGTTACGGTGAAGCTGCCGCTGGTCGGCGCCGCGCCGGGGCGCTCGATCAGCGAGCCGCCGGGTGAGCATCTGTATGGCAGCGAGGCCGCCCTGCTGCGCAGCCTGCCCGGCGCCGACCGCTGGCTGTGGCGCGATGCCGAATCGGGCCAGGGCGGCCTGAGCGAGGCGATGGTGCGCTTCGCGCTGCGCTACGAGATGGCGCGCGGCATCGAGGACGTGCTTGCGCGCCGTTCGCGCCTGCTCTTCCTGGATGCGGCGCGTGCCGCTACGCTGATCGAGCCGGTGGCCGCGTTGATCGAAGAAGAGCTGGGCCGCAGCGTCGGCGCCGACGAGCGCCAGGCCTTTGCGGCGTTGGCGCAGCGCTACCTGAGCCTGCCCTGAGGGCAGGCCGCATCCTCGGTTTGTGGGAGACCGCGGGTTAGCACGTATAATTCCAAGGCTTTGCTGAACACAGATGTGGTGGGAGTTCCATGCCCGACAGGCGAATTCGTTCGGGGGCGTGGGATGACGAAGCGGAAGAAGCTGCCGCGGAAGCGGCATTCCAGCCCTTGACCCGTGCCGAGGCCCAGGCCTTGCGGGAAAGGCACCCTCAGGTTCCGGTCTGGTGGGTGGTCGCGGCGCAGGCCGCGGTGGGTGGGGTGGTGGCCTTGGCGGCGGCACTCGTCACGAGCGACGCTTCGGTGTTCGTGTCGGCGCTGTATGGCGCCGCCGTGGTGGTGGTGCCGGGCGCCTTGATGGCGCGCGGCATGAGCAGCCGCCTCAGCAGCATGTCGCCGTCGGCCAGTGCCGTCAGCTTCATGTTGTGGGAGATGGTGAAGATTGCGGTCTCGGTGCTGATGCTCGCGTTGGCGCCGAAGATCGTCCAGCCGCTGAGCTGGCCGGCCTTGCTGGTCAGTCTGGTGGTGTGCTTGAACGTGTACCTGCTGGCGCTGCTGTGGCGCCGGCCGGCAAAAAAACAGCAATCGGGAACCTGAACACATGGCAGCCCAGGGTCAAGAGAGTCACGCACCGACGGCCGGCGAGTACATCGTCCACCACCTGCAGCATCTGCAGACCGGCAAGCAGGCCGCGGTGGCCGACTTTTCGGTCGCCAACCTGGACTCGCTGTTCTACGCGGCCGTGCTCGGCGTCATCAGCTGCTGGCTGCTGTGGCTGGGCGCGCGCAAGGCCACCTCGGGTGTGCCGGGGCGCTTCCAGGCCGCCGTGGAAATACTCGTCGAGATGGTCGACTCGCAGGCCAAGGGCATCGTGCACAACGCGCACAGCCGCAGGATGGTTGCGCCGCTGGCGTTGACGGTGTTCGTCTGGATCTTCCTGATGAATGCGATGGACCTGCTGCCGGTGGACCTGCTGCCGGCCATCTGGCACACCGCCGGCCCCGCCTTCGGCGTGCCCGACTACATGCGCGTGGTGCCCACGGCCGATCTGTCGATCACGATGGGGCTGAGCCTGAGCGTGCTGCTGATCTGCCTGTACTACAACGTCAAGATCAAGGGCCTGGGCGGCTGGATCCACGAGCTGTTCTCGGCGCCCTTCGGCGACAAGTGGTTCCTGTATCCGGTGAACTTCCTGATGCAGATGGTCGAGTTCATCGCCAAGACCGTGTCGCACGGCATGCGGTTGTTCGGCAACATGTATGCCGGCGAACTGATCTTCATGCTGATCGCGCTGATGGGGGGTGCCTGGGCGCTGAGCTTCACCGGTATCGCGCTGGCCATCGGCCACATCATCGCCGGCACCGTCTGGGCCATCTTCCACATCCTGATCATCACGCTGCAGGCCTTCATCTTCATGATGCTGACGCTGATCTACGTCGGTCAGGCCCACGACGCGCACTGAGCGTCGATTCCTTTTCGTTCCCTTCCCCCTTCACTCACCTTCCAAAACCAGGAGCAACACAATGGAAGTCATCAGCTTTGTCGCCCTCGCCGCCGGTCTGATCATCGGGCTGGGTGCCGTCGGTGCCTGTATCGGCATCGGCATCATGGGTGGCAAGTACCTCGAATCTGCCGGCCGCCAGCCCGAACTGATGGGCGAGTTGCAGACCAAGATGTTCCTGCTGGCCGGCCTGATCGACGCGGCCTTCATCATCGGCACCGGTATCGCGCTGTGGTTCGCCACGGCCAACCCGTTCCTCGCCCAGATCGCCAACCTGCCCAAGTGACGATTGCCCCCAAGCGAACGCTGCGGAACCGGCTTCGCCGGACCGCTGGCGTTGCCCCCTCGAGGGGGAGCGGCGAAGCCGCTGCGGGGGTGGAGGAATAACATGAGCATCAACGCCACACTGATCATCCAGATGATCGTCTTCGCGATCCTGGTCTGGTTCACGATGAAGTTCGTTTGGCCGCCGATCACGGCCGCACTCGACGAACGCGCGAAGAAGATCGCCGACGGGCTGTCGGCTGCCGACAAGGCCAAGGCCGAACTGACGCTGGCCAACAAGCGCGTCGAGGAGCAGCTGTCCGCAGCCCGCAACGACGCGGCGCAGCGCCTGGCCGATGCCGAGCGTCTGGCGCAGTCGATGATCGAAGAAGCCAAGGGCCGCGCCAACGACGAGGGCGCGAAGATCATCTCCGCCGCCCGGGCCGAGGCCGAGCAGGAAGCGACCAAGGCACGCGAGGCGCTGCGCGAGCAGGTGGCGGCGCTGGCCGTGAAGGGCGCCGAATCGATCCTGAAGCGCGAGGTCAACCCCGGCGTGCATGCCGAGCTGTTGAGCCGCCTGAAGGCCGAGCTGTGATGGCCAAGGGGCGCTGACCATGGCCGAGATCGCCACCATTGCCCGCCCGTACGCCGAGGCGTTGTTCAAGGCCTGCGGCACCGATGCCGCGCAGTTGAAGGATCAGCTGTCCGCGCTTTCGCTGCTGGCCGCCGACGAGCAGCTGCGCCGGTTTGCCGACGACCCCAAGGTCGCGCCGCCGCAGGTCTTCGACCTTGTCGCCGGCATCGCACTGCAGCAAGGCTTGTCGCTCGATAGCAAGGTCGGCAACCTGTTGCGCATGGTGCTCGACAACGGCCGTCTGGCGGCGCTGCCCGAGATCGCGGCGCAATACGGCGCGCTGGTCAACGCCAGCAGCGGCGTGTCCGACGCCACGATCTACAGCGCGTTTCCGATCGAGCCGGCGCAGCTGGACGAGACCGTGGCCGCGCTGGAGCGGCGCTTCAAGCGCAAGCTCAACGCGCAGGTGGCCATCGATCCCGAGCTGATCGGCGGCATCCGCGTGGTGGTCGGCGACGAGGTGCTGGACACCTCTGTACGCGCCCGTCTCGAACAGATGAGAGTGGCGCTGACGGCCTGAAGGCCGGCACGCACGTCCAACGGAGAAGAGTCATGCAACTGAATCCCGCAGAAATTTCCGAACTGATCAAGAGCCGCATCGAGGGCCTTGGCGTCTCGGCCGACATCCGCAACCAGGGCACGGTGGTGTCGGTGACCGACGGCATCGTGCGCATCCACGGCTTGTCCGACGCGATGCAGGGCGAAATGCTCGAGTTCCCGGCCACTGCCGACGGCCAGCCGACCTACGGCCTGGCGCTGAACCTGGAGCGCGACTCGGTCGGCGCGGTGATCCTGGGCGAGTACGAGCACATCTCCGAAGGCGACACGGTCAAGTGCACCGGCCGCATCCTGGAAGTGCCGGTCGGCCCCGAGCTGAAGGGCCGCGTCGTCAACGCGCTGGGCCAGCCGATCGACGGCAAGGGCCCGATCAATGCCAAGCTGACCGACGTCATCGAGAAGGTCGCGCCGGGCGTGATCGCGCGCCAGTCGGTGAGCCAGCCGGTGCAGACCGGGCTGAAGTCGATCGACTCGATGGTGCCGATCGGCCGCGGCCAGCGCGAGCTGATCATCGGTGACCGCCAGACCGGCAAGACCGCGGTGGCGATCGACACGATCATCAACCAGAAGGGTCAGGACATGACCTGCGTCTACGTCGCCATCGGCCAGAAGGCGTCGTCGATCAAGAACGTGGTGCGCGCGCTCGAAGCCAACGGCGCGATGGACTACACCATCGTCGTCGCCGCCTCGGCGGCGGAAAGCGCGGCGATGCAGTACGTGTCGGCCTATTCCGGCTGTACCATGGGCGAATACTTCCGCGACCGCGGCCAGGACGCGCTGATCATCTACGACGACCTGTCCAAGCAGGCCGTGGCCTATCGCCAGGTGTCGCTGCTGCTGCGCCGCCCGCCGGGTCGTGAAGCCTACCCGGGCGATGTCTTCTATCTGCACAGCCGCCTGCTCGAACGTGCCGCGCGCGTCAACGCCGACTACGTCGAGGCCTTCACCAAGGGCGAGGTCAAGGGCAAGACGGGGTCCCTCACCGCACTGCCGATCATCGAGACGCAGGCCGGCGACGTGTCGGCCTTCGTGCCGACCAACGTGATCTCGATCACCGACGGCCAGATCTTCCTGGAAACCAGCCTGTTCAACAGCGGCATCCGCCCCGCCATCAACGCCGGCATCTCGGTGTCGCGCGTCGGCTCGGCAGCCCAGACCAAGCTGATCAAGGGCCTGTCCGGCGGTATCCGTACCGACCTGGCGCAGTACCGCGAACTGGCCGCGTTCGCGCAGTTCGCCTCCGACCTCGACGCCGCCACCAAGAAGCAGCTGGACCGCGGCGCGCGCGTCACCGAGCTGCTGAAGCAGGCGCAGTACGCGCCGCTGCCGATCAGTCTGATGGGCGCGTCGATCTTCGCGGTGAACAAGGGCTTCCTCGACGAGGTCGAGGTGAAGAAGGTGCTCGACTTCGAGCACGGCCTGCACACGCACCTGAAGACCAGCCATGCCGCGCTGCTGAAGAAGCTCGACGACAGCAAGCAGCTCGACAAGGAGTCCGAAGCCGAGCTGACCGCCGCGATCGAGGCTTTCAAGAAGTCCTTCGCCTGAACCCCTGACCCGAACCCGAACGAAGGAGTTCTGCGATGGCAGCAGGCAAGGAAATACGCGGCAAGATCAAGAGTGTCGAGAACACCAAGAAGATCACCAAGGCCATGGAGATGGTCGCCGCCAGCAAGATGCGCAAGGCGCAGGAGCGCATGCGCGCGGCCCGTCCCTATGCCGAGAAGGTGCGCAGCCTGGCGGCCAACCTGTCGCAGGCCACGCCCGAGTACAAGCACCCGTTCATGGTCAGGCACGACGAGGCCAAGCTCGCCGGCTTCATCGTCGTCACCACCGACAAGGGCTTGTGCGGCGGGCTGAACACCAACGTGCTGCGTTTGGCGACCGCCAAGCTCAAGGAGCTGGAGGCGCAGGGCGTGAAGGCCGAGGCCGTGGCCATCGGCAACAAGGGCTTCAGCTTCCTCAACCGCATCGGCGCGAAGATCGTCTCGCACGCGGTGCAGCTGGGCGACAAGCCGCACCTGGACAAGCTGGTCGGGCCGGTGAAGGTGCTGCTCGACGCCTATGCGTCCGGGCGCCTGAACGCCGTGTACCTGTGCTACACGCGCTTCATCAACACGATGAAGCAGGAGCCGGTGGTCGAGCAATTGTTGCCACTGTCGGCGGAAAGCATCGGTGCCGGTGCCGCCCCGTCGCGCAGCTGGGACTACATCTACGAGCCCAGCGCGCCGGCCGTCATCGACGAACTGGTGCTGCGTTATGTCGAGGCCCTGGTCTACCAGGCCACGGCCGAGAACCTGGCCTCGGAGCAGTCGGCGCGCATGGTGGCGATGAAGTCGGCCACCGACAACGCCGGCAACGTGATCGCCGAGCTGAAGCTGGTCTACAACAAGACGCGCCAGGCGGCCATCACCAAGGAATTGTCGGAGATCGTCGCCGGCGCGGCGGCGGTCTGAAGATTCAAGAATCACGCATCTCGAAGGAAGCGAAAAATGTCTGAAGTTCAAGCGGCCGGCAAGATCGTCCAGTGCATCGGCGCGGTGGTGGACGTGGAGTTCCCGCGCAATGCCATGCCCAAGGTGTACGACGCGCTCAAGCTCGAAGGCACGGCGCTGACGCTGGAAGTGCAGCAGCAGCTGGGCGACGGGGTGGTGCGCACCATCGCGCTGGGCTCGTCCGACGGCCTGCGCCGCGGCCTGATGGTCAGCAACACCGGCAAGGCGATCACGGTGCCGGTGGGCCGTGCCACGCTCGGCCGCATCATGGACGTGCTGGGCAACCCGATCGACGAGCGCGGCCCGGTGGGCCAGGAGCTGACCGCCTCGATCCACCGCAAGCCGCCGGCCTACGACGAGCTGAGCCCGTCGCAGGACCTGCTGGAAACCGGCATCAAGGTGATCGACCTGATGTGCCCCTTCGCCAAGGGCGGCAAGGTCGGCCTGTTCGGCGGCGCCGGCGTCGGCAAGACCG
>CAYUPF010000193.1:0-3199 GCA_964446545.1 uncultured Rubrivivax sp.
TCATCTCGCCTTGACCGAAGAACCTGGCTCCAAGATCGATGCCAAGCTCAAAGGGCATGTTGAGCCTGAACAGGTCTCCGGCATTCAAGGCTGCCATGCGCGAGAGGTCATGGATGGCATACCTGGATTCTCGAATGAACTCCACGATGCGATCTATCCGCACCATGCCTGAATCAGTGGCCTCCAGCGCAATACGCGGGGTGAGCTTCAGGTAGACGATGGTGAAAAGCAGCGGACGGAGCAGATCGTAGAACTCCTCATCAAACGGGCAGTTGACGAAGACGTTCTCGTTGAACGCCACGTCAACAGCCTATCGCTTGTCCTTGGGCGGCATCGGGTCGCGGCCATACGTATTCCGCTCCTTGATGGTGCCATCGCGTCCATGGATGAACAGCTCGGAGTTGGCCCTCTTGGCAGCGTCACGCGCATAGACGACGGCATCAGCCTGAGTCGAGAAAACCTTCAAGGCCCGGGTAGATCCGGAACTCTTCACAGCCCACCCACCCGTCGTACTGGGGACAACATGCTTGCTGGCCTTGCTCATGCAACCTCCTGAAGTGGCTTCATCGTATCCTCGACAGAGCCATTCTCGCAACGGCTATTGCCTATCTGTACCGTTCTGGCCGAGCATGCCCTGTGGCTGCGCCTGGCGCACCAGCTCGGCGCGCAAGCTGCGCAGCTGCGCCTTCAGCCGCCGCTGGTTGACCGCGCCCACGCGCAGCAGGATCTTCTGCCCGGCACTGGCCGATTCGAAGGCCGGGTCGGCGTATTCATAGCGCACCCAGGGCCGCTCGGAAGGCACCTCGCCCTTGACCTCGACCAGCGTCAGCGCGATCAGCTCAGGCGCATCCGGCGTGGCCAGCAGTTGACCGATCACCGTCATCAGCCGCGTGTGGAAGCGCTGACCCGGATAGCCGAGTTCTTCGTAGGCCTGCTGCAGCAGGGGCAGCAAACGGCCGTACAGCGCCACCGCGGCGCGCGGGTCGACGTGCTCGGCCAGCAGCACCAGCGGCGTGTAGCGTGCGGCGTTGTCCGGGTCGGCATAGAGCCGGCCGTCGCGCTCGATCACCAGGAAGCGGCCCGGCGTGGGTTGTACCGGCCACAGCCGCGGCGCGGCATGTTCGCGCCCCAGGTTGTCGACGGTGGTCACGAAGCGGCGCACGAAATCGTCGCTGATCAGCAGCTTGCCGGCCTGCGGACCGAACAGCGCCGCCAGCGCCGCACCCACGCCGGCTTCGTCCAGCGGGCCTTCGGCCACTTTCGGCTCGGGCAGCGGCGCCACCGACGCCGCGGCGGCCGGTGCAGACGCGGCCGGCGGCGACGCGGCAACGACGGGCTCGGGCTGCGGCGATGCCGGCAGGGCTTGCACTTCAGCAGGGGGCGGCGCGGGCGCCTGGCTGCGCTGGTACCACCAGCCGCCGGCTGCCAGCACCAGGATGGCCAGGGCCAACAGCACCCAGCCGATGGGCGAACGCTGCCGCGGCGGCGGGATCAGGGTGCGCACGCCGACCTCGGGCGCTGCGTCGCTTCGCTTCGGGGCCTGCTCTGCCATGCACACCTCCGCATCGCACTCGTGGACAAGTGCGATTGTGCAGCACGGCGAAAGTTCCGCCGCGGCCCGGGCTCAGAACGGCAGGCCGACGTAGTTCTCGGCCAGCGAGCGCTGCGCCGCCTCCGACGAGAACAGGTACTCCAGCTCGGTCTGCTGCAGCCGCTGGTCGTACTCGATGCTGCCGGGGAAGCTGTGCAGCATCGTCGTCATCCACCACGAGAAGCGCTGCGCCTTCCACACCCGCGCCAGCGCCTTGGCCGAGTAGCCGTCCAGTCCGCTGTCGTCGCCGCGCTGGTAGTGCGCCAGCAGCGCGTGGTACAGGTAGTAGATGTCGGACGCAGCGCTGTTGAGCCCGCGCGCCCCGGTGGGCGGCACGATGTGCGCGGCATCGCCAGCCAGGAACAGCTTGCCGTAGCGCATCGGCTCGGCGACGAAGCTGCGCAGCGGCGCGATGCTCTTCTCGATCGACGGGCCGGTGGTCAGCTTCTCCGCGACCTCTGTGGGCAGCCGGCGCTTCAGCTCGGCCCAGAAGGCCTCGTCGTCCCAGTCCTCGACCTTGTCCGACAGCGGCACCTGGATGTAGTAGCGGCTCAGCACCTGCGAACGCAGCGAGCACAGCGCAAAGCCGCGCTCGTGGCGCGCGTAGACCAACTCCGGCGACACCGGCTTCGTGCGCGACAGCACGCCCAGCCAGCCGAAGGGATAGACCTTCTCGTATTCCTTCAGCACGGTCTTCGGGATCGACTTGCGGCTCACGCCGTGGAAGCCGTCGGCGCCGATCACGTAGTCGCAATCGATGCGCACGAGCTCGTCGCCATCGCGGTAGGTGACGTGGGGCTTGTCGCCCAACAGATCGTGCGGCATCACGTCCTCGGCGTTGTGGATGACCACGCCCTTCAGGCGGTCGCGCGCCTCGTACAGGTCCTTGGTCAGCTCGGTCTGGCCGTACACCACCACCGAGCTGCCGCCGCTGTACTTGTGCAGATCGACCCGCTTCATCTCGCCATGGTTGGCGATGAAGAAGCCTTCGTGGATCTCGCCTTCGCGGTCCATGCGCTCGCCGCACTGCGCCTCGCGCATCAGCGCGGCGAAGCCATGCTCCAGCACGCCGGCGCGGATGCGCGCCAGCACGTACTCGCGGCTCTGCCGCTCGAGCACGATGGTGTCGATGCCTTTGAGGTGCAGCAGCTGCGACAGCAGCAGCCCCGACGGGCCGCCGCCGATGATGCAGACTTGGGTCTTCATGCTTGTCTCCTTGATGATGGTGCTGGGATGGGGCTGAACCATAGGCGCCGGCGGGCCGCAACGGAAGGGATGGATCCTTCCGCCACTTGTACATTTCGAACATGCGCAGCACAGCAATACATTGCTACGGCCTGTTCGGCGAGACGGCGAACCTGCCGGACCCGATGCACATCGAAACCATTGCCGCACGCGCGCCGCTGCACGACTGGGAGCTGGCGCCGCACCGCCACGTGCGCCTGCACCAGTTGCTGCTGTTGCGCAGCGGCAGCGGCACGCTGCACCTGGAAGGCCAGGCGCAGCCGCTCAAGGCGATGTCGCTGGTCAACGTGCCGCCGGGCGCGGTGCATGCCTTTGCCTTCGAGCGCGGCACGCAGGGCTGGGTGGCGACGCTGGCCGACGACC
>CAYUPF010000193.1:3299-7480 GCA_964446545.1 uncultured Rubrivivax sp.
GCCTTTGCCTTCGAGCGCGGCACGCAGGGCTGGGTGGCGACGCTGGCCGACGACCTTGTCGAACAGCTGCTCAGCCCGGCGGCCGAGGAACGCCGCGCGCTGGCCGCAGGCGGCGTGTTCGCCGCCGACACGGGCCTGACGGCGCTGATGGCGCAGATCGCCGCCGAGTTCGACAGCACGGCACCATCGCGCGCACTGGTGCTGCAGGGCCTGTGCGCGGTGCTGCTGGGCCTGGCGGCACGCGCCGCGCCGCAGCCGCGCGATGCACCCGGCTCGGCGCTGCTGCGCCGCTTCGAGGCCTGGGTCGATGCGCGGCTGCTCGAGCGCCCCACGGTGGCCGACTGCGCACAGGCGCTGGCGGTGACACCCACGCACCTGAGCCGCGTGCTGCGCGCCGCCACCGGGCAGCCGGCCTCACGCCTGATCGAGGCGCGCCTGATGCGCGAGGCACGGCGCCAGCTGGCCTACACCAGCCTGCCGGTGTCGACCATCGCCTACACGCTGGGCTTCGCCGACCCGGCCTACTTCAGCCGCGTCTTCGGCCGTGTCGAAGGGCTGTCGCCGCGGGCCTTCCGCGAACGGCTGGTGGCCGGCAGCCGGCGCTGACCCGAGCGCCCCGCCCCACGATGCGGGCCACGCCGCTCAGGCGGCGCCGCGGCCCTCGCACAGCGCCTTCAGCCGCGCCAGCGCCTTGGGCCAGGCCTCCTTCATGAAGCCCTCGAACTCGTCGGTGATGTCCTGGTCGACCACGAGGCGCGTGCCCTCGGGCACGGCCTGGAAGCTGTAGTTCTCGTAGGCCGGCGCCCAGGCGCGCACCGCATCGCTGTCGGTGTCCACGACGCCCTGGGCGACGAAGCCGAGGTGCCTGATCGAGATGAACTCGTTGCTGCGGTTCTCGGCGATCTCGGCGACCATGCCGTCGCCCGAGGGCGACAAAAAGCGGATCTGCTGGCCCTGGTCCCAGGACCCCTCGTAGGTCGAGCCCTCGGCGAAGGCCGAAGTCCAGTTCCTGTACAACTCGGGCTCGGTCATCAGCGCATAAACACGCGACACCGGTGCCTCGATGATCATGGCGAACTGAAGGCGTTTCACGGCAGGCATGCACGGCTCCTAGGCTTGGGTTGGGTTGGATGGCGACTGCGCCGCACGGCTCACACCTGCAGCCAGCCGCGGAAGCCCCGGGCAGCGTAGTACGACTGCGCCCCGTTGTGATAGACGAATACCTGGCCATAACGACGGTCGCAGAAGAGTGCGCCACCAAGCGAGCGCACGTCCGCAGGGGTGCTGATCCAGTTCGAGGTCTTGGTGTCGAACTCACCGAGCCTCTGCAGCGCCCGGTACTGCTCCTCGGTCAGCAACTCGATGCCCATGGCCGCGGCCATCCCGACCGCGCTGCCCTGGGGTTTGTGTTCCTTGCGCTCGTCCAGCGCTTGCTGGTCGTAGCACAGGCTGCGGCGGCCGGAGGGGCTTTCGGCGGCGCAGTCGCAGAAGGCGTAGCGCCCCGTCGCCTTGTCCTGCCCGATCACGTCCGGCTCGCCGCCGCTGTCTTCCATCTGCCGAAGCGACTCGAGCGCCCGAGGGTTTCCCTCCAGCCTGGCCTGCACCTCGGCCCAGGCGATGCCCTCGTGCCGCAGCATGTGTTTCTCGAAGCGGCGTTTCAAGCTCTGGAGCAAGTTGTCGGATTGCTGTGGTTTCATGGGGCGGTATTCGAGCCAAGGGATCAGGCGGCTCGCTGCTTTTGCACGTACTGGCGAAGGACGCCATCCATCCGGGCCTGCCAGCCCTCGCCGGTGGACTTGAAGTACGCCAGAACTTCCGGGCTGTAGCGCACGGAGACGAGCAACTTCTTGTTCTCGGACTTGGGCCTGCCGCGAACGGCGCGCGCCGGCACCATCGCCTTCAACTGGGCGTCGGTCAGCGGCTGAGCGTCAGGATCCTTCTTCGCGGCAGCGGTGATCCTTCGACTCTCGGCGACGCTAGGAAGCGCTATCGGGGTCTTCTTGCGTGATGCGGACATAGTGTTTGACCTCTCTTCGGTTGGCGCGTCGCAGGCTGATGACGCGGCGTACTGAGCCACGGTCGACGAAGGCAACGCAGTACAAGATGGCGGACTTCGGCGCCAGGGCGATCATGCGCATCTCCCCGTACTCACGGCGGCCATCGAACCAGACCAGGGCATCGTCCCAATCCAGCTCGGCGGCCAGGATCAGCGAGACGCCATGCTTGGTCAGGTTGCTCTCGTCTTTGCGTGGGTCGAAGACGATGCGCATGCTTTAATGTAGCTACAGTAAAGCGCGACGTCAATGCGGAGCGTGTCCTGTTGGCCCGCTCCGAATTGGGGTGCACGGAGTCGTCTCACTTGGAGCGCTGCACGACCTGCCGCAGAACACGCAACAGCGCCGGCTCGAACCTCAGCCTGAGCGCACTCGCCCCCCGCACTGTCCCGTCGACTGGGTTACGCTTGCCGCCATGAGCACATCGACGAACTCCGAGACCGGCAACATCACCGCCAGGGCCTGGTCGCCCACCCCAGGCGCCGCAGTGCGCCAGGCCGCCACCGTGGTGGTATTGCGCCGCAGTGACGCCGGCATGCAGGTGCTGCTGATGCGCCGCGCGCCGCGCGCCGGCGACATCCACAGCGGCGCCAGCGTCTTCCCCGGCGGCCTGCTCGATGCGGCCGACGCCGACGGCTGCCGCCTGTGCAGCGGCCTGGACGACGCGCAGGCCAGCGCCCGGCTCGGCCTGGCCGAAGGCGGGCTGGCCTACTGGTTCGCGGCGATGCGCGAGTGTTTCGAGGAAGCCGGGCTGCTCTACGCCGCGGCGCAGGACCGCTCTCACCTGGACGCCGCGCAGCTGGCGCAGATCGCCGCGCAGCGCGACGCGCTGAACCGGCGCGAGGTGTCGATGGCCGAGATCTGCAGCCGCTTCGGCATCCACCTCGCGGCCGAGCGCATCGCCTACCTCGACCACTGGCTCACGCCGCCGGGCGTGCCCAAGCGCTACGACACGCGCTTCTTCGTCGCCGAGGCGCCCGAGCTGCAGGTGGCGACGCAGGACGACCACGAGACCGACGCGCAGCTGTGGCTGACGCCTGCCGAAGGCCTGGAGCGGCGCAAGGAACTGAAGCTCGCGCCGCCCACCTACAAGATCCTCGAACTGCTGCAGCGCCTGGGCGACGTGGACGCGGTGCTGGCGCATGCGCGCGCGCTGAGCGCAGTGCCGTGCACCATGCCGCGGCTGGCCACCGGCGCGAAGGGCCTGCGCCCGGTGATGCCTGACGAGCCGCCCTATGCCGAGATCGGCCGCGTCGACCCCGAAGGCCGCGGCCAGGCCAGCTACGAGCTGGCGCCGGCGAGCCCGCTGCGGCTGTCGCCGCGGCTGATCCGCATCACCGCCGACAACGGCAGCATCATGACCGGCCCGGGCACCAACTGCTACCTGATCGGCGGCGGCGAGCGCAACGAATGGGCTGCGCTCGACCCCGGCCCCATCAGCGACGCGCATGTGCAGGCCATCGTCGATGCGGCGCCGGGCCCCATCCGCTGGATCTTCGTCACGCACACGCACAAGGACCATTCGCCCGCGGCGCAGGCCTTGAAGGCGCGTACCGGCGCAGCGCTGCACGGCATGGCCGCACTGCATGCCGAATGGCAGGACACCGACTTCCAGCCCGACGTGCCGCTGGTCGGCGGGGAGGTGTTCACGCTGCCCGGCGACAGCACGCTGCGCGTGATCCACACCCCCGGCCATGCCGGCAATCACCTGTGCTACCTGCTCGACGAGGAACGCATGCTCTTCACCGGCGACCACGTGATGCAAGGCTCCACCGTGGTCATCAACCCACCCGACGGCGACATGGGCGCGTACCTACGCTCGCTGCGCGAGCTGATGGAGCTGGACCTGGACTGGCTGGCGCCCGGCCACGGCTTCCTGATGCCGCTGCCGCGCGATGCGATGCAGCAGATCGTCGCGCACCGCCTGAAGCGCGAGACCAAGGTGCTGCAGGCCTTCGGCGGCCGTGACCCGTATTCGATGGACCAACTGCTGGCGGCCGTGTACGACGACGTGCCGCCCAAGCTGCATGCGATGGCGCGGCGCTCGCTGCTGGCGCATCTGCTGAAGTTGCGCGACGACGGGAAACTGGTCGAAGCCACGCCCGGCCACTGGGCCTTGAAGACCTA
>CAYUPF010000194.1:0-7473 GCA_964446545.1 uncultured Rubrivivax sp.
CCCAGCGCGATGGCTTCGGACAGCGACAGCCCGACGTTCTCGGGGTCGGTGAAGTTCTGCTCCCAGCCGTTGAGCCACTGCGTGCGCGCGCGCTGCAGCTCGTCGGCCGTGATCGGCGCTTTTGCGACCGACTCGGTCACCTCGAGCAGCGTGGCGCGTGCCTTGTCCAGCTCCTGGCCGGGCGCGAGTTCGGCGCCGACGAACATCACCGCCGGGTCGGCCAGCGACCAGGCGAAGGCGAAGGTGCTGGAAGCCAGCTGCTTTTCGGTCAGCTGCTTGTGCAGCCGGCCCGAAGGCACGTCGCCGAGCACCAGCGCCAGCATCTCGACGGCCGCAAAGTCGGCCTGCGAGCCGGCCGGCACGTGGTAGCCGGCCACCAGCAGCGGTGCACCGCCGCTGCGCCGCAGCGTCACCTGGCGCTCGCCGTCCTGCGCCGGGTCCAGCGTGTACATCGTCGGCAGCGTGCGCGTGGGCTTCGGGATGGCGCCGAAGCTCTCGGCCACCCACTTCAGCACCTGCGGCGGGTCGAACTTGCCCGAGACGATGAGCGTGGCGTTGTCGGGCTGGTAGTACAGCTGGTAGAAGGCGCGCAGCCGCGGGATGTCGACGTTCTCGACATCGCTGCGCGCACCGATGACCGAGCGGCCGTAGGGGTGCCAGTCGTGCATCGCCGCCATCGTGCGCTGGATCAGGATGCGGCTGGGCCGGTTCTCGCCGCTTTCCATCTCGTTGCGTACCACCGTCATCTCGCTGTCGAGGTCTTCGCGCGCGATGTGGCTGTTGACCATGGCATCGGCCAGCCAACCCAGGTACCAGCGCAGGTTGTCGTCGTTGGCCGAGAAGCTGGCGGTGTAGTTGGTGCGGTCGAAGCTGGTGCTGCCGTTGGCCGCCAGGCCGCGCTTGGTGAACTCGGCCCACACCTGCGGATGCTTGGGCGAGCCCTTGAACAGCATGTGCTCCAGCAGGTGCGCCATGCCGGTCTCGCCCGTGTTCTCGTGGCGCGAGCCGACGCGGTAGGTCAGGTTGACGGTGGTGCTGGGCTTGGAGTCGTCCGGCACCAGCAGGATCTGCAGGCCGTTGGCGAGGCGGTACTCGTCGATACCTTCGACCGAGCGCACCGCCGTCACGCCGGTGGGCAGCGTCTGTGCCGCCAGCGGCGCGAGGAAGGTCAGCGGGGCCAGACAGAGCGCCAGTCGGCGCAGCAGCTTCAGCATGGGGCGGGGCTCGGGTGACGGAGACGGCCCCAGTCTATGGGCACCGGGTTAAGCCGGTGTTAGTCGGTGTCAGCCAGGCTCGAAGTGCCCGGTCGACGGCAGCGGGTTTGTGAAGCCTGGGTGCAGAAGCAAAGAGACCCCGGCCTGTCGAGGTTCGCTGCCCTTTGCGCGCAGGGCTCTGAGCTCACACAGGCAACCTGAAGCTGCAGTTCGGCTCTGGGGACTGAGGACGGCAGGCAGCAATGCAGTGGGCGGAATCGTTCGCGCCGTGGCAACGGGGAGCGCGTTGACGAAACGGCTCGCGTAGCACGGTTGCTATACACTGCAAGAATGCGCTCTGCCACCTTCCCTCCCATACGCGTCGAGCCCGAGGTCAGGGCCGAAGTCGAGGCTGTCTTGCGCGAGGGTGAGTCGCTGACCCAGTTCATCGAGGAGGCGGTCGTCGCGGCCGCGGCCTGGCGTCGCGTGCAGGCCGAGTTCGTTACCCGTGGCGAAGCGGCGATCGAGCGGTGGAAGCAGCAAGGCGGCGGGCACACGGTCGACGATGTCATGGACGGCCTGCAGAGGCGCCTCGATGACGCCAAGCGCCGGGCCGCCCAGCGCGCGGGCCGGTGACGATCAAGTACACGGTCACGCTGCTGCAAGAAGCGGTGGCGGATCTTCAGCGTCTGGAGGACTTCGCCATCGAGCGCGAGCGCGCGAGCGAGACACCCGACTGGGCTGCTCCGCAACGCGCACTGGACGCCCTCCGTGAGGGAATGCGGCTGCTGTCCTGGTCGCCCTACTCATGCCGTCGGGCGGAGTTGGGCAATGGTCGCTCGCGGGAACTGATCGTGCCGTTCGGTGGCACCGGCTACATCGTTCTCTTCGAGATCGTCGACGACGTCGTCGCCGTAGGCGCAGTTCGTCACCAGCGGGAAGAAGACTACCGGCACTGAAGCAAGCCGGCGCGAGCCAAACCCGGACTCTTCGTCGATCCTTCGTCGTCGCGTTTCAGCGATCGCCCTGTGCCTGCTTCGCCGTGTCGATGTCCAGATACTTCCAGAAGTCGCGCACGAAAATGTTGCGGTCGAAGCCCAGCACCCACGGATGCCACAGGTCGGTGGTGATGCGGTGCACGTGCACCTTGTAGGGCATGTAGGCGATCATGAGTTTCTTCGCCTGGTCGAGCAGCGCCTGGCGCTCGGGCCCGTCGGGCAGCATGCGCTGGCGCTCGTACAGATCGTTGAAGGCCTTCAGGTCGAAGCGCGAATGGTTGGCCTGGCCCTTGTTGGGGCCGTAGCCCAGCGCCAGGAAGGTGTCGGCATCGGGCTGGCCGGCGCTCCAGCCCACGCCCCACATCATCAGCTTGCCGGCGCGGCTGGCCTTCAGCTGTTCGGGCCACTTGGCCACGTGGAACTCGATGCGCAGGCCCAGCGCGTCCATGTTCTTCTTCCACAGCTCGCTCAGCTGGCGCGAGGTCTGGTCCGGCGAGGTGGCGTACTCCAGCTTCAGCGGCTGGCCGTCGGGCGTCTCGCGCCAGCCGTCGCCATCGCGGTCGACATAGCCGTACAGATCGAGCAGCGCCCTGGCGCGCGCCAGGTTGTGCTCGCTCATCTCGCTCTTGAAGTCCGGGTCGTAGCCCCAGGTGTTGGGCGCGATGGGTGACTGCGCCGGCACCGCCTGGCCGCGCCGCACCAGCGCGATCTCGCGCTCCACGTCCACCGCCAGCGAAATGGCGCGGCGCAGCGCCACCTTGTCGGGCGTGGTGCCGCCGACCAGCGGGTGCTCCATGCCGAAGTAGGTGACGGCCACGTCGGCGCGCGGAATGCGCAGCATGCCGATGCCGCGCTTGGCCAGGTTGGGCGCCAGCTGGTTGTTGGGGATGGCGATGTCGGCAAACTCGCCGGGCACGCCTTCCAGCAGGTCCTGCTCGCCGTTCAGGAAGGACAGCCAGCGCGGCTGCGCTTCTTCGATCACCGAGATCTGCACCTCGTCGATCATCGGCAGGCGCCGGCCCTTGAACTTCTGCGCAATGGCCTGCAGGCGTGCGTCGTCGGCCGGCGGCTGCTCGTCGTACAGCACCTCGCGGTAGTTCGGGTTCTTCTGCAGCAGCATGCGCGAGCTGCGCTTCCATTGCGCCAGCCGGTACGGGCCCGTGCCCACCGGGTGCTCGCCGACCTTGTCGCCATAGGCTTCGACCACCTCGCGCGCCAGCGCACCGGTGAAGGAGCCGTCGGCCAGGTTGTAGAGGAAGCGTGGGCTGGGCTCGGCGAGCACGATGCGCAAGGTGTAGCGGTCCAGCGTGCGCAGGCCCTCGACCTCGGTGTCGTAGTCGAAGGGCTTCTTGCCGTCGATGGCCTGCTGGCGCAACTCGCTCAGGCCCAGGATCTGGGCGTTCTCCAGGATGTAGAGGTTGCCGCTCTTCCAGCGCGGGTCGTAGTGGCGCTTGATCGAATAGACGTAGTCGGCGGCGGTGAGCTCGCGCTTGCTGCCGCCGAAGGCCGGGTCGTCGTCGAAGTGGATGCCGGGCTGGATGCGGATGGTGAAGCTGCGGAAATCGTCCGACACCTCGGGCATGGCCGCGGCGGTGTTGGGCCGAAGCTGGAAGGGCCGCGCCATGAAGGCAAATTCCAGCGGCGCGTCGAAGATGCCCGCGGCCACGGTGCGTGAATACAGGTCGCTGATCTGCGCCGGGTCGAAGCTGGTCTCGGCCACCGGGAAGGCGTAGCGCAGCGTCTTCGGCGGCGCGGCGGCCGAGGCCAGCGCCAGGCCGGCGAGCAACAGGCTGCACAGGGCTCGGATCATGCCGCGAGCCTACACTGCCGCCCCTATGGCTGCCTACATCCTGCGCCGCCTGTGGCAGATGGTGCCGACGCTGCTGGGCGTGGTGCTGCTGGTGTTCGTGCTCTTCAAGTTCTTCGGCGGCGATCCGGCCGAGATCCTCGGCGGCCTCAACGCCAGCCCCGAGCAGATCGCGTCGATCCGCCAGCAGCTGGGGCTGGACCAGCCGTGGTGGGCGCAGTTGTGGATCTTCGTCCAGCAGATCCTCAGCTTCGACTGGGGCCGCAGCTGGGCCACCAACGAGCCGGTGGCGCAGCTCTTCGCCACCAGGTTGCCGGCCACGCTGACGGTGATGCTGCCGATCCTGGTGCTGGACACGCTGCTGGCGATCCCGATCGCGCTGTTCGTCGCCACCGTGCGCGGCTCGCTCACCGACCGCGTGGTCATGATCGTCACCACGGTGGCGTTGTCGATCAGCTTCCTGGTCTACATCATCGTCGGCCAGTACATCTTCGGCTTCCAGCTCGGCTGGTTTCCGGTGCAGGGCTGGAGCGACAGCCTGTGGACCAACCTGACGATGTACGCGCCGCTGCCGGTGCTGCTGGCGCTGCTGGTGGGGCTGGCACCGCAGACGCGGCTGTATCGCAGCTTCTTCCTCGACGAGATCGGCCAGGACTACGTGCGCACCGCGCGCGCCAAGGGCCTGGGCGAAGGCCTGATCCTGCGCCGCCACGTGCTGCGCAACGCGCTGATCCCGATCCTGACGAACATCGGGCTAGCGCTGCCGGGCATCTTCGTCGGCTCCTTCCTGATCGAGGTCTTCTTCTCGATTCCGGGTCTCGGCCGCGAGGTGCTGCTGGCAGTGAACCGCAGCGACTATCCGGTGATCCAGGCGGTGACGATCTACGTCGCCGTGCTGACGATGGCCATCAACCTGCTCACCGACCTGCTCTACAAGTGGGTCGATCCGCGGGTGGTGCTGAAGTGAGCGCGGTGCTCGAGCGCTCCGAAGGCGTGTGGCATGCGGCCGGGCGGCGCTTTCGCGGCGACCGGCTGGGCGTGGTGTGCAGCGGCGTGGTCGCCGCCTTCCTGCTGATGATCGCGGCCTCGGCGCTGGGCTGGGTGGCCGGGGACTGGCAGCGCGAGATCGGCGTGTCCAGTGCGCCGCCGGGCTTCGTCGGCCCGCGCGCCGCCGAAGGCGCCGCCGCGGTCGCCGTGCCGCGAGGCCCGAACGCCGACCTGTCGGACGTGGACCCGCTGGCGCCGCGCTACAAGGAGTGGGACGAACGCGCCGCCCAGTTCCGCACCGTCGAGATCGAAAAGCTGCAGACGCTGCCGTTGGGTGCCGACCGGCTGGGCCGCGACGTGCTGGCCAAGGCCGTCAAGGGCACCGAGATCTCGGTCTTCGTCGGCCTGATGGCGGCACTGGTGGCCACGCTCATCGGCACGCTGCTGGGCGCGCTGTCCGGCTTCTTCGGCGGGCGTGCCGGCGATCTGCTGGAATGGCTGTACAACGTCTTCACCTCGATCCCCGGCATCCTGCTGATCTTCGCGTTTGCAGCGGTGTTCGGCCGCGGCATCGGCACCGTGGTGCTGATCCTGGGGCTGACCGGCTGGACCGGCATCTACCGGCTGGTGCGCGCCGAGTTCATCAAACATGCGGTGCGCGACTACGTGCGCGCCGCGCAGGCCATCGGCGCCAGCGCGATCAGCCGCATGTTCCGCCACATCCTGCCCAACGTCAGCCATGTGGTGCTGGTGCAGCTGTCGATCCTGACGGTGGGTTTCATCAAGGCCGAGGTCATCCTGTCCTACCTGGGCCTGGGCGTGCCGGTGGACCAGGTGAGCTGGGGCACGATGCTGGCCGAGGCGCAGAGCGAGCTGCTGCTCGGCCACTGGTGGCAGCTGGCGGCGGCGACGCTGTTCATGGCCACCTTCGTGACCGCGTTCTCGCTGATGACCGATGCGCTGCGCGATGCGCTCGACCCGAAGCTGCGGGGGTTGGAATGACGCCGCTGCTGTCGATCAAGGATCTGCAGGTCGGCTTCCGCATGGGCCGGCTGCCGCCCGTGCAGGCGGTGCGCGGCGTGAGCTTCGACATCGACGCACACAGCACCGTGGCGCTGGTCGGCGAATCCGGCTCGGGCAAGAGCGTCACGGCCATGTCCATCGTCCACCTGCTGCCCGACAACGCCGAGCGCCGCGGCCGCATCCTCTATGGCGGGCGCGACCTCGCTCAGGCCGGCGCGGCCGAGATGCGCGCGCTGCGCGGGCGCGAGATCGCCTGCGTGTTCCAGGACCCGATGAGCTCGCTCAACCCGGTGCTGCCGATGGGGCTGCAGCTGTGCGAGCCGCTGCGGCTGCACCTGAAGATGAGCCCGCGGCAGGCGCGCGCGCGCGCCGAGGCGCTGCTGGCCGAAGTCGGCATGCCCGAGCCGAAGCGCCGGCTCGATGCCTATGCGCACGAGCTGTCCGGCGGCCAGCAGCAGCGCGTGATGATCGCCATGGCGCTGGCCTGCGAGCCCAAGCTGCTGATCGCCGACGAGCCGACCACCGCGCTGGACGTGACCATCCAGCGCCAGATCCTGGAGCTGCTGGCCGCGCTGAAGGCGCGCCACCGCATGAGCCTGCTGTTCATCAGCCACGACCTCGGCGTGGTCGGCGAGATTGCCGACCGCGTGGTGGTGATGCGCCACGGCCAGGTGAGAGAGCAGGGCGCGGTGGCGCAGATCTTCAGCGCGCCGCAGGATGCCTACACGCGCGCGCTGCTCGCCTGCCGGCCCGGCCTGAGCGGCCCGCCGCCGGCACGGCTGCGGGTCATCGACGAATTCCTCGCCGGCGACGACCTTGCGCCGCAGCCGCCACGCGCCGCCAAGGACCCGCGATCGCCGGTGCTGCTGGAGGTGCGTGCGCTGGCCAAGTCCTTCTGGCTGCGCCAGGGCCTGTTCGGCAAGCGCGAGTTCAAGGCGGTGCGCGGCGTGAGCTTCCGGCTGCGGCGCGGCCACACGCTGGGCGTGGTCGGCGAATCGGGCTCGGGCAAGACCACGCTGGGCCTGACGCTGCTGCGGCTGCTGGAGCCCAGCGGCGGCGAGGTGCAGCTCGACGGCCGCGACCTGCTCGAAACCGGGCCGCTGACGCTGCGCCGGCGGCTGCAGATCGTGTTCCAGAATCCCTATGCGTCGCTGAACCCGCGCTTCAGCATCGGCCAGACGCTGGTCGAGCCGATGGCCATCCACGGCATCGGCGCCAACCGGGCCGAGCGCGAGCAGCGCGCCCGCGAGCTGCTGGCCAAGGTCGGGCTGGACGGCAGCGCCTTCGCCAAGTACCCGCATGAATTTTCCGGTGGGCAGCGCCAGCGCGTGGCCATCGCCCGCTGCCTGACGCTGCAGCCCGAGGTGCTGGTGCTGGACGAGGCGGTATCGGCGCTGGACGTGTCGGTGCAGGCGCAGGTGCTGAACCTGCTGCGCGACCTGCAGGACGAGCTCGGCCTGGCCTA
>CAYUPF010000195.1:0-2341 GCA_964446545.1 uncultured Rubrivivax sp.
CCTGGGTCATCAGCAGGTCGGGGAAGTTCAGCGCCGCCGCGTGCACGCGCACGCGAGCCTCGCCGGGCCCGCAGGGCAGGGAAGGCTGTGTTTCGAGGCGCAGGCCGGAGAAATCGTCGCGCAACTCGGCGCAGATCCAGGCACGGTGAGTCATGCGTCGATTGTCGGGCTTCTGCTAGCCTCGCCGCAGGAGAGCCTGCCTTGACCCACGCCCTGCCCGAACACGGCCGCCCGCCCGAAGACATCCTGCAGCAGCTGCGCGGCTTCGGCGTGAAGGACCCGGACTACAAGCAGGCGCGGCTGTGGAGCCTGGTCTACTGGCTGGACGAGCCCTATGCACATTTCCTCGGCCAGGCCTGGCAGGCCTATGCCTCGGCCAACGGCTTGAACCCCGGCGCCTTCAAGAGCCTGAAGCAGTTCGAGAACCAGATCATCGCCGCCACCGCCGAGCTGCTGCACGGCACGCCGGAAGTCTGCGGCGTCGTCACCTCCGGCGGCACCGAAAGCTGCCTGCTGGCGGTGAAGACCTATCGCGACCTGGCGCGCGCGACACGCGGCGTGCGCAAGCCCGAGATGATCGTGCCGACGACCGCGCACGTCGCCTGGTTCAAGGCCAGCGAGTACTTCGGCGTCAAGCTGCGGCGGCTGCCGCTGGACGCGCAGCTGCATGCCGATGTCGCCAAGCTTGAATCGATGATCAACCGCCGCACGGTGATGATCCTCGGCTCGGCGCCCGAATACCCGCACGGCAGCATCGACCCGATCGAGGCGATGGGCGCCATCGCGCAGAAGCACGGCATCCCGCTGCATGTCGATGCCTGCGTCGGCGGCTTCATCCTGCCCTTCATGGCGATGAACGGCGTGGCGCTGCCGCGCTGGGACTACCGCGTGCCGGGTGTCACCTCGATCTCGGCCGACCTGCACAAGTACGGCTTCGCCGCCAAGGGCGCATCGACCATCACCTATCGCAACCTGGAGTTGCTGAAGCACCAGATGTTCGTCTGCGAGGACTGGCCGGGCGGCGTGTTCGCCTCGCCCGCGCTGCTGGGCACCCGCCCCGGCGGTGCCTATGCCGCTGCCTGGGCGGCGCTGCAGCACTTCGGCGTCGATGGCTACCGGGAACTGGCCGCGCGCACGCACGAAGCCTTCGTGCGCATGCGCCAGGGCATCGTGGCCCTGCCCGAGCTGAAGGTGCTGGGTGAGCCGCAAGGGCCTCTGCTGGCCTATGGATCGGCCACGCCCGAGGTCAATATCTTCGCCGTCGGCGACCAGATGGATGCCAAGGGCTGGCAGGTCAACCGGCTGCAGTTTCCCGACGGGCTGCACGCGATGATCACCGCGCAGCACCTGCCGGTGATCGACGACTACCTGCGCGACCTGCGCGAGGCGGTGGCCGCGGTCAGATGCGACCCCAGCCTGGCGGGCAAGGGCCATGCCGCCACCTACGGCATGATGGCCCACCTGCCGCTGCGCGGCATGGTGCGGCACAAGGTGCTGGCGCTGTTTGCCAACAGCTACCGCGCGGGCGGGCCGCCGCTGAGCCTGGATGCACCCGATGCCGAGGGCGGGGCGCCGAAACCGCTGCTCGAGCGCCTGGCCGCGCGCTACGTCGCCTGGCGGCAGCGAGGCTGAAGCCTCTGCGAGCTGAAGTTCCACCTCGCCCGCCTCGTAACAGTCGCTCGGGCCATGGGTTTGCCCGTGCCGATCCTGTTCGGGTGGCCGATCGATAATATTTCGACTATTCTGGTATGATAGATTTCATGCAGGAAGACCAAATCATCAAAGCCCTCGGAGCGCTGGCGCATCCGCTGCGCCTGCAGGTGTTTCGAGCCCTTGTCGTCACCGGACCGAGCGGACTGACGCCCGGAGTGATACAGAACGCGCTTGGCGTCCCCGCGACGACCTTGTCCTTCCACTTGAAGGAACTCGCAAGCGCCGGCCTCGTCACGGTCGAGCGTTCGAGTCGGATGCTGATCTACCGCGCCGCCTACGACCAGATGAACGGTCTGCTCGGCTACCTGACCGACAACTGCTGCCAAGGTGCTGCATGCGCCGTTGAATCCACTGCGGCAGCCTGTGGCTGCTGACCCTTCCACTCGTTTTTTTGGAGTCCACCATGAAGCGCTTCCATGTTCACGCCCACGTTGAAGACCTGGCGGCCAGCATTGCCTTCTACTCGAAGATGTTCGCCGCTGAGCCCACGAGAGTCGAGTGCGACTACGCCAAGTGGATGCTCGAAGACCCGCGCATCAACTTCGCCATCTCCACGCGAGGCGGCAAGCCCGGGGTCGATCATCTGGGCATCCAGACCGATACCGCGGAAGAACTGGTCGCACTCAAG
>CAYUPF010000195.1:2441-4378 GCA_964446545.1 uncultured Rubrivivax sp.
GGTCGATCATCTGGGCATCCAGACCGATACCGCGGAAGAACTGGTCGCACTCAAGACGCAAGCCGGGGCGGCCGACATGAGCTTGCTCGACGCCGGTGAGACCTCATGCTGCTACGCACGCAGCGACAAGTACTGGCTGACCGACCCTCAGGGCATTGCCTGGGAGCAGTTCCGCACGCTGAACGACATCCCGACGTTCAGCCAGGCGAAACCGACGGAGCAGGAGGCCACCTCCACCTGCTGTGCTGGCGATGCGCCTCGTGGCAAGCCCGTCGGTATCCCGGTGAAGTCCGCCCCTGCCTGCTGCTGAGGGCAGCATGGACGACAGGCCCAACAACGTGCTTTTCATCTGCACGGGCAACTCCGCCCGTTCCATCTTGGCTGAGGCTCTGCTGAACCAGATGGGCAAGGGCAGATTCAAGGCCTACTCCGCCGGTAGCCACCCCAAGGGGCTTGTCCACCCACTGGCGTTGAAGGAACTGCAACACCTGCGGGTGCCGGCGGATGGACTTCGCAGCAAGAGTTGGGACGAGTTCGCAGGGCCCGGCGCGCCGAAGATGGATTTCGTCTTCACGGTCTGCGACCAGGCCGCTGGCGAGGTGTGCCCTCTATGGCCGGGACAGCCCATCACCGCACACTGGGGCATGTCTGATCCAGCGGCCGTCCAGGGCGGTGAGGACGCGACGGAAAGGGCGTTTCGCGATGCGGCCGTGACGATGAAACGCCGGCTTGATTTGATGTTGGCGCTTCCGCTCGACCGGTTGGGCGCGCTGGCCATTCAGAAGGAAATCAGGGACATCGGCAAGCGTTGAGCCATGGCCACGCATGCCAAAGCTCGCGCGCTTTTTGCCGAAGCGCTCGGCACCGCGCTTCTGCTGGCCGTGGTCATCGGCTCCGGCATCATGGCGGAGCGGCTGTCGGGCGGCAACATGGCCATCGCCCTGCTGGCCAACTCCCTGGCCACGGTCGGCGGCCTCTACGTGCTCATTGAAGTGCTGGGCCCCGTCAGCGGTGCGCACTTCAATCCGGCCGTGTCCCTGGTCATGGCCACTCGCGGCTTCGTGCCATGGCCCTGGGTCGCGCCCTACATCGTCGCGCAGCTGCTGGGCGCCATGCTGGGGGCTTGGTTGGCGCACGCGATGTTCGATGCAAGCATCCTGCAGTTCTCGACCAGGATACGCAGCGGTATGGGGCAATGGATTGCCGAGGCCGTGGCCACCGCGGGGCTCCTGCTGATCATCCTTCGCGCTGCGCCGAACCGCGTGGCGGCAATGGTCGCGTGCTACATCGGCGCAGCGTACTGGTTCACTGCATCCACCTCGTTCGCCAACCCCGCTGCAGCTTTCGGACGCATGTTCAGCGAGAGCTTTGCCGGTATCGCACCATCCAGCGTCCCCGGCTTTGTCCTCGCTGAACTCATCGGCGCAGGCCTTGGACTGGCCATGCACGTTCTTCTCGGCACATCCACCACCAGATCGCATCCCCATGCGGGTGGGGTGAAGAGATCAACGGTCGCTACCGACTAGCAGCACCCATCACGCCCTGCTGGGCAAGTGGCTGCTTGTTGCATCGATCGGGAGTCCGCAATGGGAAGTGCGGGTTCGGCGCGACGCACCGAACCCCGCCGCCCGATCCATGAGGTTTGAACGAAGTCTGTATCAGCCGCGTTCCGCCTGTGGCACGCCGTCGACGAAGCGCATCAGCTCGAAGACTTCGGCATAGGGCTCGTCCAGGCCCAGGCTTGCCGCGGCGGCGCGGTTCAGCTGCAGCACGCGTGCATCGAAGCCGATGCCGAGAGTGCGCAGGTTGCGTTGCTGCTGCGATCGGTGGTGGCGCAGCAGCTGTGCCTTCCAATCCGCCAGGTCGGCATCGAAGCCGGTGAACAGGTCGCTGCGCATGCCCAGTGTCTTCGCGTCCTGGTTCAGGCAGGCCTGCAG
>CAYUPF010000195.1:4478-7407 GCA_964446545.1 uncultured Rubrivivax sp.
ACAGGTCGCTGCGCATGCCCAGTGTCTTCGCGTCCTGGTTCAGGCAGGCCTGCAGCGTGAGCCGCTCGCCGGCCGCGATGCTGCAGAAGCTCTGGCAGGTGCGCCGATGCGTGGCGTTGCTGTCGTTGCCGTGCGGCATGAAGACCAGCTCAGGACGCAGACCCAGGATGTGCGCGTGCAGTCGGGCGTCGTCCCGTGCTTCGGCGAGCGGGTCTTCCCACAGGCGCAGGAAATGGCAGCGCGATGCGTCCAGGCCGAAGAAGCGGCAGCTGTCGCGCTGCTCGGCTTCGCGCAGCGCCGTCTTCTCGTCGCGGCTGCCGGCGCCGTCGACGCCGTTGGCGCCGCCGGTCAGCACCGCCAGGTGCAGTTCGTGCCGGCGTTCGTGCAGGCGGCGCAGCGTGACGCCGATGGCATCGAAGTCGTCGGGGTGCGGCGCCAGCACCAGCACGGTCATGCGTGCCGGCCAAGGCTGGTCGAGCAGTCGCCGTGTGGTCATTGCTGGCAACGGCCGGCCGGTCAGGGCAGCGGCCCGATCCTGGACAGCAGCGAGGCGCGAGCCTGCCACGCGGCATGCAGCGCGTCGAAGCCCAGGCCGAACAGCACGGCCGCTGCGAGCATGGCCTTCCAGTCCGACAGCGGGAAGAGGGCCAGCAGGACCACGGCGCAGCCGACGAAGAGCGTGCCGATGCAAGCCTCGGCCCAGCGTCGGGCGGTGGACTCGGTTTTGCCGGTGCGGGCGGGTTTCATGCCGGTTCAGCGCGACTTCATGTAGGCCGCATACAGCACCGGCTGCAGGTCGCGCAGATGGCGGCGTTGCGCCGGCAGGTCGCGCTGCCGGCCCTGGCGTTCCAGGTGCAGCAGGTCGAGCAGCAGGCGCATCGCGCGTTCCGGCGGGCTCTGCAGCCCGGTCTGCGCCTGCCCGAGTCCGCTGGCCAGTGCCGGTGTTTCGCACAGCACCCAGGCCGGGAACCACGCCAGATCGGCGACCGTGCCTTCGCCTTCGAACTGCGCGTCGAAGCGGCGGCGCAGCCGGGTCAGCACCGGGTCGGCGAGTCGGCGCATCAACGCATCGAAGCGCGGCGGCGACAGCCAGGCGAGTTCGGCCAGCAGGCCCCAGCTGCCGTCCAGTCCGTCGAGGCGCAAGCGCGCCTCGCTCATCCATGCCAGCGGCGCGGGAATGCGGCGCCACGACTCGATCTGCTGCACTGCATGTGCAGCCGCGGCGAAGTCGCCCGCCTTCAGCCACAGCGCGGCGGCATGGGATTCGGCCTCTTCGGCGCGAAAGTCCAGCCTTGCGGCGCGCTGCGCGAGCTGCTTCCACAGCGGCATCAGCCATGCCGCACCGGCCGGTGCGCCCCACAGGCGCTGCGCCGCCGGCTCGATGTCGCGCTGCATGTGCAACAAGGCCCGGGCGGCTTCGGCCGCGTCGACAAAGGGCGGGCCGTCGGGTTGCTGCAAGGTCGCCACCAGCAGGTGCAGCGGCGGCAGGGCCTCATCACGCGGATACTCGGCGTCGAGTTTCAGCCAGGCCGCGCGGGCCTCAACCGCATCCCGCCGCTCAAGCGCATGCAGCACGTCGTTGCGCAACATCAGGTCGCGGCTGTGTTCGAAGATGTCCAGTTGCATGGCTGTCGAAGCCTGGTGGGTCCGCGGCCGACATTCTGCCGCTCCGCTGCCCTGCGGCGCGCGGGCGTATAGACTTATCACCAAGCACGCGCTTTCTGAAATTCAACCCAAGGTCCCGACCATGATCGAACGCAGCCTGTTCAACAGCGACCACGAAGCCTTCCGCGACAGCTTCGCGCGCTTCATCGACAAGGAGATCGCGCCCTTCCATGCCGACTGGGAAGAGCAGGGCTACGTGGACCGCGAGGTCTGGCGCAAGGCCGGCGCCAACGGCTTCCTGTGCATGACCATGCCCGAAGAATTCGGCGGTGCCGGCGCCGACAAGCTGTACTCGGTGGCGCAGATGGAGCTGCTGAGCGGCGGCAATTACAGCGGCATCGGCTTCGGGTTGCACAACGAGATCGTCGCGCCCTACATCCTGCGCTACGGCACCGAGGCGCAGAAGCAGAAGTACCTGCCCTGGCTGGCCAGCGGCGAGATGGTCGGCGCCATCGCGATGAGCGAGCCGGCCGCCGGCTCCGACCTGCAGGGCGTGAAGAGCACCGCCGTGCGCCAGGGCGACCACTTCCTGCTCAACGGCAGCAAGACCTTCATCACCAACGGCTGGCATGCCGACCTGGTGATCGTCGTCGCCAAGACCAACCCCGAGGCCGGCGCCAAGGGCACCAGCCTGCTGCTGGTGGAGCGCGGCATGCCCGGCTTCGAGCGCGGCAAGCGGCTGAAGAAGGTGGGTCTGAAGGCGCAGGACACCTCGGAGCTTTTTTTCGACAGCGTCAAGGTGCCGGCGGAAAACCTGCTCGGCGGCAGCGACCAGCTGAACCGCGGCTTCATCTGCCTGATGGAACAGCTGCCGTGGGAACGCATGCAGATCGCCATCGGCGCGGTGGCCTCGATGCAGGCCACGATCGAGCAGACCATCGCCTACGTCAACGAGCGCAAGGTCTTCGGCCAGGCGGTGGCCACCTACCAGAACACGCGCTGGAAGCTGGCCGAGCTGCAGACCGAAGCGCAGGTGGCGCGTGTCTTCGTCGACAAGTGCCTGGAGCTGCTGCTGGTGGACAAGCTCGACACCGCCACCGCGTCGATGGCCAAGTACTGGTGCAGCGACCTGCAGAACAAGGTCATCGACGAATGCGTGCAGCTGTTCGGCGGCTACGGCTACATGTGGGAGTACCCGGTGGCGCGGGCCTGGGCCGACGCGCGTGTGCAGCGCATCTACGGCGGCACCAACGAGATCATGAAGGAAGTGATCAGCCGTTCTCTGGGACTTGGCGCGCGCAAGTGAGCGAGGCTGCGGCGCCGG
>CAYUPF010000196.1:0-7389 GCA_964446545.1 uncultured Rubrivivax sp.
TGGTCAACATCGGCGTCGGCCCGGCCAACGCCAAGACCATCACCGACCACATCGCGGTGCTGCGCCCGCATGCCTGGCTAATGCTGGGCCACTGCGCCGGGCTGCGCAACACCCAGGAACTGGGCGACTACGTGCTGGCGCACGGCTACGTGCGCGAGGACCACGTGCTCGACGAGGAACTGCCGCTGTGGGTGCCTATTCCCGCGCTGGCCGAGGTGCAGCTGGCGCTGGAGCAGGCGGTGGCCGAGGTCACGCAACTGCAGGGCTACGAGCTGAAGAGGATCATGCGCACCGGCACCGTGGCCAGCACCGACAACCGCAACTGGGAGCTGCTGCCCAAGCTGAACATGCCGAGCACGCCGCAGCGGCGCTTCAGCCAGAGCCGCGCGATCGCGCTGGACATGGAAAGCGCCACCATCGCCGCCAACGGCTTCCGCTTCCGTGTGCCCTACGGCACCTTGCTGTGCGTCAGCGACAAGCCGCTGCATGGCGAGATCAAGCTGCCGGGCATGGCCAACACCTTCTACCGCGAGCGTGTGGACCAGCACCTGCGCATCGGCATGCGCGCCGTCGAACTGCTGCGCCAGGAACGGCCCGGGCAACTGCACAGCCGCAAGCTGCGCAGCTTTGCCGAGGTGGCGTTTCAGTAGACGGCAGATTCGCGTTCAATCCGCGGGTCTCGAATGATGGGTTCGGTGTATCGCTGGCCCGAACGGCCACGTCCTCGAAATCATCATCGGTCCATACGGCAGCGGCGGGCTGACACTGCAGCGAGCAGCCGCCTATGCCAAGCGGATCAAGCGCTATCCGCCCGTGCAGGCCTGCAAATGCCGAGCTTGCGCATCCAGAAACCGGCATGCAACTCGCGCTGACCTCGGACTTTCGGACGAATTTCCAGGCCTACGGCGGCCACTACCGACTGGGCTGGCTGCGCGGTGCGATCACGGCCTATCTGCGCCGCTTCCACAACCGCACCGACTGCACGATGGTGCCGACTGCGGCGCTGCAGGCCGAACTGCAGGCGGCCGGCTTCGAGCGCACCGTCGTTGTCGCGCGCGGCGTGGACACGGTGAGCTTCGACCCGGCACGGCGCAGCGCGGCCTTGCGCCAGCAATGGGGCGCGGCCGCCGACGACGGCGTGGTGCTGTACGTCGGCCGCCTGGCGGCAGAAAAAACCTCGACCTGTTGCTGCAGGCCTTTGCGGCGATGCGGCAGGTGAATCCGCGCCTGCGCCTGGTGCTGGTCGGCGACGGCCCGCAACGCGAGGCGCTGCGCCAACGCTGTCCACAGGCCGTGTTTGCCGGCCAGCGAGGCGGCATTGAGCTCGCGGCGCACTACTCGTCGGCCGACCTGTTCGTGTTTCCCAGCCTGACCGAAACCTTCGGCAACGTCACGCCCGAAGCCATGGCCAGCGGTCTGCCGGTCCTGGCCTTCGACCATGCAGCCGCAGGTCAGCTGATCGAGCATGGCAACAACGGCTGGCTCGCTCCCTACGGTGAGGGCGCGGCCTTCGTGCAGCTGGCGCAGGCGCTGGCACTCGACGCGGCCGCCTGGCGCCGCGCGGGCTGGGCCGCGCGGCGCAGCGCCTTGGAGCTGGACTGGGAGGGCGTCGTGCGCCAGGTCGAGACGGTGTTCATCTCGGCGCTGATCGAGCACCGCGGCCGCGATCCGGCGTCGTCCCTGATGGCTCGTTCGGGGCCCGTTTGACCCGCTCGATGGCGACTGCCGCCGGGACGGCGACCGATGGGAGCCGCGACGCGGATTCAGGCGTCGCGCGGCAGCACGGTCAGCACGCGCACGACGAAGGCGTGGAATTCGCTCATGTAGTTCTGCAGGAACTGCTTCGTGCCGTCGTCGGTGACCTCGCCGTCGGCCGTGATCAGCCCCGGCTTGAAGTGGACATAAGCCTCGACCGTGTTCATCAGCGGCGAGTTGCAGAAGCACAGCACGCCGCGCAGGCTTTGCTGCGCGACCGCGGTGCCGATGGCGCCCGGCGAGGTGCCGATCACGCCCGAGGGCTTGCGTGCGAAGGAGTTCTTGCCCCAGGGCCGGCTGGCCCAGTCGATGGCGTTCTTCAGGCCGCCGGGGATCGAGCGGTTGTATTCGGGGGTGACGAAGAGCACCGCGTCGACCGCGGCGATGGCCTGCTTGAACGCGCGCCCCACCGGCGGATAGTCGGCGTCGTAGTCCGCGCTGTACAGCGGCAGATCCTTGATCGGGATCTCCGTCAGCTCCAGCCCGGGCGGCGCCAGCCGCACCAGCGCCTTGGCGAGCAGACGGTTGATGGAGGTCGACGACAGGCTGCCGACGAAGTAACCGACCTTGTACGTGCTCATGGGGTCCTCTTTGTGGGGTAGCGAATTCGAGTCCGGCCGCGCGGGCTGGATGCGCCGCCGTGTTGCGGCAGCCGTCAATGTACTCGTGACACGCGTGCCACCCGTGTCGCTGGCGCCATCCCCCTGCGGTCAACGCCGCCACAGCGGCGCCAGCGCCCACACGCCGAGCGCCGGCCCCAGGCCCAGCCAGGGCAGCAGCGTGTCCAGCGGCCGCGCCTCGGCCAGCATCACGAACAGCTGAATGCTGACGATGGAGATGCCGAAGCCGATGCTGTTGACCAGCGTCAGCACGCTGCCCACCGCCTGCGGCGGCGCGTTGCTGGCGGTCAGCGCCGAGAACTGCGGCGAATCACCGGCGACGGTGACGCCCCACAGCAGCAGCCAGGCGGCGAACAGTGCGTCGCTCGCGTGCAGCAGCCAGGGCGCGAGCAGGCAGCAGGCGCCGCTGGCCGACAGCTGCCAGGCGGCGACGCGCGCGCTGCCGGCGCGGCGCGCCCACCAGCCACCGCCGACGCAGCCGATGGCGCCGGCGGCGAGCACGGCGAAGGCCGCCCACGACAACGCCGCGCCGGCCAGACGCGTGGCCAGGATCGCCGGCACCAGCACCCACAGCGTGTACAGCTCCCACATGTGGCCGAAGTAGCCCAGCACCGGGGCGCGCACCTTGCGGTCGGTCCAGATGCTGGCCAGCGCACGCCACTGCAGGCCGCTGCCGCGGCCCGGCGCGCGCGGCCGCTCGGGCACGGCCAGGAACAGCAGCCACCCGCCCAGCGCCGCGACGGCGGCGACGGCGACGAACACCCCGGTCCACGGCCACGCGGCGCCGGCGGCGCGCACCGCATGCGCGCTGGCGCTGCCCAGCACCAGCGCGCCGATCAGCCAGCCCAGCGCTGCGCCCAGGCCCTGCGGAAACCACATCGACGCGATCTTCATGCCCACCGGGTAGATGCCGGCGAGGAAGAAGCCGGTGAGTGCGCGCCACAGCAGCAGGCCGTGGAACGAGCCCGCGCTGGCCGCGCTGGCCGCGCCGGCCAGCGTGCAGGCGGCACCGGCCAGCGAGCACAGCAGGAACACGCGCCGCGGGCTGAAGCGGTCGGCGATGGCCAGCAGCGCGAACACCAGCGTGCCGGCGATGAAGCCCAGCTGCACCGCCGAGGTCAGCGTGCCCACGTCGGCCGCGGCCCAGCCGAAGTTGCGCTGCAGATCGGGCATGACCGCATTCACCGCGAACCACGGCGAGGTGCCGGCCAGCTGCGCCAGCACGATCACCGGCAGCACCCGCGCCGGCGCCGGCGCGGCCGGCATCGACCCGGGCGCGGACATGTTCAAGCGACCTGATTGGCGACGAAGCTCAGCACGGTGGCCGCCCTTCCCCCTGGAAGGGCGGCCACCGGCATGGCAGTGGCCCGAGGGGCCGCTGAACTTCGTCGCCAATCACGTCAAGCAATGCCCGGTCGCCGCGCCAGCAACTCGCCGATGGCCTGCTCGTAGGCCGCCGCGGCATTCAGCACCGCCAGGTCGCCGAGCGGCGGGCCGATCAATTGCATGCCCATCGGCAACCCGGCATCGTTGAAACCCACCGGCACGCTCATCGCCGGCAGCCCGGCCAGCGTGGCGTAGATCACCACCTCCATCCAGCGGTGGTAGGTGTCCATCGTGCGCCCGGCCACCTCGCGCGGCCAGGTCCATTCGGCCGGGAAGGGCCAGACCTGTGTGGTCGGCAGCACCAGCAGGTCGAAGCGTTCGAACAGCGTCAGCATGTGGCGGTAGAAGCGCGTGCGGTTCAGGCTGGCGGCATAGACCTGCGGGCCGGTCAGGCCCTGGCCCTGGTCGTATTCCCACTGCGCCTCGGGCTTGAGCATCGCGTACTTCCGCGGGTCGGCGCCGAAGGGCGCCAGCGTGCCGGCCACCAGGAAGCGCCGCCAGGTCAGCCAGGTCTGCCAGACCTCGTCGCAGGGGTAACCCAGTGCCAGCGGCTCGACCCGCGCGCCCTGTGTCTCGAAGCGCTGCAACGCGGTCTCGCACAGCGGCAGGATGCCCGGCTCGAAGGGCAGGTAGCCGTCCAGATCGCCCAGCCAGCCGATGCGCAGCCCGTGGGCGCGCGCTTGCAGGGGCTGGGCGAAGGCACTGCCGTCCTCGGCGATCGACAGCGGCTGGCGCGCATCGCGCCCGGCTTGCACCGACAGCAGCATGGCCACGTCGCGCACCGTGCGGCCCATCGGCCCTTCGGTGCCGAGCTGGGCCACGTAGCCGTCGCCCGCATGCGGGTTGTAGGGCACGCGCCCTTGGCTCGGGCGCAGGCCGAAGACATTGGCCCAGGCGGCGGGGTTGCGCAGCGAGCCCATCATGTCGCTGCCGTCGGCCACCGGCTGCAGATGCAGCGCCAGCGACACGCTCGCGCCGCCGCTGGAGCCGCCGGCGCTGCGGCGCGGGTCGAAGGCATTGCCGGTGCTGCCGTATACCGGGTTGTAGGTGTGCGAGCCCAGGCCCCATTCGGGCGTGTTGCTCTTGCCGATGACGATGCCGCCTGCCGCCTTCATGCGCGCCACGGTCAGCGAATCGTGCGCTGCGATCTGCCGCGCCAGCAGCGGCGAGCCCATGCTCAGCGGCAGCCCGGCCACCGGCGACAGCTCCTTGATGGCCATCGGGAAGCCGTGCATCCAGCCCATGTCCTGGCCGCGCGCCAGCATCGCATCGCGCTCGTCGGCCTGTTGTAGCAGGCCTTCGTGCGGCAGCAGGCCGACCAGCGCGTTGACCTTGGGGTTCAGCGCATCGATGCGCGACAGGGTGGCCTGCATCAGCTCGCGCACCGACACCTGGCGGCGGTGGATGGCCTGGCTGAGCGCGCAGGCATCGAGAGCGGTGATGGCGTCTTCTTGCATGGCCGGCCGGTGGATCGCAAAGACTTTCAGCCTAGCAGAGCGTGCGGGTGGCAGCACCCGGCGCTGCCCTAGTACAGTCGGGCCGACTGGCGCCCAAGCGCCGAAGGAGACGACCCCATGCCCAGCTTAAGCCCTGCGGCCGATGCCATCGCCGCCATCCGAACCCTTGCACTGGTCGGCCCGGCGGCGGCCGGCAAGACCAGCCTGGCCGAAGCGCTGCTGCACCGCGCCGGCGCCATCGCCACGCCGGGCGCGCTGGAGCGCGGCAGCACCGTCAGCGACTTCGACCCGCTGGAACGCCGCATGCAGCATTCGCTGAACGCGGCGGTGATGCACCTGCACCATGCCGGCACGCGCGTGCACTTCATCGACACGCCCGGCGCACCCGACCTGGTGGGCCAGTCGCTGCCGGCGCTGGAAGCGGTGGAGACCGCGGCCATCGTCATCAACGCCGTCAACGGCATCGAGCCGATGGCGCTGCGCATGATGGAGTACGCGGCGCAGCGTCGCCTGGACCGGCTGATCATCGTCAACAAGATCGACGCCCCGGGCGTGGACCTGGCCGCGCTGCTGGCGCAGATCCAGGCCACCTTCGGCAAGGAATGCCTGCCGCTGAACCTGCCCGACGCCGGCGGCAGCAAGGTGGTCGACTGCTTCTACAACCGCGAAGGCCACAGCGATTTCGGCGCGGTCGATGCCGCGCACCGCGCGCTGGTGGAGCAGGTGGTCGAGGTCGATGCCGACTTCGTCGACCGCTACCTGAACGACGGCGACATCGACGCCGCCGAGTTGCACGCGCCGCTGGAGCAGGCGCTGCGCGAAGGGCACCTGATGCCGGTGTGTTTCGTCTCCGCGAAGAGCGGTGCCGGCGTGGCCGAGCTGCTGGACGTCATCGTCAAGCTGCTGCCGAACCCGAGCGAAGGCAACCCGCCGGATTTCCTCAACGGCGAAGGCGCCGGCGCGAAGCTGATGCATGCCGAGCCCGACCCGGACAAGCACGTGCTGGCGCATGTGTTCAAGATCACCGCCGACCCCTTCGTCGGCAAGCTCGGCATCTTCCGCGTGCACCAGGGCACGCTCGCGCAGGGCAGCCCGCTCTACGTGGGCCACGGCCGCAAGCCCTTCAAGGTGGCGCACCTGTTCATGCTGCAGGGCAAGGAACACATCGAGGTGCCGCGCGCCTACCCCGGCGACATCTGCGCGGTGGCCAAGGTGGACGAGCTGCACTTCGACGCCGTGCTGCACGACGCGGCCGAGGACGAACACATCCACCTCAAGCCGCTGGACTTCCCGGTGCCGGTGCACGGCCTGGCCATCAGCCCCAAGCGCCACGGCGACGAGCAGCGCATGTGGGAGATCCTGAGCAAGCTGGTGGCCGAGGACCCGTGCCTGAAGGTCGAGCACCTGGCCGCGACCAACGAAACCGTGCTCTACGGCCTGGGTGAGCTGCACCTGCGCATGCTGCTGGAGCGGCTGCGCGAGGTCTACAAGTTCGAGGTCGACACGCGCCCGCCGCGCATCGCCTACCGCGAGAGCGTCACCGCCAACGCCGAGGGCCACCACCGCCACAAGAAGCAGAGCGGCGGCGCGGGGCAGTTCGGCGAGGTCTTCCTGCGCATCGAGCCACTGCAGCGCGGCGGCGGCTTCGAGTTCGTGGATGCGGTCAAGGGCGGCACCATTCCCGGGCAGTTCATGCCGGCGGTGGAAAAGGGCGTGCGCGAGGTGCTGCAAAGCGGCGCGATCGCCGGCTATCCGGTGGTGGACGTCAAGGTCATCGTCTACGACGGCAAGCACCACAGCGTGGACAGCAAGGAGATCGCCTTCGTCACCGCGGCGCGCAAGGCCTTCGTCGATGCCATCCGCGCGGCGCGGCCGATCGTGCTGGAGCCGATCGTGCACATCGAGATCGGCGCGCCCGACGCGGCCATGGGCGACATCACCGGCGACCTGTCGGCCAAGCGCGGCCAGGTCAACGGCACCAGCAACGGCGCGGCCGGCACGATGATCGTGCGCGGCCAGGTGCCGATGTCGGAGTTGAACGGCTACCAGTCGCGCCTGAACGCCATGACCAGCGGCCAGGGCCGCTACACCATCGCGCTGTCGCACTACGAGGCGGTGCCGCCGGCGGTGCAGCAGCAGCTGATCGCCGCGCACCAGGTGCACGACGAGGA
>CAYUPF010000197.1:0-7352 GCA_964446545.1 uncultured Rubrivivax sp.
CGGGGCTGCTGTGGCGCCAGCAGTCGCAGCGCGCGGCGGCGGTGCAGTCCTTTGCCGTCATCGTGCGCAAGACGGCGCTGGGCAACAGCCTGCGCCAGGCCGGGCCGGGTTGAGCCGCGGGCAGCATTGCACAGTGCCGGAACACGGCGCCCGAGCGCACAGCCCTGCAAGTGCGCCTCGAGGGCTTGCGGCCCGGCGAGCCCCATGGGGCCGAAGCATCCGCGCCAGCGCGGCTGGACATGCTCATCGCCGGCCGCGGCCGCGCATGGGACGGCAAGGGGCTGATCGGCTGCGACAAGCGGTTCTGCCCGGAGCCGAAGACCGCAGCGCACATCGTCGGTCTGCGCGGCGCCGACCGCGCTTCGTCACTGGGGCGTGCGCCCGTAGGTGATGGACTGGACCTTGCCGGCGCGCAAGGTCACCGTGGCGACCAGGTTGCCCGGGCCACGCTCGTACAGCCATTGTTCGGTGGGCTGGCAAGGAACGATCGCGCTGGCAAACGGTTCCGGCACCGGGGTCGGCCAGGGCCCGTAGAAGACCGGGGCGCAGAAGCTGTCGGCGAACTGCGGCGATCCGCACTTGTAGACGAGGCTGAGGCGGGAGTCGCCTTCGGCGACGATGCCGCCCGCACAGCGCAGCGACTCCGCCTGGGTGGCGCCGAGGGGCAGGGCCAGGACACAGGTGAGGAGCGCGGCGCGAGCCTTGTTCATGCCATCTCCGTCTCAGCCGTACGAGCATACGTGAAGCCACGGGACCGCGGGAGCGACGACCGAACGTGCGCGATGGCATCCCGCTGTGTGGAGGACTTTCCGCTCCAGGCTGCGTTGCCCGGGGCCGCGAATTCCATCAAGGCCTGGGCATCCACTCTCGGGAAGGCCGGGTTCAGCCCCATGCAGCGTGCCGAGTCCGGCGATGGCGAGCCAGGCCCACGCACTGTCCATCGCGCCCTGCCCTCGTGCGGCTCAGACTTTCGCGGCGCAGCAGACTCCGGCCGCGGCCGGCGGCGGCGGCAATGAGGAAATCCATGGCGCAAGCCTACGTTGTTGTTAGAGTGGCCCGCATGTCCTTCGACCTGGCCTTTTCGATCAAGGTGTTCACGGCGCTGTTCGCGATCATGAACCCGGTCGCCAACGTGCCGGTCTTCCTGTCGCTGACCAGCGGCGCGTCCGACGCCGAGCGCCGCAAGGTGGCGGTGACCGCGCTGGCCGCGGTGTCGATCGGCTGCGTCGTCGCGGCCGTCGCGGGCTCGTCGATTCTCGGCATGTTCGGCGTCAGCATCGACGACTTCCGCCTCGCCGGCGGGCTGCTGGTGCTGCTGATCGCGCTGTCGATGCTGCATGGCTCGGCGAACACCCAGCACGCGCCGACGGACCAGGAGCGCAAGGATCTGGCCGATGCGGACAGCGTGGCGATCTACCCGCTGGCGATTCCGCTGCTGCTGGGCCCGGGCAGCATCGCGACGATGATCGTGCTGGGGCACAGCGCCTTCAGCAGCGGCAAGGAACTGGCGTTCGCGGCGGGGCTGGCGGCCTTCCTGCTGCTGCTGGCCGCGTCGATGCTGTCGGCGCCGTTGATTGGCCACGTCCTGTCGCCCAAGGTGACGGCGATCACGCAGCGCCTGATGGGCATGATCCTGGCCGCCATTGCCGTGGACATGATGTTGACGAGCCTGCGCGCGTCCTTCCCCGGCTTGACTTGAGATGCCCGAGTCCGACCGGCCGTCCGGCGCGCTCGCGCAGGCGCGGATCGAGTTGCGCGCCAGCGGCTACCCGGAACTGCGCATCGACGGCCAGCCGGTGCCGCTGAAGCTGAAGCGCGGCCTCGCCTTGCTGGTGGTGCTGAGCGAGCTGGGGCGCAAGGCGGCGCGCAGCCACCTGGCCGAGCTGCTGTGGCCCGACGCGGCGCCGGAGATCGGCCGCACCCGGCTGCGCCGCCTGAGCCATGAGGTCAACGCCGTCGCCGGGCTGGAGCTGCTCGCAGGTGACGGCGATGCGCTGTGGCTGGCTGCCGACGGCACGCGGCTGAGCAGCGACGTGGCCGATCTGCGCAGCGCGGCACGGCAGGCGCTGGCCGCACCGGGCGACGACGCCGCCGCGCTGCAACGCTTGTGCGCGCCGCAGGCCGCGGGCCTGCTCGACGGCTTCGATCTGGCATCGGACAGCTTCATGGCCTGGCGCGACAGCCGGCGCGCCGAGCACCAGCAGCTGCTGCTGCGCGCGCTGGCGAAGCTCGCCGCGTGGGCCAGCGACAACGGCCAGCCGGAACGTGCCGCCGAGGCCGCGGCGGCGCTGATTCACATCGACCCGCTGGCCGACGCCGGCCATGCCGCGCTGCTGGCGGCGCGCGCGCAGCTCGGCGATGCCGCCGGCGTGGAAGCGGCCTATTTCGCCTGCGCCGAGATGCTGCGCGACGAGCTGGGCATCCGGCCTTCGGCGCAGATCGAAGCGGCCTACGCGCGGGCGCAGCCGCAGCTGGCGCTGCGGCCCAGCGAACGCGCAGCACCCGCCGATGCGGTGGCGCCGATCCACTTTGCCGACAGCGAAGACGGCACGCTGGCCTATCTGCGCCTGGGCAGCCCGCAGGCTCCCTGCGGCACGCTGATCGTGCTGTTCGGCATGTGGTCGCACGTGGAGGTGGCCTGGGAGCATGCCGGCATCCGCGCGGTGCTGCAGCGACTGGCGCGGCGCTTCCAGGTGGTACTGCTCGATCGGCGCGGCATCGGCCTGTCCGAACGCCTGGCGCTGCCGCAGTCGCTGAGTGCCGGCGTGCAGGACCTGGACGCGGTGCGGCGCGCGCTGGGCGTGGAGCGCGTGTGGCTGCTGGGCGGTTCGGTCGGCGGCGCCATCGCCATCGACTACGCCAGCGCGCACCCGGCGCAGGTGCAGGGGCTGATGCTGTACGCCGCCCACGCGCGCGGCAGCTGGGCCGAGGACTACCCCTGGGCGCTGAGGCCGCAGCAGCGCGCCGCCTGGCTGGCGCAGCTGCAGTCGGCCTGGGGACTGGCGACCAGCCTGGAGCGTTTTGCACCCTCGCTGGCCGGGGACGAGGCGGCGCGCCACTGGTGGGCGCGTTTGCTGCGCCAGGCGGCGTCGCGCAACAGCCTGCCGGCGATCCTGCGCGCCTTCGCCGGCGTCGACGTGCGCGACCGGCTGGGCACGCTGCGCGTGCCGACGCTGGTGCTGCAGCGCGAAGGCGACCTGATCGTGCGCGCCGGCGTCGCCCGTTACCTGGCCGCGCAGATCCCCGCCGCCGAGCTGCGCCTGCTGCCGGGCGCGGACCACCTGCTGTGGGCCGGCGATACCGCGGCCGTGCTCGACGTGATCGACGACTTCGTGCAGCGCCGTGCGCCGCGGTAGCCTCGGCCACCGCGCCACCCTCAGGGCATCGGCATCTCGCGCTCGCGGCGCAGCGCGTCGGCCAGGTCGTGCTCGCCGCCGCGCTCGGCCGCCTCGATCAGCGTCAGGTCGATCAGGTCGCGCTGCGCATGGCTGCCGCCGAAGCGGTGCGCGCCACTGCGCAGCGGGCGCAGCAGCCGCACCGCGTCGCCGTAGCGCTGCTGGCCGAAGGCCTGCACCGCGCGTGTGGCGGCGTAGCCCACGTCCCTGAGGAACTCGAGGTTGTCGCCATCGCCGACCCGCGCGCGCTGCTGCGCGGCGAGCAGGCGCGCCGCGTCGTCGCTGCGGCCGGCCTGCACGAAAGCCATCATCGCGTGCATGTCGTTGAAGGCATAGTTGCCGGCCTCGGCCTGCGGCGCCCAGCGTTCGGCCAGAGCCTGCCAGCGCTCGCCGACGTCGATGCCGCGCAGTTGCAGCCGCCACAGCATCGACGAGGCGTCGATCATGTTCAGCACCACCGGCGAGGCCGGGCCCAGCACCTGCCGGTCGACCAGCGCCAGCGCCTCGTCGATCTGGTCGAGGCCCAGATGGAACAGCGCCAGATGCCACCAGTTGTGCACGGCGAAGAAGCTGTCCTCGCTCCACGCGGCACTGTGCTCGCCCAGCCAGGCGATGCCGTCGCGGCGGCGGCCCTGCATCTCCATCACGTGAGCCACGGCGTGCCAGGCCCAGCCATCCTGCGGCTGCAGTTCCACCGCACGGCGGCCGACGGATTCGGCACGCGCATAGGCGCCGGTTTCTTCCAGCCCGAAGGCATACATGCCCAGTACCGCGTGATAGCCGGACATCTCCGGGCGCCAGTGACCGATGGCGCGAGCGATGCGGTCGCGCAGCATGCGCGCGTCGCCGACGAAGAAGTCGATGCTGTGGCCGGCCTGCAGCGCCAGCGCATCGCGCGGGTAGCGGATGCTCAGGTCCTCGAGCACCAGTCCGGCCGCGCGCCAGCGGCCGTGGACCAGGTGCTCGATGGCCTGGCAATGCGCCACTTCGCGCTCGTTGGCCGGCAGCGCGCGCGCTGCGGCCAGTGCCTCGCGCGCCGCGGGCAACGCCAGCGACTCGGTACCCAGCAGGTTCAGGTAGGCCACCAGCACTTGGCCCATGGTCATGCCCGGGCTGGCGCGCAATGCGGCCTGTGCGCTGGCCAGCGGGTCGCCGACATAACAACGCAGCTGGTGGCAGGCGGTTTCGAAATGGTCGACCGACCGGGCGGTGGCGCCGCTCAGCGGGTGGTCCTGATAGTCCTTGGTGCTCATCGTGAGGTCCTCCGGGTTGAATGAGGACTCGATGTTCCAAGGCCGGCGTCCGCTGGGCGTCCCTTGGGCGCCGCGCGCCGGGCCGACGACCGACTACGATGGGCGCCGACGCCGCCATCCGGACATCCCCATGGACTTTTCCCTCAGCGAGGACCAGCGCGCCATCCGCGACGGCGTCGGCGCCGTGGTGCGCGCCTTCGGCGACGACTACTGGCTGGCGCGCGACGAGGACGGCGAATTCCCGCGCGAATTCCACCGCGCGATGGCCGAGGCCGGCTGGCTGGGCATCACCATGCCGCCCGAATACGGCGGCGCCGGCCTGGGCGTGACCGAGGCGGCAATCATGATGCACGAGGTCGCCAGCCACGGCGGCGGCATGGCCGCGGCCTCTTCGGTGCACATCAACCTGTTCGGGCCGCACCCGATCGTGGTCTTCGGCACGCCCGAGCAGAAGGCGCGCTGGTTGCCGCGGCTGGTGCAGGGCCAGGACCAGGTGGCCTTCGGCTTCACCGAACCGGATGCGGGGCTGAACACCACCGCCATCAAGACATTCGCGCAGAAGGTGCCCGGCGGCTACGTCGTGCATGGCCAGAAGGTGTGGACCAGCACTGCGCAGGTGGCCGGCAAGATCATGCTGCTGACGCGCACCACCAAGCTGGAGGACTGCGCGCGTCCGACCGACGGCATCAGCATCTTCTACACCGACCTGGACCGCAGCAAGATCGACGTGCACCGCATCGCCAAGATGGGGCGCAAGGCGGTGGACAGCAACGCCATCTTCATCGACGGGCTGTTCATCCCCGAGGGCGACCGCATCGGCGAGGAGGGCAAGGGTTTCTCGTACATCCTGCACAGCCTGAACCCGGAGCGGCTGCTCATCGCGGCCGAGGCCATCGCCATCGGCCGGGACGCGCTGCGCCGCGCGGCGAAGTACGCCGCCGAGCGCGTGGTCTTCGGCCGACCGATCGGCCAGAACCAGGGCATCCAGCATCCGCTGGCCGAACGCTGGATGGCGCTGGAAGCCGCCTGGGCGATGGTGCTGAAGGGCGCCTGGCTCTACGACCGGCAGCAGCCCTGCGGCGCGGAGGCCAATGCCGCCAAGTTCCTGGGTGCGCGCGCCGGCTGGGAAGCCTGCCAGCAGGCGGTGCTGACGCATGGCGGCTTCGGCTATGCCAAGGAATACCACGTCGAGCGGCTGCTGCGCGAGGTGATGATCACGCGCATCGCACCGGTCAGCGAACAGATGATCCTGTCCTTCATCGCCGAGAAGGTGCTGGATCTGCCCAAGTCCTATTGAAGAATGGGATCACCCCCGCAGCGCCTTCGGCGCCTCCCCCTCGAGGGGGCGACGCCAGCGGGCCGGCAGAGCCGGATCCGCGGCGTCCGCTGGGTGCCAACATCGCGGCAGGTGCCCGAACGTTCCAATAGCTCTCGAAAGGAAAGCTGACACCATGGCCACCGTCGAACTGCTCGCCCCGCTGCATGCCGAGATGACCGCCTGGCGGCAGGACATCCATGCCCACCCCGAGCTGGGCTTCCAGGAGAGCCGCACCGCCGGCCTGGTGGCAGCCAAGCTCGAGGCCTTCGGCTTCGACGAGGTGCACCGTGGCATCGGCCGCACCGGCGTCATCGGCGTGCTGCGCACCGGGCGCAGCCCACGATCGATCGGCCTGCGCGCCGACATGGACGCGCTGCCGATCCTGGAAGTCAACCGCTTCGGCCACTGTTCGATCAACAAGGGCGTGATGCACGCCTGCGGCCACGACGGCCACACCGCGATGCTGCTCGGCGCCGCGCGCTACCTGGCAGCGACGCGGCGCTTCGACGGCGTGGTCAACTTCATCTTCCAGCCGGCCGAAGAAGGCCTGGGCGGCGCGCAGGCGATGATCGACGACGGCCTGTTCGAGCGCTTCCCCTGCGAGGCGATCTTCGGCATGCACAACCGGCCCAGCCTGGAGGTGGGCCGCTTCGCGGTGCGCGCCGGGCCGATGATGGCCGGCGGCGCCTTCTTCGACATCCGCGTGGCCGGCAAGGGCGCGCACGGTGCACGGCCCGAGACCGGCGTCGACGCCGCGCTGGCGGCGGCGCAGATCGCCGTCAGCCTGCAGAGCATCGTGGCGCGCAACGTGGCGCCGGTGGACACTGCCGTGCTGTCGGTGACGCGCATCCACGGCGGCGACGCCTACAACGTCATCCCGCAGAGCGCCGAGCTGGGCGGCACGGTGCGCGCCTTCTCGCGCGAGGTGATGCAACTGGTGGAAGCGGCCATGCGCCGCGTCGCCGAACACACCGCCGCGGCTTTCGGCGCCACGGCCGAACTGGACTTTCGCGCGCTGTTCGCGCCCACCGTCAACGATCCGGCTGAAGCCGAGTTCGCCGCGCGCATCTGCAGCGAGCTGGTGGGCGCGGACCAGGTCGACCGCCAGCCGCCGCTGATCATGGCCTCGGAGGACTTCTCCTTCATGCTGGAACGGGTGCCAGGTTGCTACCTGAACATCGGCAACGGCGCGGGCGCGGGGGCCTGCGAAGTGCACAACCCGGCCTACGACTTCAACGACCGCGCGCTGCCGCTGGGCGCGGCCTTCTTCGCGCGCGCCGTCGAGACGCGGCTGGCGGCTGGCGGTACACACTGACTCTCGAAGTCCGCCATCGGCGCATAGCGGCTGTTCGCTTCTGTGTTTCTGTCCTGCGCGGGCCGAGGACT
>CAYUPF010000198.1:0-2059 GCA_964446545.1 uncultured Rubrivivax sp.
GCGCCCACCGACAACAACGTGATGTCGGCCTTCGAGGGCATCGTCAAGGTGGCGCAGGCCGCGAAGATCCCGGTGGTGGCCGCCGACACCGACGCCGTCAGGCGCGGCGCCGTGGCCGCGCTGGGCCTGAACTACTACGACATCGGCCGCCAGACCGGCAAGGTGGTGGTGCGCATCCTCAACGGCGAGGCGCCGGGCGCGATCCCCTCGCAGACCAGCCAGAGCTTCGAGCTCTTCGTCAACCCCGCGGCCGCGCAGAAGCAGGGCATCGCGCTGTCGGACGAGTTGATCCAGTCGGCCAAGGTGGTGGTGCGCTAAGCACCAGTCCACGCTCATTTCAAGGAGCCCACCACCATGTCCCTCATCGCCTCACTCGGCGCGATCGAGATCGGCCTGATCTTCGGCCTGGTCGCGCTCGGCGTGTACCTGTCGTTCCGGATCATCAACTTCCCCGACCTCACGGTCGACGGCAGCTTCCCGCTCGGCGGCGCCGTGGCCGCGGCCCTGATCGTCGCCGGCATCGACGCTGTCGCCGCCACCGCGGCGGCCATCGTCGCCGGCGCCGCCGCCGGCGCGCTCACCGCCTGGCTCAACGTGCGGCTGCGCATCATGCAGCTGCTGGCCAGCATCCTGGTGATGATCGCGCTGTACTCGATCAACCTGCGCGTCATGGGCAAGCCCAACGTCGCGCTGATCAACGACCCGACGGTGTTCACGCTGTTCGACTTCGGCGGCCTGCCCGAGTACATGCTCAAGCCGCTGGTGCTGCTGGTCATCGTCATCGTCGCCAAGCTGCTGATCGACCTGTTCTTCGCCTCCGAAACCGGCCTGGCGATGCGCGCCACCGGCGGCAACCCGCGCATGGCACGCGCCCAGGGCATCAGCACCGACCGCCAGACCATCGTCGGCCTGGCCCTGTCGAACGCGCTGGTGGCACTGGCCGGCGCGCTGTTCGTGCAGAGCCAGGGCGGTGCCGACATCTCGATGGGCATCGGCACCATCGTCATCGGCCTGGCCGCGGTGATCATCGGCGAGACCTTGCTGCCCGCACGCAGCCTGGTCATCACCACCGCCGCGGTGATCATCGGCGCGCTGCTGTACCGCTTCTTCATCGCGCTGGCGCTGAACAGCGACTTCATCGGCCTGCAGGCCCAGGACCTGAACCTGGTGACCGCGCTGCTCGTCACCTTCGCGCTGCTGGTGCCGGCCTACAAACGCCGCCTGGGCAAGCTGCTGCCCGGCAAGCCCAAGTCCAACCCCGCCGTCGTCAAGGAGGCCTGACCATGTTGCAAGCCCAAGGACTGGAAATCACCTTCAACCCCGGCACGCCGATCGAGAACCCGGTGCTGCGCGGGCTGGACCTGACGATCCCGACCGGACAGTTCGTCACCGTCATCGGCAGCAACGGCGCCGGCAAGTCGACCTTTCTCAATGCCGTCAGCGGCGACCTGATGGTCGACAAGGGTTCGATCCGCATCGACGGCCAGGACGTCACCGCCAAGTCGGCCTGGCAGCGCGCCGACCAGGTGGCGCGCGTGTTCCAGGACCCGATGGCCGGCACCTGCGAGGCGCTGACCATCGAGGAGAACATGGCGCTGGCCTGGAAGCGCGGCGCGAAGCGGGGCTTCCACCTCTCGCTGAACAAGACGCTGCGCGAGCTGTTCCGCGAGAAGCTGTCGATCCTGAAGCTGGGCCTGGAAAACCGGCTGGCCGACCGCATCGGCCTGCTGTCCGGCGGCCAGCGCCAGGCGGTGAGCCTGCTGATGGCCTCGCTGCAGCCCAGCCGCATCCTGCTGCTGGACGAACACACGGCGGCGCTGGACCCCAAGACCGCGGCCTTCGTGCTGGAGCTGACGGCGACCATCGTCGAGCAGTCGCAGCTGACCGCGATGATGGTCACGCACAGCATGCGCCAGGCGCTGGACTACGGCTCGCGCACCGTGATGCTGCATGCCGGCCGCGTGATCCTCGACGTCGAAGGCCCGCAGCGCGCCGGCATGGACGTGAGCGACCTGCTGCACATGTTCGAGAAGACCCGTGGCGAAGCCCTCGACGACGA
>CAYUPF010000198.1:2159-7342 GCA_964446545.1 uncultured Rubrivivax sp.
GGGCTGGGTGGTGATCAACTCGCTGCGCGGCGGCGCCGCCGGCGGCGGCACGCGCATGCGCAAGGGCCTGGACCGGCGCGAGGTCGAGTCGCTGGCCAAGACGATGGAAGTGAAGTTCTCCGTCTCCGGCCCGGCCATCGGCGGCGCCAAGTCGGGCATCGACTTCGACCCGGCCGACCCGCGCAAGAACGGTGTGCTGCGCCGCTGGTACAAGGCGGTGACGCCGCTGCTGAAGACCTACTACGGCACAGGCGGCGACCTCAACGTCGACGAGGTGCACGAGGTCATCCCCATCACCGAAGGCTACGGGTTGTGGCACCCGCAGGAAGGCGTGGTCAACGGCCACTTCCAGCCCAGCGACAGCGAGCGCATCCAGAAGGTCGGCCAGCTGCGCCTGGGCGTGAAGAAGGTGGTCGAGGACCGCCGCTACACGCCCAGCGTGGAGCGCAAGTACGTCGTCGCCGACCTGATCACCGGCTGGGGCGTGGCCGAGTCGGTGCTGCACTACTACCGCCTCTACGGCGGCGATGTCGCCGGCAAGCGCGTCATCGTGCAGGGCTGGGGCAACGTCGGCTCGACGGCCGCGTATTACCTGGCGCAGGCCGGCGCCAAGGTGGTCGGCATCATCGACCGCGCCGGTGGGTTGCTGAAGCCCGAAGGCTTCTCCTTCGACGAACTGCGCGCGCTGTTCCTGAACAAGGACGGCAACCAGCTCAAGGCCGAGGGCCTGCTGAGCTTCGACGAGGTCAATGCGCGCATCTGGAGCCTGGGCGCCGAGGTCTTCCTGCCCTGTGCCGGTTCGCGCCTGGTCACGCAGGCGCAGGTCGAGCAGATGGTCGCCGGCGGGCTGGAAGTGGTGTCCAGCGGCGCCAACGTGCCCTTCGCCGATGCCGAGATCTTCTACGGCCCGATCTACGAGCAGGCCGACGCGGCCGTCGCCGTGATCCCCGACTTCATCGCCAACTGCGGCATGGCGCGCGCTTTCGCCTTCCTGATGCAAGGCGATGCCGAGATCTCCGACGAGGCGATCTTCGGCGATGTGTCGGCGACGATTGCAGGGGCTCTGCAACGCTGCCATGATCGCTCGAAGGGCCGGCAGGGCATTGCCAGCACCGCCTTCGAAATCGCCCTCGACCAACTGCTGTGAGACAAGGAGCATGAACATGGCTGACCTGTTCGACAACCCGATGGGGCTGATGGGCTTCGAGTTCGTCGAGTTCGCCTCGCCGGTGGCCGGCGTGCTGGAACCGCTGTTCGAGAAGATGGGCTTCTCGCTGGTGGCCCGGCACCGCAGCAAGGACGTGCTGCTGTACCGCCAGGGCGACATCAACTTCATCGTCAACCGCGAGCCCAAGAGCCTGGCCGGCTACTTCGCCGCCGAGCACGGGCCCAGCGCCTGCGCGCTGGCCTTCCGCGTGCGCGATTCGCACAAGGCCTACCACCGCGCGCTGGAACTGGGCGCGCAGCCGGTGGACGTGCCCACCGGCCCGATGGAGCTGAAGCTGCCGGCCATCAAGGGCATCGGCGGTGCGCCGCTGTACCTGATCGACCGTTACGAGGACGGCAAGAGCATCTACGACATCGACTTCGAGTGGATCGACGGTGTCGAGCGCCATCCCCGGGGCCACGGCTTCAAGATCATCGACCACCTGACGCACAACGTCTATCGCGGCCGCATGGCTTATTGGGGCGCGTTCTACGAGCGGCTGTTCAACTTCCGCGAGATCCGCTACTTCGACATCCAGGGCGAATACACCGGCCTGACCAGCCGCGCGATGACGGCGCCGGACGGGCTGATCCGCATCCCGCTGAACGAAGAGGCCAAACAAGGCGGCGGTCAGATCGAGGAGTTCCTGATGCAGTTCAACGGCGAGGGCATCCAGCACATCGCGCTGCTCAGCGACAACCTGTATGCCAGCGTCGACGCGCTGCAGATGGCCGGCGTGCCGGTGCTGAGCGCGCCCAACGACGTCTACTACGAGATGCTGGCGCAGCGCCTGCCCGGCCACGGCGAGCCGGTCAAGGAGCTGCAGACACGCGGCATCCTGCTCGACGGCAGCACGCAGGGCGGCCACAAGCGGCTGCTGCTGCAGATCTTCAGCGAGACGCTGCTCGGACCGGTGTTCTTCGAGTTCATCCAGCGCAAGGGCGACGAAGGTTTCGGCGAGGGCAACTTCAAGGCCTTGTTCGAAAGCCTGGAGCGCGACCAGATCCGCCGCGGCGCCATCGCCGCCGAAAGCGCCACGGAGGCTTGAGATGCTGCAGATCGACAGGATCCACCACGTCGCCTACCGCTGCAAGGATGCGAAGCAGACCGTGCAGTGGTACGGCAAGATGCTGAACATGGGTTTCGTGCTGGCCATCGCCGAGGACCAGGTGCCTTCGACCAAGGCGCCCGACCCGTACATGCATGTCTTCCTCGATGCCGGCGGCGGCAACGTGCTCGCCTTCTTCGAGCTGCCGACCCAGGCGCCGATGGGCCGCGACCCGAACACGCCCGACTGGGTGCAGCACATCGCCTTCAAGGTCAAGGACCGGGCCACGCTGCTCGAATACAAGGCGCATCTCGAAGCCCAGGGTGTCGAAGTGCTGGGCGTCACCGACCACGGCGCCTTCCATTCGATCTACTTCTTCGACCCCAACGGCCACCGCGTCGAGCTGGCCTGTCCGGACCCCGACGAAGCCGCGATCCACGCGAAGCTCGACGCGGTCAAATGGGACATGCTCGAAGAATGGAGCCAGACCAAGCGCGCACCGAAGCACGCCGCCTTCCTGCACCAGCGCGAGTTCCAGGCATGAAGCCGGTCATCGACGCCACGCACGATGCGCAGCGCCAGAGCTGGGTCGAAGCGGCCAATGCGGCCGACTGCGAGTTCCCGATCCAGAACCTGCCCTTCGGCCGTTTCAGGTCGGCTGCCGAAGACGGCTGGCGCATCGGCGTGGCCATCGGCGACCAGGTGCTGGACCTGCAGCGCACCGGCCTGATAGCCCACACCGACATGGCGCGGCTGATGCAGCTGCTGCCCGAAGACCGGCTGGCGTTGCGCCGCGCGCTCAGCGACGGCCTGACGGCCGGCAGCGCGCAGCAGGCAGCTTGGTCCGAGGCGCTGGCGCCGATGAGCGAGCTGCAACTCGGCCTGCCCTGCGACATCGGCGACTACACCGACTTCTACGTCGGCATCCACCATGCCACCGCGGTGGGCAAGCTGTTCCGCCCCGACAACCCGCTGCTGCCCAACTACAAGTGGGTGCCGATCGGCTACCACGGCCGCGCCTCCACCGTGATGCCCAGCGGCCATGCCTTCATGCGGCCGATGGGCCAGCTGATGGGGCCCGGCGACACGGTGCCGCGGCTGGGGCCGACGCAGCGGCTGGACCTGGAGCTGGAGCTCGGCATCTTCATCGGCCGGCCCAACCCGATGGGCCAGCCGATCCCGATCGAACGCGCCGAGCAGCATGTCTTCGGCCTGACGCTGTTCAACGACTGGAGCGCGCGCGACATCCAGGCCTGGGAGTACCAGCCGCTCGGGCCCTTCCTGGCGAAGAACTTCGCCAGCACCAGCTCGCCGTGGATGATCACGCTGGAGGCATTGGCGCCCTTCCGCAAGGCCTTCACGCGGGCGGCCGGCGAGCCGCAGCCGCTGCCCTACCTGGACAACGACGACGACCGCGCGCATGGCGCCTTCGACGTGGGGCTGGACGTGTGGCTGCAGACCGCCGCGATGCGCGATGCCGGCCACGCGGGCGACCGCATCGCCAGCTCCAACTTTGCCGACGCCGCCTACTGGACGGTGGCGCAGCTGGTCGCGCACCACACGGTGGGCGGCTGCGCGCTGTCCAGCGGCGACCTGTTCGGCTCGGGCACGCTGTCGGGCCCGCTGCCCGGCCAGGCGGGTTCGCTGCTCGAGCTGAGCGAAGGCGGCAAGAAGCCGATCACTCTGTCCAACGGCGAGCAGCGCACTTTCCTGCTCGACGGCGACACGATCACGCTGCGCGGCCACTGCCAGCGCGGCGGCTATCGCCGCATCGGTTTCGGCGATTGCAGCGCCACCGTGCTGCCCTCGCCTTCAGGGGAATGACCATGATCCGCAAGCTCGAACCCGAACAGGTCCGCGACGCACTGGCGGCGCTGCCGCAGTGGACACACGACGCCACGCGCGGCGCCATCAGCCGCAGCTTCGTCTTTGCCGACTTCGGCGAGGCCTTCGCCTTCATGACGCGCATCGCATTGGCCGCCGAACGCGCCGACCACCACCCGGAGTGGTTCAACGTCTACAACCGCGTGGACATGACGCTGAGCACGCACGACTGCCAGGGCCTGTCGCAGCGCGACATTCACATGGCGCAGCTGGCCGACCGCGCCTTTGCCGCGGGAGCGCGCTGATGCAGCGCCAGCTGATCGACAACGTCAAGCACGGCCTGGCGGCGGGCGCCGCCCCCGAGCGCGCCGACTGGAGCATCGACCAGGGCTGGGAGCGCTACACGGCCGCCGAACACGCCACCTGGAAGACGCTGTTCGAACGCCAGACGAAGTTGCTGCCCGGCCGCGCCTGCGACGAGTTCGTCGCCGGCATGCGCGAGCTGCCGATCGGGCCCGAGCAGATCCCCGACTTCCGCCGCCTGTCGGACGTGCTGATGCAGCGCACCGGCTGGCAGGTGATCGCGGTGCCGGGGCTGGTGCCGGACGAGGTGTTCTTCGAGCACCTGGCGAACCGGCGCTTCCCTTCGGGCAACTTCATCCGCAAGCCGCACGAGTTGGACTACCTGGAAGAGCCCGATGTCTTCCACGATGTCTTCGGCCATGTGCCGATGCTGATGAACCCGGTGATCGCCGACTACATCCAGGCCTACGGCGAAGGCGGGCTGCGCGCGCAGCGCTTAAGCAAGCTGACGCAGCTGGCGCGTGTGTACTGGTACACGGTGGAATTCGGCCTGGTGCAGCAGCGCGACGGGCTGCGCATCTACGGCGCCGGCATCGCCAGCTCGGCCACCGAAACGGTGTTCGCGCTCGACGATGCGTCGCCGCACCGCATCCGCTTCGAGCTGGAGCGCGTGATGCGCACCCACTACCGCATCGACGACTTCCAGGAGAGCTACTTCGTGCTCGGCAGCCTGGACGAGCTGCTGGAGCTGGCGCGCATCGATTTCCTGCCGCTGTACCAGCGTATCGAAGGCCAGGGCGA
>CAYUPF010000199.1:0-7339 GCA_964446545.1 uncultured Rubrivivax sp.
TCGCCGCGCGCCACGGGCTGGCGGTGATCGAGGACGCGGCGCAGAGCTTCGGCGCGCGTTACCAGGGCCGGCGCAGCTGCGGCTTGTCGACCTGGGGCGCCACCAGCTTCTTCCCGAGCAAGCCGCTGGGCTGCTACGGCGATGGCGGCGCCCTCTTCACCGACGACGAGGCACTGGCGCGCGCGGCGCGCGAGATCCGCGTGCATGGCCAGAGCGCGCGCTACACCCACACGCGCATCGGTGTCGGCGGCCGGCTCGACACGCTGCAGGCCGCAGTGCTGCTGGCCAAGCTGGAACGCTTCGACTGGGAGCTGCAGCGCCGGCATGAACTCGGCGCGCGTTACGCGCAACTGCTGGCCGCCGTGCCGCAGTTGCAGTTGCTGGCCGTGCGAGCGGACCGCGACTGCGTCTGGGGCCAGTACACGGTGCTGGTTCCGCGCCGTGCCCATGTGCAGGCCGTGCTGCAGTCGCTGGGCATACCGACGGCCGTGCATTACCCGCGGCCGCTGCATCGCCAGCCGGCCTATTCGCCCTGGGCCGCCGGCGCGCGCTGCCCCGTCAGCGAGCAGGTGGCCGAGCAGGTGCTGAGCCTGCCGATGAGCGCCGACCTGACGCACGCCGACCAGGACCGTGTGGTCGCAGCGCTGGCGCAGGCGCTGGGCTGATCTGCCCGCGCCGATGGCTGCCGCCCGCTCCCCGCTGCTGCGCGCCACGCTCACGCTGATGGCCGGCGGCGCGCTGGCGCAGGCGCTGCCGCTGCTGCTGGGCCCGCTGCTGACGCGGCTGTACACGCCGACGCAGTTCGGCCTGTACCACCTGTTTGCGGCGGTGGCGGCCACTGTCGCGGTGGTGGCCTGCGCGCGCTACGAACACGCACTGCCCCTGGCGCAGGACGACGGCGAGGCGCGGGCGCTGGTGGCGCTGTGCCGCTGGATCCTGCTGGCCGTGATCGGCGTCAGTGCCGTCGGCGCCATCGCCTGGGCGCTGTACCTCGGCGCGCTGTGGCCGCTGTGGCTGCCGGCTGCCGTGGGTGCGCTGGGCTGGCTGTCGCTGGCCACTCTGGTGGCGATGCGCGCGCAGCGCTTCGGCGCGCTGGCCACCAGCCGCGTGCTGCAGCATGGCGGCGGCGCCGCGCTGCAGGCCGCCGCCGGCGCCGCCGGTGCCGGGCTGTGGGGCTTGATCGCCGCGCCCATCGCCGCGGCGCTGGCGGCGGCGGCCTGGCTGCGCCCGCGCGGGGGGCAGGGCGGGCAGGCATCGCGTGCGGCCATGGCCGCGGCGGCGCGGCGGCATCGCGACTTTCCGCTGCTGAACACGCCGCATGCTTTTCTGGGCGCGCTGCAGGACACGTTGGCGGTGGCGCTGATCGCCGCCTGGCAGGGCCCGGCCGCGGCCGGCTTCTGGGGCCTGGCGCTGCGCTACCTGAAGGCGCCTGCCACGCTGGTGGGCGGCGCGGTGTCGCAGGCGCTGTATCCGGCGCTGGCGGCCGGCGGCGCGGCCACCGCGCAGGGGCGCCAGGCCGTGCGCCGCGTGATGCGCACGCTGGCGCTGCTGGCGCTGCCGCTGGTGGGGGCGCTGTGGCTGTGTGCGCCGGCGGCCTTTGCCGCGGCCTTCGGCGCGTCCTGGCGCGAGGCCGGCGAGCTGGCGCGCGCGCTGGCGCTGTACATCGGGCTGCACTTCGTCGCCTCGCCGCTGTCGGTGGCGACCATGGCCTGGGGCGCGCAGGCCTGGGCGCTGAAGCTGTCGCTGGTGGGCCAGGCGATGTTCATCGCGGCGCTGGCCGCCGGGCTGGCGATCGGCGGCCTGAATGCCGCCGGCTGGGCCGTGTCGGCGGCGATGGCGCTGTACTTCGGCTACTACTTCGTGCGCCTTGCGACCTGGCCGGTCGGCGCACTGCAGGACGACTCATGACGACGACACATCCCGCCAGCATGGCGCGGCGTTTGTGGCAGCCGCTGAAGGTGCTGATTTCGCGCGCCACCGGTCCGCGCGTGGTCGGCGGTTGGGTGCGTGGAGATGGTCACTATCTTCCTCACACTCGGGTGAGCAACCAGTGCTTCATCTTTGCGCGCGACCGGCTGGAGATCGGTGACCACGTCTTCGTCGGGCACTTCAGCGTGCTGGACGCAACCTACGGACTGCGCATCGGTGAAGGCTGCCAGATCGGATTCTTCACCGGCATCTTCACGCATTCGAGCCACATGGCCATTCGCCTCTATGGCCGAGAGTACGTGAACACGAGCGACAAGAAGGTCTACCAAACCGCAGCGGTGGAGATCGGCGACTTCACCTTCGTTGCTGCGCATGCCACGATCCTGCCAGGCACTCGCATCGGGCGCGGGTCGCTCGTGTCAAGCTACGCCCAGGTCAAGGGCGACTTCCCCGACTTCGCAATCCTTGCCGGCAACCCGGCAAAGGTCGTCGGCGACACCCGTAGGCTCGACGCGCGGGCGCTTGCCGAGGCTCCCGAACTGCGACCGTACTACGAAGCCTGGGCCGGGCGCACCGAGCCATGACACCGATGCGCCTGGTGCTGTGGGGTGACGGCGAAAGCCCGCACCTGCTGAAGTGGGCGCGCGCGCTGGCGCCGCAGCTCGAGCTGTGGGCAGCATCGAGCCGCGGTTTCCTGCCCGGTTTCGATGCCTTGCTGCCGGCCGAGCGGCGGCTGGCGCTGGGAACCCAGCCAAAGACCGGTGGCGGCAACGCCGCGCTGTTGCGCAAGCTGCCGCAGTTCGCCCGCTGGCTGCGCCGCGTGCAGCCCGACTGGGTGCATGCGCACTACCTCACCTCCCACGGCACGATGGCCTGGCTGGCGGCCACGCTGCTGGGCGCGCCGGGGCTGCTGGCCGGCTCGGCCTGGGGCTCGGACGTGCTGGTCACGCCGCAGCGCAGTGCGCTGCAGCGCGCGCTGCTGGGCCGCGTGCTGCGCGCCTGCGCGCTGACGACCAGTGATTCGCTGCACATGGCACAGCGCATGCGCGAGCTGGGCGCCGGCGAGGTGATGTGCTTTCCCTTCGGGCTGGAGGCCTTGCCGCCGCTGCCGGACCACAAGGACGATGCGCTGTTCTTCGCCAACCGCGGCCTGGAGCCGATCTATGCGCCGCAACGCGTGATCGAGGTCTTCGCCGCCATCGCGGCGCAGTGGCCGCAGGCGCGGCTGGTGGTGGCCAACGACGGTAGCTTGCTCGGCGCGCTGCAGGCCCAGGTGCGCCACCTGGGCCTGCTGGACCAGGTGCGCTTCGTCGGCAGGCTGGATGCCGACACGCAGGCCGAACACTTTGCGCGCTCACGCTGGTACCTGAGCCTGCCTCGCAGCGATTCGGTGTCGGTGTCGGTGCTGGAAGCCCTGGCCCACGGCTGCGTGCCGCTGCTGTCGGAGCTGCCGGCCAACCACGAGCTGGTGCGCAGCGGCGACAACGGTTTGATCCTGGCCAATGGCGCGATGCCGCCGCCGGCCGCGCTGCAGGCCTTGCGCGAACGCGGCGAGACCATCGCCCGCGCCAACCACGCATGGGTGGGGCAGCACGCGATGTTCGGCCCCGGCGTGCAGGCCTTCCTGGCGCGCTTGCGCGAGCTGCAGGCGGCATGAACATCCTGCTGATCAACCACTACGCGGGCACGCCGCAGCTGGGCATGGAGTTCCGCCCCTACTACCTGGCGCGCGAATGGGTGCGCACGGGCCATCGGGTGCAGATCGTCGCGGCCGATTTCTCGCACGTGCGCGCGCGCCAGCCGCGCGCCGGCGACGAGTTGATCGACGGCATCCGCTACCGCTGGCTGCCCACGCCGGCCTACCAGGGCAACGGCCCGGGGCGGCTGCGCAACATCGGCGCCTTCCTGCGCGGCGTGTGGTCCGGCACGCCGCAGCTGATCGACGAGTTCCGGCCCGACGTGGTCATCGCCTCCAGCACCTACCCGATGGACATCTGGGTGGCGCGGCGGCTGGCGCGGCGCTGCGGCGCCAGGTTGGTCTACGAGGTGCACGACCTGTGGCCGCTGTCGCCGATCGAGCTGTCGGGCATGCCGCGCTGGCACCCCTTCATCGTGCTGGTGCAGGCGGCCGAGGACGCGGCCTACCGCGATGCCGATCGGGTGGTGTCGATGCTGCCCAAGGTGCACGCCTACATGGCCTCGCGCGGGCTGGACCTGCGCAAGCTGCACATCGTGCCCAACGGCATCGCGCTGGACGACTGGCAAGCAGCGCCGCAACCCTTGCGCGAGGACGTGGCGCGCTCGCTGGCTGCTGCACGCGAGGCCGGTCGCATGGTGGTCGGCTATGCCGGTTCGATGGGCCTGCCGAATGCGCTGGACACGCTGCTCGACACGGCGGTGCTGCTGCGTGGCGTGGCGTTGCAGTTCGTGCTGGTCGGCGATGGCCACGAGAAGTCGCGGCTGGCGCGCCGCGTGGCCGACGAAGGGCTGGATAACGTGACGTTGCTGCCGCCAGTGCCGAAGGCGCAGATCCCGTCGCTGCTGGGCGCGGTCGACCTCGCCTACATCGGCTGGCAGCGGGTGCCGATCTACCGCTTCGGCATCGCGCCGAACAAGCTGATGGACTACATGATGGCCGGCGTGCCGGTGCTGCATTCGGTGGATGCCGGCAACGACCCCGTGGCCGATGCCGGCTGCGGCTTGACGGTGTCGCCCGAGGCGCCGGCGGCCGTGGCTGCGGGCCTGCGCCAGCTGGCGTCGCTGAGCGCCGACGAGCGCCGCGCGATGGGCGAGCGCGGCCGGCAGTACGTGCGCGCGCACCACAGCTATGCGGTGCTGGCGCAGCGTTTCATCGAGGCATTGACGTGATTCCCCCCGAAGCGCCTGCGGCGGCGCCGCCCCCAGGGGGTAACGCCAGCGGCCCGGCGGAGCCGGTTCCGCGGCGTTCGCTGGGTGACGCTGAGGCCGACGCGGTCGCCGAGCGCTATGCGCGCCGCACGGATGCGGGCCGCTATAGCCTGCTGCGGCCCGAGGTGATGCACGCGGTGCAAGAGCGGCAGCGCGCGCTGCGCGACTTGTTGATGCAGGCGGGCCGGCACGACCTGTCCGCGCTGCACCTGCTGGAAGTGGGCTGCGGCGCCGGCGGCAACCTGCTGGAACTGCTGCGCCTGGGTTTCGCGCCGGCAGGGCTGAGCGGCATCGAGCTGCTGCCCGAGCGGCTGGCGATGGCGCGCGCCGTGTTGCCCGAGGCGGTGCAACTGCACGGTGGCGACGCGCTGCAGGCCGAGGTGGCGGCGCAGTCGCTGGACATCGTCTTCGTCTCGACCGTGTTCTCCTCGCTGCTGGACGACGGCTACCAGCAGCGCCTGGCCGATGCGATGTGGTCCTGGCTGAAGCCGGGCGGCGCGGTGCTGTGCTACGACTTCATCGTCGACAACCCGCGCAACCCGGACGTGCGCGGCGTGCCGCTGCGGCGCCTGCGCGCGCTGTTCCCGCACGGCCGGCTGACACATCGCCGCGTGACGCTGGCGCCGCCGCTGGCACGAGCGCTGGCGCGTGTGCATCCGGGGCTGCTGCCGGTGGCCAACAGCCTGCCCTGGCTGCGCACGCATGTGCTGGCCTGGGTTGCCCGGTAGACTTCGCCGACCATCCCATGAGCCGGCCCTTCCTGCCCTTTGCCCTGCCCGACATCGGCGACGAAGAGATCGCCGAGGTGGTGGACACGCTGAAGTCCGGCTGGGTCACCACCGGCCCGAAGGCGGCGCGCTTCGAGGCCGATTTCCGCGACTTCCTGGGGGATGATTCGTTGCAGGCCATTGCCGTCAACTCGGCCACCGCCGGGCTGCACCTGGCGCTGGAAGGCTTGGGCATCGGCCCGGGCGACGAGGTCATCACCACCACCCAAACCTTCACCGCCACCGCCGAGGTGGTGCGCTACCTGGGCGCCGACGTGCGGCTGGTGGACATCGACCCGGCCACGCTGAACATCGACCCTGCCGCCGTCGAGGCCGCGATCACGCCGCGTACCAAGGCCATCCTGCCGGTGCACTACGGCGGCCTGGCGGCCGACATGCCGGCACTGCTGGACATTGCGCGCCGCCATGGCCTGAAGGTGGTGGAAGACGCTGCCCACGCGCTGCCCACCACCTGCGGGGGGCAGCTGGTGGGCACGCTGGCCAGCGACGCCACGGTGTTCAGCTTCTATGCCAACAAGACCATCACCACCGGCGAAGGCGGCATGCTGGTCACGCGCGATGCCGCGCTGGCGAAGCGCGCGCGCGTGATGCGCCTGCACGGCATGAACCGCGATGCCTTCGACCGCTTCACCGCCAAGGTGCCGAGCTGGTACTACGAGGTCGTGGCGCCGGGCTTCAAGTACAACCTGACCGACATCGCCGCAGCGCTGGGCCTGCAGCAGCTGAAGAAGGCCCACGCCTTCCAGCGCGCACGCCAGCGCATCGCCGCGCTGTACGACGCGGCCTTCGCCGGCCTGCCGCTGATCGTGCCGCCGCAGCCGCGGCAGGGCGACCAGCATGCCTGGCACCTGTACGCGTCGCGCCTGGGCGATGGCGCCGCGATCGAGCGCGACCGCTTCATCGAAAGGCTGTTCGATGCCGGCATCGGCTGCAGCGTGCACTACATCCCGCTGCACCTGCACCCGTACTGGCGCGAGCGTTATGCGTTGAGGCCCGAGCAGTTTCCGCAGGCGCACAAGGCCTACGAGCGCATCGTGAGCCTGCCGCTGTACACCCGCATGAGCGATGCCGACGTGCAGCGCGTGGCGGATGCGGTGCGCGGCATCTTGGCGTGATGGGGCCCCCAAGCGCACGTCGTTCGCGGCCCCCCGAGGGGGCGTTCAGTACCTTCGGAACGGCCGAGCGGTACTGATGGCCAAGCGCGCCTTCGACCTGCTGGGCGCCAGCCTGGCGTTGCTTGTGCTGTCGCCGCTGATGCTGGCCATCGCGCTGGCCATCAAGCTCGATTCGCGTGGGCCGGTGTTCTTCCGCCAGCAGCGGGTGGGGCGCCATGGCGAGCCCTTTGACATCCACAAGTTCCGCACGATGGTGGCCGATGCGCCGCAGCGCGGGCCAGCGCTGACGGTGGGCGACGACCCGCGCATCACGCGCGTCGGGCGCTGGCTGCGGCGCACACGGCTGGACGAGCTGCCGCAGCTCTTGGATGTGCTGGCCGGCACCATGAGCCTGGTCGGCCCGCGGCCCGAAGTGCCGCAGTACGTGGCGCACTATCCGGCCGCGCTGCGAGAGCGCGCGCTGTCGGTGCGCCCCGGCATCACCGACCCGTCTTCGCTGCTGTACCTGGACGAGGCCGAGTTGCTGGCCCGCGCCGCCGACCCGCAGCGCGAGTACATCGAGGTCATCCTGCCGCGCAAGCTGCAATGCGCGGCCGACTA
>CAYUPF010000200.1:0-7183 GCA_964446545.1 uncultured Rubrivivax sp.
GCTGAGTCTTGGGCTCGGCCGTGCTTGTTCACGGCGGGAACATCGACTGCACCTGGAAGCGCACCTGCCGAGTGGCGGCGGCGTCCGGATGCATTACGTCGTAGTACACGCCGTGCAGGCGCAAGCCACCCTGCGCCTGACTCAGCCCTTGTCGCCGTTGAAGGGGATCTTCGCGTCCTTCTCGAAGCGCGCCTTGCGCTTGCGCCCGAAGGCCCAGACGACGATGCCGATGAAAGCCGCGATCAGCAGCAGGTAGTAGATCAGCGCGTCCATGGCCGGCCCTCCGTAGCCGGCGTTATAGAACAACGCACGGCACGCCACCATCGCAGCGGCCTTCTCCTATACTGAATTGCATCCTTCCGGTCCACGCCGAAACCAGCCTCCAGGGGTCGCACCGTGCACATCACGACGCAGCAGTTTGCCGACACCACCGTGGTGGCGCCCGTGGGCCGCATCGACCACCGCAGTGCTGCCGATCTGGAAGCCGCCTTGCTGCCACTGGTAGCCCAGGCCAGCGAACGACGCGGCGCGCTGGTGCTCGATTTTTCGGGTGTCGACTACATCAGCAGCGTGGGCCTGCGCGTGCTGATGATCGCCGCCAAGCAGATGCGCGCGGCGCAGGCGCGGCTCAGCGTGGCCGCGCTGCAGAGCGTGGTGGCCGAGATCTTCACCATCAGCCGCTTCGACAAGGTGCTGACCGTCAACGCCACGCTCGATGACGCACTGGCCCAGGCTTCCGACGCGGCACTGGCCGCGTACCACGCACGGCGGCCCACATGAAGAGCGTGCACTTCTGGGGCACGCGCGGCTCTTTGCCGGTGGCGCTGACCTCGGCCGGCCTGGGCGACAAGCTGCGCGGCGTGCTGCGTGCGGCGCGCGGCCAGGCCCTCGACAGCGACGCCGACATCGAACGCCTGCTGGGCAGCCTGCCCTTCGCGCTGGCCGGCACCTACGGCGGCCACAGCGCCTGCGTGCAAGTCGATACGGGCGGTCCCGACTACGTGGTCTGCGACATGGGCAGCGGGTTGCGGCCCTTCGGCCAGGCGGCGATGGCGCGGCGCGCCGGCAAGGCGCAGACCTTCCACATCTTCATGTCCCACCTGCACTGGGACCACATCATGGGCCTGCCGTTTTTCGTGCCGGCCTTCATCCCGGGCAACCGCGTGCTCATCTACGGTAGCCACCGCGAGATCGGGGCCGCGTTGCGCCGCCAGCAGGAGCCGCCGTCCTTCCCGGTGGGTTTCGACACCATCTTCGAAGGCCGCATCGAGTTCCGCCACCTCGAGCCCGGCGTGCCTCACGATGTGGCCGGCCTGCGTGTGACCACCATGCTGCAGCGCCATACCGGCGATTCCTACGGCTACCGCTTCGAAGCGCAGGGCAAGGTGCTGGTGTATTCCACCGATTCGGAACACCCGCTGGCCGACCCAGCGCATACCGAGCGCTTCGTGCACTTCTTCCGCGATGCCGACCTGGTGATCTTCGACGCCATGTACTCGCTGGCCGACGCCATCTCGGTCAAGGCCGACTGGGGCCACTCCAGCAACGTCGTCGCCGTCGAGCTGTGCCAGCTGGCCAACGTGCGCCACCTGTGCATGACCCACCACGAGCCGGTGTTCGACGACACCGCCATCGAGGCCATGCTGGCCGAGACGCGGCGGCTGGAGGAGATCACGCGCGGCGCGGCGCCGCTGCGTGTCAGCGCCGCCTACGACGGGCTGGACATCGGCTTGTGAGCCCCTGGGCGCTGCGCATCCGGCTGGCCTGCGCCGTGCTGCTGGTGCTGCTGGCCGCGATGGTATGGAGCCACGGCAGCTTCGTCGAGCGGCTGCAGTCGGCCTGGTTCGACGCACACCAGGCGCTGTGGCCGCGCCAGGTGGCGACCTTGCCGGTGACGGTGGTCGAAATCGACCAGAAGAGCTTGCAGGAACTGGGCCGGTGGCCCTGGCCGCGCAACCTGCTGGCGCGGCTGGTGCGCATCATCCAGCGCGCCGAGCCGGCGGCCATCGGCCTGAACATCCTCATGCCCGAGGCCGACGCGCTGTCGCCCGAGCGGCTGCTGGCGCAGTCGCAGGTGGAGAACCGCGCGCTGGCCGAGGCGCTGCGCGCGCTGCCCACGCACGATTCACAGCTGGCGCGCGCGCTGGCGCAGGCACCCGCCGTGCTGGTGGTGGCCGGCACCACCGAGCCGACGCCGCATGCAATGCGCGCCGCGCCGGTGACGGTGCACGGCAACGGCAACGCCGCAGTGCCCGAATATGCTGGCGCACTGACCAGCATCGACGAGCTGGACAGCCAGGCCGACGGCTGGGGCCTGATCTCCACCGAAAGCTCGCGCGGCGTGATCCGGCGCATGCCCACGGTGGCCAGCATCGGCGGCACCCTGCTGCCGTCGCTGGCGCTGGAAATGCTGCGCGTCGCGCAGCGCGCGCCATCGCTGCGCCTGGCGGTGTCGGGCGATACCGTCGACAGCATCGCTGTCGGCCGGCTGATGGTGCCCACCGAGGCGGACGGCACGGTGCGCGTGTACTTCTCGCGCCACCTGGCGCAGCGTTTCGTCTCGGCGGTGGACGTGCTCGACGGCCGCGTGCACGAGGCCGACCTGCGCGGCCAGCTGGTGCTGATCGGCCTGACCGGCGTGGCGCTGCAGGACTACCAGAACACGCCGATCGGCGAGCGCATGTCGGGCAGCGAGATCCACGCGCAGCTGCTGGAGAACCTGCTCGACGGCACGCTGCTGCACCGCCCCGACTGGGCGCCGGCGCTGGAGGCCGCCGTGCTGCTGCTGCTGGGCGGCCTGCTGCTGTGGGCCGTGCCGCGCTGGCGCACCTGGCCGTCGGCGCTGCTGCTGCTGGGCTGCGTGGCCGTGCCGGTGCTGCTGGCCTTCGTCGCCTTTCGCTCGCAACAGCTGCTGTTCGACGCGCTGACGCCGGGCTTGAGCCTGCTGCTGTTCTTCGGCGTGCTGCTGCTGCTGACGCTGGCCGAAACCACGCAGCAAGGGCGCGCGCTGCAGCGCCTGGTGCAGACGCAGCGCGAGGACAGCGCGCGCCTGTCCGGCGAGCTGCAGGCGGCGCAGCAGGTGCAGACCGCGACGCTGCCGCGTGCCGAAACGCTGCACGCCGACCCGCGCGTCGACCTGCATGCCACGCTGCAGCCGGCGCGCGAGGTCGGCGGCGACCTGTACGACTTCTTCATGCTCGACGAGCGCCGGTTGTTCCTGCTGGTGGGCGACGTCGCCGGCAAGGGGCTGTCGGCATCGATCTTCATGGCGGTGAGCAAGGCGCTGTACAAGAGCGCGATGCTGCGCGCACCCGAGGCCGACATCGGCGCCATCATGGTGGTGGCCAACGGCGAGGTCTCGCGCGACAACCCGGGCAATCTGTTCGTCACCGCCTTCGCCGCCATCCTGGACCTGCAAAGCGGCGAGCTGCGCTACTGCAACGCCGGCCACGACAACCCCTACCGGCTGCACCCCAGCCACGGCGAGCTGCGGCGCATCGCCGACGGCGATGGCCCGCCGCTGTGCGCGATGCCCGACTTCGACTACCGCGGCGCCAGCACACGGCTGCTGCCGGGCGAGATGCTGTGCCTGATGACCGACGGCGTGACCGAGGCGCAGACGCCCGACGGCCAGCTCTACGGCAATCAGCGCGTGCAGCAGCGGCTGCTGGATCTGCAGCAGCGCGGCGTCGGCGCACGCGCGCTGGTCGAGGCGCTGCAGACCGATGTCAACGCCTTTGCCGCCGGCGCCGAGCCGGCCGACGACCTGACGATCCTGGCGCTGCGCTGGAACGGCCCGGCAGGAGCGGCTGCGTGAAGGCCAGGCTAGCGCACCAGGATCTCGACGCGCCGGTTGCGCGGCTCGGCCACGTTGTCGGCGGTGGGCACGACGGGTTCGCGCTTGCCGCGGCCGACGACGACGATGCTCTCCGCCTTGATGCCGCGCGCCAGCAACGCCTTGCGCACCACCTCACCGCGCTGCCTGGACAAGCTGTCGTTGAAGGCATCGGTGCCGACGGTGTCGGTGTGGCCGATGACCAGCACGTCGGGCACCGGGCGCTGGGCGATCTCGGCGAGGACACTGTCGAAGGCGCGTTTCGATTCGTCGGTGAATTCGTCCTTGCCTTCGATGAAGTACAGCGTGAACTGCACCGGCGGCAGCGGCCGCGCCGCCAGCGCGTCGCCGAACTGGGCCTGCACCTGATCGGCGCTGGAGGTGGCCTTCAGCGGGCCGCGGCTGGTCAGCTGCGCCGCGGCATAGGGCTTGTCGAGCAGCAACTCGCCCTCGGCCTGCTTGACCGACACGGCAGTGTCGCGGCCGTCCGCGTCGGGCAGCAGCACCACCGTGCCCTGCGGCTTGGAAGCGCAAGCGCCAAGCAACGCCACCAGCAGCAGCGCCGCGAGCTTGCGCCAGGCGCTACTCACCCACCGCCACCACGAAGTCGGTGCCGCGCACGGCCAGCTGCGCCGAGGGCGTGCGCACCGTCATCGCCTGCGGCGACTGCTTGGCAATGCGCCCCGACACCACGGCCAGCGTGCCGCGCTGCAGCTGCGCGTCGAAGCGGCCCTGGTGGGTGGTGGCGTCGAATTCGAAGCGTTCCAGCGACAGGATGCTGTTCGGCCCGGCCGAGAGCAGGGAGTTGTCGCGCATGGTGATGCCCACCGCCCCGTCGGCGCCGGTCTTCAGCGTGTCGGCCGCTTCGAGCTGCATGCCCACTTCGGCAGGCAGCAGCTGGCCCTTGCGTTCCACCGACACCTGGCCCTTGCGTGTCTTGATCTGGCCGATTTCGGCCACCGCCGGCAGGGCGACGACCAGCGCCAGGGCGAGCCAGGCGCAGCGCAGGGGGACGAGGAAGGCAACTTTCATGAAGGTCTCCGGTCACTGGGTGCAGCTTAACCTCAGAGCGCGATGACCGACAGCGAACGACGCATCTTCCAGGCACGCAGCGACCAGCTGGCGCTGGCCACGGCCTTCGTCGAAGACTTCTGCGCGCGCCAGGGCGTGGCACCGGGCGATGCCTTGCGGCTGACGCTGATCATCGAAGAGCTGTTCACCAACACCCTCATGCATGGCCACCGCGGCGACCACGACTCTCCGGTGCACATCGAGCTGGACATCGGCCCGACGCAGCTGGCACTGCGCTTCGCCGACCGCGCGCCGCCCTTCGACCCGCTGCAGTACCTGGCCAAGCTGCCCAGGCTGGACAAGCCGGTCGAAGACCGCAGGCCCGGCGGCCTGGGCCTGCCGCTGGTGGCGCGGATGAGCGAGCGCTTCGACTACGCGCATGTCGACGGCTTCAACAGCCTGAGCCTGGTGCTCAGGCGCGAGGCTTGAGCGAGCCGTCGCAGCCCAGTTGCTCGAGCAGCCCATCGCAGGCGTCCTCGACCAGATCGAGCACATGCTCGAAGTCGCGGGCCTGGCCGTAGTACGGGTCGGGCACCTCGCCGGCGGCCTGCACGCGGCAGAAGTCGGTGAGCAGGCGCAGCTTGTGTGCATGCTGCGGCGGGCACAGCCGCACGGCGCTCAGCAGATGGCCATCGTCCATCACCAGCACCCAGTCGGCATGCTCGAACTCATCGCGCCGGAAGGGCCGTGCGCGCAGGTCCGACAGCTCGTAGCCGCGCTGCCGCGCATGGTGGATGCTGCGGCTGTCGGGCGCTTCGCCGGCATGCCAGGCTTCCAGCCCCGCCGAATCGACGGTCAGCCGGTCCGCCAGTCCGAGCGCGGCGATGCGCTGGCGCAGCACCGCATGCGCGGTGGGGCTGCGGCAGATGTTGCCGGTGCAGACGAAGACGACGTGCTGCGGCTTCACAGCACCAGCAGCGCGCGGAAGTCGTTGACGTTGGTGAAGGTCGGCCCCGGCACCACCAGGTCGCTCAAGCCCTGGAAGAAGCCGTAGGCGTCGTTGCGGTCCAGGTATTCGCCGGCCTTCAGGCCCGCAGCCATCGCGCGCGCCAATGTGTCGGGCGTGACGATGGCGCCGGCGTTGTCCTCGATGCCGTCGATGCCGTCGGTGTCGGCCGCCAGCACGTGCACGCCCGCTTCACCCTGCAGCGCGATGGCGCAGCCGAGCAGGAATTCGCCGGCGCGGCCGCCTCGACCCCCTTTGCTCTTCACGGTGACCGTGGTCTCACCGCCGCTGAGGATGACGCAGGGCTTGGCGAAAGGCGTGCCGCGCCGCGCTACCGCGCGCGCCAGCGCCGCATGCACCTTGCCGACCTCGCGCGATTCGCCTTCGATCTGATCGCTGAGGATGTGCGCCTCGATGCCCGCCGACCGCGCCAGCGCGGCAGCGGCCTCCAGGCTTTGCTGCGGCGTGGCAATCATGTGCACCTCGTGGCCGGCGAAGCGCGCGTCGCCGGGCTTGGGCGTCTCGAAGGCGCCGCTGTCCAGGCCCGTTCGTGCCGCCGCCGGAATGTCAATGCCGTAACGCTGCAGGATGCGCAGCGCGTCGGCGCAGGTGCTGGAATCGGGCACCGTCGGGCCGCTGCCGATGACCTCCGGCGCGTCGCCGGGTACGTCGCTGATGAGCAGCGTCACCACCCGCGCCGGCGCACAGTGCGCGGCCAGGCGGCCGCCCTTGATAGCCGACAGGTGCTTGCGCACGCAGTTCATCTCGTCGATGGCCGCACCGCTGTTGAGCAGCGCCTTGTTGATGGCGCGCTTGTCCTCCAGCGACAAACCTTCGGCCGGCAGCGACAGCAGCGCCGAGGCGCCGCCGCTGATCAGGCACAGCACCAGGTCGTCGGCCGTCAGTCCCTGCGTCAGCTCGAGGATGCGCTGCGCCGCACGTTCGCCAGCAGCGTCGGGCACCGGATGCGAGGCTTCGACGACCTCGATGCGACCGGGCTTGGCCTTGTAGGCCGGCGGCACATGGTGATAGCGCGTGACCACCAGGCCGGACAGCGGCGCGTCGGCCGGCCACAGCGCGTCCACCGCCGCGGCCATCGCGCCGCCGGCCTTGCCGGCGCCGAGCACCAGCGTGCGGCCCTTCGGGGGCGGCGGCAGGAAGGGCGCGGTGTTCTGTGCCGGCAGCGCGCGCGCCACCGCGGTGTCGTACAGGCTGCGCAGGAATTCTCTGGGCTGTGTCTTCGGATCGGGGCTCATCGCCGCGATCTTAGGCCTTGGCCACCTCGTGCGCGGCCATCAGCTCCAGCGCCCGCACCAGCGCCGAATGGTCCA
>CAYUPF010000201.1:0-5856 GCA_964446545.1 uncultured Rubrivivax sp.
ATGAGCGACGACGCACCGCCGCGCAACCTGCGCGTGCTGCACCTGGAGGATTCCGACCTCGACCACGAGCTGGCCATGGCGCACCTGCAGCGCGCCGGGCTGCAGGTGCAATCGCGGCGCATCGAGTCGCGCGCCGAGTTCGCCGCCGAGCTGCAGGGCGAGTGGGACCTGATCCTGTCGGACTACAACCTGCCGGGCTTTTCGGGCCTGCAGGCGCTGGACATGCTGCGCGACAGCGGGCGGCTGTGGCCCTTCATCCTGGTGTCGGGCGAGATCGGCGAGGACACCGCGGTCGAGGCGATGCGCAACGGCGCGTCCGACTACCTGTTGAAGAACAACCTGGCGCGGCTGGCGCCGGCGATGGAGCATGCGATCGAGGCGGCCGAGGCGCGGCGTGCGCGCGCCGCCGCCGACGAGGAGCTGCAGGCCTCGCGCCAGCGCCTGGCCGAGCTGGCGCAGCACCTGCAGACCAGCGTCGAGCAGGAGCGCAGCGCGATCGCGCGCGAGATCCACGACGACGTCGGCGGCTCGTTGACCGCGCTGAACTTCGACCTGGCCTGGATCGCACGCCATGCCGGCAGCGAGCCGGTGCGCGCGCGTGCGCAGGCTGCGCTGGAGACGGTGACATATGCCATCGAAGCCAGCCAGCGCATCATGCACAACCTGCGTCCGGCGATCCTGGAGCAGGGCCTGGTGGCGGCACTGCAGTGGATGGCCAGCCGGCACGAAAGGCGCACCGGCATCGAGTGCCGCTTCCACACCAGCCACGAAAGCCTGCAGCTGCCGGTGGGCGTGCCGCTGGTCGCCTACCGCACCGCGCAGGAGGCGCTGACCAACGTCAGCAAACATGCGCAGGCGACGCGCGTGCGCCTGGACCTGATGCTCGCGCCGGACGCGCTGTCGCTGGAGATCAGCGACAACGGCCGGGGCCTGAGCAGCCGCGACCTGGCCAAGGCGCGCAGCTTCGGCATCCGCGGGCTGCAGGAGCGCGCCGCCACCGTCGGCGGCTGGATCGACCTGTCCAGCTCGGCGCGCGGCACGACGCTGATCCTGTCGATCCCGATGGCCACCGCCGAGCCCGAGGCCGCGCCGACGATGCCGGCCGAAGAAGCCGCCGCCACGCACGACCCCTCGGCCTGGGGAAATCTATGATCCAAGTGATTCTCTGCGACGACCATGCGCTGATCCGGCGCGGCATCCGCGACACGCTGTCCGATGCCGACGACATCCAGGTGGTCGGCGAGGCCGGCGACTATGGCGAGTTGCGCACCTTGATGCGCACCCTCGGCAACGCCGAGGACGGCAAGGGCGCGCCCTGCGACGTGCTCGTGCTCGACATCAACCTGCCGGGGCGCAGCGGCCTGGACGTGCTGCATGCGCTGAAGGACGAGGGCACCACGGTGAAGGTGCTGATCGTCAGCATGTACCCCGAGGACCAGTACGCGATCCGCGCGCTGCGCGCCGGCGCGCACGGCTACGTCAACAAGGGCGGTGACCCGCAGCTGCTGGTGCAGGCGGTGCGCACGGTGGCGCAGGGGCGCAAGTACGTGACGCCCGAGATCGCGCAGATGCTGGTGGAAAACCTCAGCACACCGGCCACCGGCCAGCCGCACGAGAAGCTGTCCGACCGTGAACTGCAGACGCTGGTGATGATCGCCTCGGGCAAGCGGCTGTCGGACATCGCCACCGACCTGGTGCTGTCGCCGAAGACGGTGTCGGTGTACCGCGCGCGCGTGCTCGAGAAGCTGCAGCTGGCGAACAACTCAGAGCTGACGGTGTACGCGATTCGTAACGGGTTGGTCGGCAGTTGACAGCGAACTCCGAGGCGCCAGGGATCGCAACCTTGGCGCCGCCCGAACGCTCAAGGCACCGCAAGCGTATTCGGGTACCGGAGCAGCTTTGCGTCCGGTTGCGGTCCGCCGGTCACTCCGACGTTAGCCTTCACGAACGACCCGAGTGCTAGCATCACAGCCATGATCGACTGGTCCACCTGCGCTGCTGTTGAGCGTGACCCTGCCCGTGTAGGCGGCGCCTGGGTCTTCCGCGGCACGCGAGTTCCCGTGGCCGCGCTCTTCGAAAACCTCGAGGACGACGCGTCCGTTCACCAGTTCGTCGAGTGGTTTCCTGGCGTAACGCTCGAGCAAGCGCGCGCCGTTCTGGAGCACGCTGCACGCAGTTCTCTGGCAGTGGCTTGAGTGAAGATCCTGTTCGACCAGGGCACGCCCGCCCCGCTGCGTCGAGCATTGGTCGGTCACTTCGTTGAAACAGCCTACGAGCGTGGCTGGTCCGGTCTGCAGAACGGCGAGCTCATCGCCGCTGCAGAGACTGCCCAGTTCGAGGTCCTCGTCACAACGGACACGAACCTCAAGTACCAGCAGAACCTGGCGACTCGCACGCTGTCGATCGTCGTTCTCCTCACCACAAGTTGGCCACGCATCCAGAACTCTGTTCCCGTGGTCTTGGCCGCCGTGGGCGGTGCTGTTCCAGGAGGCTACGTCGAAGTTCCGATCGAGTGACGGCCAGTCCTTCGCTCGCGCGGGGCATGCCGCCTCGGCCCAGCGCCGTCGTTGGCTGTTACGGGCTCCTGTAGTGCCCGGCACGCTGGACTTGCGCGGAACCCTGCGGCCCGCCATGGCCGATACAGTCGGAGACTTGGCTGCAATCCGCCAACAACTCCGAGCTGACCGCCTACACCATCTGCAACGGGCTGCTCGGCAGCTGAGATCGCGCCGCCGCGTGCAATAGCTCACGCGCCGCCGCTTCAACCCCCGCAAGCGCGCGGCCCTCGCCTGGGGGAGATCCCCCGTGCATGCGCGGCCTTCGTCGCTGGTCAGTTACGGGTCGGCCCGATAGGCTGCAGCCCACGTCGCCGATCACCCCGAATGCGATGAACCAAGGACTCTTCACCATGCGTTTCAACAAACTCGCCGCCACGCTGACCCTTGCCGCCGCCGGTGCGGCCCACGCTGACGTCGTGTTGCTCGATGCGAGCATGTACCCGACGCTGGTTGGCGGCAATGGCGCGACCATCGGGGGTGTCCAGTTCAGCAGCGCGGCCGGCAACTTCGTGCAGAAGAGCCAGGGCGGCATCAGCGGCCTGGGCGTGACCGGAGGGCGTACCAGCGACGAGCTCGACACCGACGAGACGATCACGCTGAGCTGGGCCACGGGTCTGAAGATCACGAGCTTCTCGGTCGGCCTGCTGTTCAACGGCCCCGAGTACGCCGACTGGGCCGAGATCGCGCAGGTCACCGCCTGGAACGGCGACCGGCAGATTGGCGTCGGCTTGCTGATGGTCGATGCGGACAACGACACGCTGGCGACCTTCATCGGCACCGGCTTCGGCAGCGTCGGCAACCTGGCGCCGGCGGTCGGTGGCGATGGGGGTGCCTGGAAGGTGGACAACCCCTTCGGTGACGCCCGGGTGACCCGCTTGCAGTTCACGGCACTGACGAGCGAGGTGTGCCGTCTCGGCAGCGTATGCACCAATCAGTCCGACTACGTGCTGAGCAGCGTCACGGCCGTGCCCGAGCCGGGCAGCTATGGGCTGGTGCTGGCCGGCCTGGGCGCATTGGGCTTCGTCGCCGGACGCCGCAAGCTGAAGTCCTGATTCGGGCACGGCCCGCGTTGCGTCGAGCCTGGCTCAGAAATAGGCCAGCATCCTCTCCAGCGCCATCGTGAACGGCTGCTGCATCAGCGGCAAGGTCAGCAGCATGCCGAGCAGGCCCACGCCCAGCGTGATCGGGAAGCCGATGGCGAAGACGTTGATCTGAGCCGCGACGCGCGAGATCACGCCCAGCACCAGGTTGACGAAGCTCAGCATCGCCACCATCGGCAGCGCGATCCACAGCCCTGTGGCGAAGATCATCGCGCCCCATTCGTGAGGCCGGGCCTGCTGCAGGAAGGCGAAGGGGGCGTCGCCCACCGGAAAGGCGTTGAAGCTGCCCACCAGCGCGGCGATGACCAGCAGGTGGCCGTTGACGACGATGAACAGCCAGCCGACGATGGCGCCGAAGAAGCGGCTGCTGGCGGTGGTCTGGCTGGCGGTCAGCGGGTCGAAGAAGCCGGCGAAGTTCAGGCCCATCTGCAGGCCGACGATCTCGCCGGCCAGTTCGATGGCGGCAAACACCAGGCGCACCGCGAAGCCCAGGCTGATGCCGATCAGCAGCTGCTGCAGCACCAGCATCAAGGCCAGCCCCGAGTCCAGCGCCACCGCCGGCATCGGCGGCAACGAGGCCTGCGCGGCCAGCGCCACCAGCGCGGCCAGTGCAATGCGCACGCGCACCGGCACCACGCGCGTGCCCAGCAGCGGCAGCACCGACAGCAGCGCCAGCGCGCGCAGGAAGGGCCACAGCAGCGGCGTGATCCAGGCCAAGATGTCGGCCTCCGTAAAGCTGATCATGCCGGGGGCACGGTGGCGAAGCGCAAGACGCTGCGATCCAGCGGCCGCCGCGGAACCGGCTTCGCCGGGCCGCAGGGGGCGCCCCCCTGGGGGGGGGCGCCGAAGGCGCTGCGGGGGAGGGTCATCCAATCATGCCGGGGATCGACTGCAGCGTGCGCTGCAGGTACTCGACCAGCGTGCTCATCATCCACGGCCCGGCGAAGGCCAGCACCAGCACCGCCGCCACCACCTTGGGCACGAAGGACAAGGTGGCTTCGCTGATCTGCGTGGCCGCCTGGAAGACGCTGACCACCAGCCCGACCGCCAGCACCGTCAGCAGCACCGGCGCGCTCACCATCAGCAGCTGCAGCAGGCCTTCCTGGCCGAGGGTGAAGACTTGTTGCGAGTTCATGTTCAGGTGGCGAAAGAGGCGGCGAGCGAGCCGATCAGCAGGTTCCAGCCGTCGGCCAGCACGAACAGCATCAGCTTGAAGGGCAGGGCGACCAGCACCGGGCTCAACATCATCATGCCCAGGCTCATCAGCACGCTGGCGACGATCATGTCGATCACCAGGAAGGGGATGAAGATCAGGAAGCCGATCTGGAAGGCGGTCTTCAGCTCGCTGGTGACGAAGGCCGGCAGCAGAACGCGCAGCGGCACCTCTTCGCCGTTGATCTCGGCCGGCAGCTTGGCCAGCCTGGCGAACAGCATCACGTCGGCCTGGCGCGTCTGCTTCAGCATGAAGGCGCGCATCGGCTCTTCGCCGCGCTTGAGCGCCTCGTCGAAGGCGATCTGGCTGGTGGCAAAGGGCTGGTAGGCCTTTTCGTAGACCTGGTCCAGCGTCGGGCTCATGACGAAGAAGGTCAGGAACAGGCTCAGGCCGATGATCACCTGGTTGGGCGGCGCGGCCTGCGTGCCCAGCGCCTGGCGCAGCAGGCTCAGCACGATGACGATGCGCGTGAAGCCGGTCATCAGCAGCAGCACCGCCGGCAGGAAACTCAAAGCGGTGAAGAACAGCAGCGTCTGGATCGGCACCGAGAAGCTGGTGCCGCCCGCGCCCTGGCCGACGATCAGCGGCAGGCCCGGGCTGCCCTGCGCCAGCGCGGCACCGCTGGCGCCCAGCAGCGCGATGATCGTCAGCGATCGCATGGTCAGGAGCCGCGCTTCAGCCGCGACAGCAGCTGCGAAAAGTTCGCGCCGGGGTCGGCCGCGCCCGCTGCGCTCTCGTCCTGCGGCGCCATCGTGTGCAGCGTGTGGATCGCCTGGCCGCTCACGCCCAGCACCAGCCAGCGCCGTTCGCTGCCGCTGCCGACCTCGACGATGGCCACGCGCTGCGAGGCCGACAAGGGCAGCACCGCCACGTGGCGCAGCGGCCCGCTGCCGGCGCCGCTGCCCAGCGGCGTGCGCTTCAGCAGCCACAGCGCCAGCGGGATCAGCACGACGATCGCGCCGAACCACAGCAGCGGCGTCCAGTT
>CAYUPF010000201.1:5956-7179 GCA_964446545.1 uncultured Rubrivivax sp.
CGGCGCAGCCGCTCGCTGGGCGTGACGATGTCGGTCAGGCGGATGCCGAACTTGTCGTTCACCACCACCACCTCGCCCTGCGCGATCAGGTAGCCGTTGACCAGCACGTCCATCGGCTCGCCGGCCAGCGCGTCGAGTTCGACCACCGAGCCCTGCGCCAGCTGCAGGATGTGCTTGATGGGGATGCGCGTGCGCCCCAGCTCCACGGTCAGCTGCACCGGGATGTCCAGGATCATGTTGATGTCGTTGCCGGCGCCGCCGTTCGTCGCCGTCGGCGCGAAGTTGGCAAAGGTGGCAGGCGCCACGCTCTCGGCGGCATTCGCCACCTCGCTGGCGACCTCGTGGCCGGGCGGCTTGCCGTCGTCCACGGCGGCGGCCCATTCGGCGGCCTGGCGGTCTTCTTCGGAGGTCGCGGCGTTGTCAGCGGACATGGTTGTTTTCTCCCAGCCAACCCAGGCGCGAGCCGGTCAGCAGTTGATCGATCTTGATCGCGTAGTGCTTGTTCGAGGTGCCGTAGTGGCAGTCGAACACCGGCACCCCGTCCACCTTGGCCTGGATCACCGGCTCCAGGTCCAGTTCGATGAAGTCGCCGGGCTTGAAGGACAGCAGTTGTTCCACCGTGGCCGGCGCGGTGGCCAGCGTGGCCACCATTTCCACCTCGGCCGACTGGATCTCGGTCTTCAGCAGCTGCACCCAGCGCCGGTCGGGCTCGCCGGCGTCGCCCTGGCTGGTCGAATACAGCACGTCGCGTATCGGCTCCAGCGTCGAATAGGGGAAGCACAGGTTGATCGAGCCGCTGGTGTCGCCGATCTCCAGCGCGAAGGAGGTGGTCACCACCATCTCGCTGGGCGAGGCGACGTTGGCGAACTGCGGCTGCATCTCCGAACGCTGGTACTCCAGTTCCAGCGGGTACACGCCGACCCAGGACTTGCGGTACTCGGCCATGATGGTCTGCAGCAGGCGCAGGATGACGCGCTGCTCGGTCGGCGAGAACTCGCGGCCCTCGATGCGCGTGTGGTACTTGCCGGCGCCGCCGAACAGCGCGTCGATCACCGCGAACACCAGGTTCGGGTCGCAGACGATCAGCGCCGAGCCGCGCAGCGGCTTGACGCTGACGATGTTGAAGTTGGTCGGCACCACGATCTCGCGCAGGAAGGCGCCGTACTTCTGCACCTTGATGCCGCCGATCGAGACCTCGGGGCTCTTGCGGATCAGGTTGAACA
>CAYUPF010000202.1:0-4980 GCA_964446545.1 uncultured Rubrivivax sp.
AGGGTCTGACACACAACCTTTTCACACGGAGAACAGCATGAAGGTCTATTACGACAAGGACGCCGATCTGAGCCTGATCAAGGGCAAGAAGGTCACGATCGTGGGCTACGGCTCGCAAGGCCATGCGCACGCGCAGAACCTCAGCGACAGTGGCGTCAAGGTGACGGTCGGCCTGCGCAAGGGCGGCGCGTCCTGGTCCAAGGTCGAGAAGGCCGGGCTGAAGGTGGCCGAGGTCGGCGAAGCGGTGCAGGGCGCCGACGTGGTGATGCTGCTGCTGCCCGACGAGCAGATCGCCGAGGTCTACAAGCGCGACGTCGAGCCGAACATCCGCGAGGGCGCGTCGCTGGCCTTCGCGCACGGCTTCAACGTGCACTTCGGCCAGGTGATCCCGCGCGCCGACCTCGACGTGTGGATGGTCGCGCCGAAGGCGCCCGGCCACACCGTGCGCGACACCTACAGCCGCGGCGGCGGCGTGCCGCACCTGATCGCCGTGCATGCCGACAAGAGCGGCAAGGCGCGCGACCTGGCGCTGAGCTATGCCGCGGCCAACGGCGGCGGCAAGGCCGGCATCATCGAGACCAACTTCCGCGAAGAGACCGAGACCGATCTGTTCGGCGAGCAGGCGGTGCTGTGCGGCGGCACGGTCGAACTGATCAAGGCCGGCTACGAGACGCTGGTCGAAGCCGGCTACGCGCCCGAGATGGCCTACTTCGAGTGCCTGCACGAGCTGAAGCTGATCGTCGACCTGATCTACGAAGGCGGCATCGCCAACATGAACTACTCGATCAGCAACAACGCCGAGTACGGCGAGTACGTGTCGGGCCCGAAGATCATCACGCCCGAGACCAAGCTGGCGATGAAGAAGATGCTGGCCGACATCCAGAGCGGCGAATACGCCAAGAGCTTCATCCTCGAGAACCGCGCTGGCGCGTCCACGCTGTTGAGCCGCCGCCGCCTGATGGCCGAACACTCGATCGAGGTCGTCGGCGAGAAGCTGCGCGCGATGATGCCGTGGATCAAGGCCAACAAGCTGGTCGACAAGAGCCGCAACTGAAGGCTAGCCGCCGCAGCCGATGAAGAACGAGCCCGCCTCGACGCTCGAACCGACGGTCGAGGGCGATGCGCCCTTGCGGCCGCGCCGCAAGGGCATCTACGTGCTGCCCAACATGATCACGCTGGCGGCGCTGTTTGGCGGCTTCTACGCCATCGTGATGGCGATGAACGGCCGCTTCGAGAACGCCGTGCTCGGCGTGTTCTGCGCGATGGTGCTCGACAGCCTGGACGGCCGCGTCGCGCGCATGACCCACACGCAGAGCGCCTTCGGCGAGCAGATGGACAGCCTGTCAGACATGGTCAGCTTCGGTGCCGCGCCAGCGCTGATCGTCTACGAATGGGCGCTCAAGGGCATGGGCAAGCTCGGCTGGGTGGCCGCCTTCGTCTATTGCGCGTCGGCCGCACTGCGCCTGGCACGCTTCAACACCAACATCGGCGTGGTCGACAAGCGCTACTTTCAGGGCTTGCCCAGCCCGGCTGCCGCCGCGCTGGTCATCGGTTTCATCTGGGTCATGGACGATGCCGACTTCAAGGACGTGTGGCGCATCGACTGGCTGGCCTGGGGCGCGATGGCGGTGACTTTGTACGCCGGGTTGACGATGGTCACCAACGTGCCCTTCTACAGCTTCAAGGACCTGGGCCAGCGCCGCTCGGTGCCCTTCATCGTGCTGGTGCTGGTGGCGCTGGGCATTGCCGCGGTGAACCTGCATCCGCCGATGGTGCTGTTCGGTGCCTTCTGCATCTACGGCCTGTCGGGCTACGCGGTCTACGCATGGCGCAAGACCAAGGGCAAACCGGTGAGCGTGATCGCGATCTCCACCGACGAACCCGACGAACGCGGGCTTCACTGAACGCTTGCCCGTGCTATATTGAGCCCATGTCGCTGCGCCGTCCCGCCATTTCGCTACTGCTTCTAGGAGTGCTTCGGGCGCGCTGATCTCGCACATCCATTCGATTTCGATCAACGGCCCGTCAGCTCACGCAACGGGCCGTTTGCTTTTTGTCGAAGTTGCGTGTCATTCCCACCCACGAGGTTCGACCATGACGATGCTCACCCAACCCGCCACCAAGTACCGTGCCTTCGCGCCAGTGCGTCTGGCCGACCGGCGCTGGCCCGACGCAGTGCTGACCCACCCGCCGCTGTGGTGCAGCGTCGACCTGCGCGACGGCAACCAGGCGCTGATCGAGCCGATGGACCCGGCGCGCAAGCTGCGGATGTTCGAGATGCTGGTGCGCATCGGCTTCAAGGAGATCGAGGTCGGCTTCCCCTCGGCCTCGCAGGCGGACTTCGACTTCGTGCGCCTGCTGATCGAACAGAAGCTGATCCCCGGCGACGTGACCATCCAGGTGCTGACGCAGGCGCGCGAGGAGCTGATCCGCCGCAGCTTCGAATCGCTGGCCGGCGCGCCGCGCGCCATCGTGCACCTGTACAACGCCACCGCGCCGGTGATGCGCCGCGTGGTGCTGGGCCTGGACGAAGACGGCATCGTCGATCTCGCAGTGCGCCACGCGCGGCTGATGCAGCAGCTGGCGGCCGCGCAGCCCGGCACGCAGTGGACCTTCCAGTATTCGCCGGAGATGTTCTCCGGCACTGAACTCGCCTTCAGCAAGCGTGTGGTCGATGCGGTGACCGCCGTGTGGCAACCGACGCCGCAGCACAAGTGCATCGTCAACCTGCCGTCGACGGTGGAGCACAGCACGCCCAACATCTTTGCCGACATGATCGAATGGATGCACCGCCATCTTCAGCGGCGCGAATCGATCGTGCTGTCGGTGCACCCGCACAACGACCGCGGCACCGGCACGGCAGCCGGCGAGTTCGCGCTGATGGCCGGCGCCGACCGGCTGGAAGGCTGCCTCTTCGGCAACGGCGAACGCACCGGCAACCTCGACCTCGTCAACGTCGCGCTGAACCTGTATTCGCAGGGCGTGGCGCCGGGGTTGGACTTCTCCCACATCGACGAGATCCGCGCCTGCGTCGAACACTGCAACCAGCTGCCGGTGCACCCGCGCCACCCCTACGTGGGCGAGCTGGTCTACACCTCGTTCTCGGGCTCGCACCAGGACGCGATCAAGAAGGCCTTCGCGGCGCGCCGCGACGGCGACATCTGGGACATGCCCTACCTGCCGATCGACCCCAAGGACCTGGGCCGCAGCTACGAGGCGGTGATTCGCGTCAACAGCCAGTCGGGCAAGGGCGGCATTTCCTACCTGCTCGAGACTGAATACGGCATCGAGCTGCCGCGCCGGCTGCAGATCGAGTTCAGCCAGGTGGTGCAGGCGGTGATGGACGTGCAGGGCCGCGAGATGAGCGCCGCCGACATCTGGAGCGTGTTCGAGTCCGAGTACCGGCTCGACGGCAAGCTGCTCGACAACTACCGCCTCGACGAGGACGGCGACGGCCGCGTGCGCCTGAACGCATCGCTGCACATCGACGGCCAGCCGGTGGGCTTGAGCGGGCAGGGCAACGGCCCGGTCGACGCCTTCGCGGCGGCGCTGCAATCGGCCTTCGATGCCGAGCTGCAGGTGCTGGACTACCACGAACACGCCATCGGCAGCGGCGCCAAGGCGCGCGCCGCGGCCTACATCGAGATGCGCGTCGGTGAGCGCCGCCTGCACGGGGTGGGTATCGATGCCGATATCGTCTCGGCATCGTTCAAGGCGCTGCTGTCCGGCATGGCCCGCGCTCAGGTACTGCAGGCCGCGGTGGCCGACAGTCCGTTGGCCGACTAGGAGACAAACACCATGAGCGACAAGCTGATCATCTTCGACACCACCTTGCGCGACGGCGAACAATCGCCCGGCGCGTCGATGACCAAGGACGAGAAGCTGCGCATCGCGCGTCAGCTGGAACGCCTGCGCGTCGACGTCATCGAGGCCGGTTTCGCGGCGTCGAGCAACGGCGACTTCGACTGCGTGCGCACCATCGCCGCGCACATCAAGGACTCGACGGTGTGCTCGCTGGCGCGCGCCAACGACCGCGACATCGCGCGCGCGGCCGAGGCGCTGCAGCCTGCGGCGAACGCGCGCATCCACACCTTCATCGCCACCAGCGAACTGCACATGCAGAAGAAGCTGCGCATGACGGCCGACGAGGTGTTCGAGCAGGCCAGGCTGTCGGTGCGCTTTGCGCGCAACCTGTGTGCCGACGTCGAGTTCTCGCCCGAGGACGGCTACCGCTCCGACCCGGACTTCCTGTGCCGCGTGCTCGAAGCGACGATTGACGAGGGCGCGACCACGATCAACATCCCCGACACCGTCGGTTATGCGGTGCCCGAGCTTTATGGCCAGTTCATCCGCAACCTGCGCGAGCGCATCCCCAATTCGGACAAGGCGGTGTGGTCGGTGCACTGCCACAACGACCTGGGCATGGCGGTGGCCAACTCGCTGGCCGGCGTGATGATCGGCGGCGCGCGCCAGGTGGAATGCACCATCAACGGCCTGGGCGAGCGGGCCGGCAACTGCTCCCTCGAAGAGGTGGTGATGGCGGTGAAGACCCGCCGCGACTACTTCGGCCTGGACCTGCGCGTCGATGCCTCGCAGATCGTGCCGGCATCGCGGCTGGTGGCGCAGACCACCGGCTTCGTGGTGCAGCCGAACAAGGCGGTGGTGGGCGCCAACGCCTTCGCGCACGCCTCCGGCATCCACCAGGATGGGGTGTTGAAAGCGCGTGACACCTACGAGATCATGCGCGCAGAGGACGTGGGCTGGTCGGCCAACAAGATCGTGCTGGGCAAGCTGTCGGGCCGCAATGCCTTCAAGGCGCGCCTTCAGGAGTTGGGCATCGAATCGGAGTCCGAGGCCGATGTCAACGCCGCCTTTGCCCGCTTCAAGGACCTGGCCGACCGCAAGAGCGACATCTTCGACGAGGACATCATTGCGCTGATGGGTGACGAAAGCGTGACCAGCGAGCAAGAACACTACCGG
>CAYUPF010000202.1:5080-7171 GCA_964446545.1 uncultured Rubrivivax sp.
TGGGCGGGCGGGTGGTCAACGGCGTCGGCGCCGACCCGGACATCATCGTCGCGTCGGCCAAGGCCTATCTGTCGGCGCTCAATAAATTGCAGAGCAAGGCCGAAAAGGTGGCAGCGCAGGGTTGAGGGCGCTTGTGGATCGAACTTAGTTGCGCAGACGCAACGGCGAGTGATGAAACGCAGGTGCGACTTGAGGAAGATCTAGCAAGTTTTTGATCTTGTTGGTTTTTTCTTTCCTCTATACTGGTTGCGCAGTGCAGAGGAGTGGTCGTGCAACGTTGGAAGAGTCTGGCTTGGCTTCGGCATCCCCTGGTGGCGGGCAGCATCGCGGTGTCACTGATGTATGCGCCCGTAACGCAGGCCGCGCCGGAAAAGACGCGTAGCGCGAAGTCGGTATCCAAGTCCAGCGCGCAGGCGGCCAAGTCCAAGAGCACGCGCCAGGCCAAGGCCACACGGTCGGTGCGCAAGACGGTGGTGCGCGCGGCTCCTGCTCGGCCCTCGCTGGGCCAGATCTACGGCCTGCATGCCACCGACGACCCGCTGGACCTGAAGTCCAGCGTCGCGCTGGTCATCGACCAGGACACGCATCAGGTGCTGTTCAGCAAGAACCCGCAGGCGGTGCTGCCGATCGCCTCGATTACCAAGCTGATGACGGCCTTGGTCGTTACCGAAGCCGGTCTGCCGCTGGACGAGGTGCTGAGCATCTCGCAGGACGATGTCGATACCGAAAAGGGCAGCCGCTCGCGCCTGACGGTGGGCACACAGCTGACGCGCGGCGAGATGCTGCTGCTGGCGTTGATGTCGTCGGAAAACCGCGCCGCGCATGCGCTGGGCCGCCACTATCCGGGTGGCATGGACGCCTTCGTCGCAGCCATGAATGCCAAGGCGCAGCTGCTCGGCATGAGCGGCACGCGTTATGTCGAACCCACGGGCCTGTCCAGCCAGAACCGGTCGAGCGCCACCGATCTGGTGCGCCTGGTCGATGCCGCCTACGCGCACCAGATCATCCGCGAGCTGTCGGTGTCGCCCGAGGCGCAGGTGGATATCGGCAAGCGGCAGTTGCAGTTCCGCAGTACCAACGGCTTGGTGCGCAACCCCGAGTGGGACATCGGCCTGCAGAAGACCGGCTACATCTCCGAAGCCGGGCGCTGCCTGGTGATGCAGGCGCAGCTGGCCGGGCGCAAGCTGATCATGGTGCTGCTCGATTCGGCCGGCCGCTACTCACGCATCGGCGACGCCGAGCGCATCCGCAAGTGGCTGGACCAGACGGTGCTGCCGGCCGCCCAGGGCAGCGGCCCCCTCTGACGCGCCAGCAGTGCCGACGGCCCGCGCCGGGCCGATCAGCCGCGGTGCCCCAACGCCGCCGAGATCTGCGCGGCCGTGGCCTTCACCCGCTCCAGCCAGCCTTCTTCCAGGCGATCGGCCGGAGCCGAGACCGAAAGGCCCGCGATCAGCTTGTCCTGGTCGTCGTAGATGCCGGCCGCCATGCAGCGCACGCCCATTTCCAGTTCCTCGTCGTCGCGCGCGCTGCCCAGGCGGCGCACGTTGGCCAGCTCGCGCTCCAGCGCCGGCAGCGCGGTGATGCTGTTGCGCGTGTGCCCGGCCAGCCCGGTGCGCGTGGCATAGGCGCGCACCTTCTGCGGGTCGTCCATGGCCAGGAACAGCTTGCCCACCGAGGTCAGGTGAAGCGGCGCGCGCCCGCCCACGGCACGCACCACCTGCATGCCCGAATGTTCGCTGTAGGTGCGTTCGATGTAGACGATCTCGTCGCCCTGGCGCATCGACAGGTTCACCGGCTGGTGTGTCAGCTTGTGCAGCTCGCGCATCGGCGCGATGGCCGCCTCGCGCACGTCCAGCCGCGCCTTCACCAGGTTGCCCAGCTCGAGCAGGCGCATGCCCAGGCGGTAGCTGCCGGCATGCGGCCGGTCGACGAAGCCGCCCAGCGCCAGATCGTTCAAGATGCGGTGCGCGGTGGAAGGGTGCAGCCCCGTCTGCGCGCTGATCTGCTTCAGCGACACCGGATCCTGGTGCGCCGCCAGCACATCGAACAGCGCGAAACTGCGCTCGAGCACCTGGATCGCGGGTTTCTGCA
>CAYUPF010000203.1:0-7160 GCA_964446545.1 uncultured Rubrivivax sp.
TCTACGCCGGCAACTACCAGGAATACGAAGCCGACAAGAAGAAGCGCCTGGGCGAAGAAGGCGCCAAGCCGCACCGGCTGCGCTTCAAGGCATTGAAGTGAACCACCCCCTACGGCCTTCGGCCGCCCCCTCGAGGGGGGCGAGTCGGACGGGGAACAGTCCCTGCGGACTGTTCCTCGCCTACGAGCGCCGGCAGTGTCCTCGCTGCCGGCGCCGCTGGCGGACCGGCGGAGCCGGATCCGCGGCGGTCGCTTGAACCCGCTGCCGCGGGCCCCGCACTGGGCGCCCGCGGTGATCATCCTCGCCGGCGTCAGCGCCGCGCTGCACGTGGCGAAGCTGCCGCCGGCGATCGCGGCGCTGCAGGCGGCCTTGAGCATCTCGCTGCTGCAGGCCGGCTTCCTGCTGTCGCTGGTGCAGCTGGCCGGCATGTCGGCGGGCGTGGCCTTCGGCGCGCTGGCCGATGCGCTGGGTTTCAGGCGCAGCATGCTTTTCGGCTTGCTGCTGCTGTCGCTGGCCAGCGCCGTCGGCGGCATCGCCCGCGACGTGACGGCGCTGCTGCTGCTGCGTGCCGTCGAAGGCTTCGGCTTCCTGCTGGTGGTGCTGCCGGCGCCGGGGCTGATCCGCCGCCTGGTCGCGCCCGAACGGTTGCACCGCATGCTCGGCCTGTGGGGCACCTACATGCCTTTAGGCGCGGCGCTGGCGCTGCTGGCCGGTCCGGTGTGGATCGGCGCCTTCGGCTGGCGCAGCTGGTGGTGGCTGCTGGCGGCTGTGTCGTTGGCCATGGCGCTGTGGCTGGCGCGCGCGGTGCCGGCAACCCCGGCAGGCGCTGCCGCGCCGCCGATGCCGTGGCTGCAGCGGTTGCGCCGCACACTGGCCGCGCGCGGCCCCTGGCTGGTGGCCATGACCTTCGCCGTCTATGCCGGGCAGTGGCTGGCGGTGATCGGTTTCCTGCCTGCCATCTACCTGCAGGCGGGCGTGTCCGGCGCTGCGACGGGCATGCTCACCGCGCTGGCTGCGGCCGTCAACATGGGAGGCAACGTGGCGTCGGGGCGGCTGCTGCAGGCTGGCGCGCGGCCGACACGGCTGCTCAACATCGGCTTTTGCAGCATGGGGCTCGCGGCGCTGGCTGCCTTTGCCGAGGTCGACGGCTGGGCACTGCCGGCGGCGCTGCGTTATGTTGCGGTGCTGGTGTTCTCGCTGGTCGGCGGGCTGATTCCGGCGACGCTGTTTGCGCTGGCGGTGCGCCTGGCGCCGAGCGAGCAGACGCTGTCCACCAGCGTCGGCTGGATGCAGCAGTGGTCGGCCTTCGGCCAGTTCTGCGGTCCGCCGCTGGTCGCATGGGTGGCCAGCCGCAGCGGCGGCTGGCAATGGACCTGGGTGGCGACCGGCGCCTGTTCGCTGCTCGGGCTGCTGTTGGCGGCGCGCATCGGTGCGCTGTTGCGCAGCACTGCACAGGCGCCGGCCTTGCGGGACAATGCATGAGGCTCGTGTGCTGAACCAAAGCGGCACACGCAGACTCCTAAGGCCACGGCGCCCAAGCCCAGGCGCTGCTTCTTGCTGCAGGCCATCGATGCGCCCGAGTTTCACGCTCTTCCCCTGGTCGACCCCGCTGATGCTGGCGCTGCTGGCCGGTTGCGCCGTGGTGGCGCCGCCGCCGACGGCCGCACCGACGGTGGCCGCCACGCCGGGCGGGCTGCCCGCCACCCCGCCCGTGCTGCTGCCGGGGGCGCCGCCCTCGGCAGACGGTGCCGCGCCGGTGCGCGGCCCGGTGGCCGCCGCGAGCCCGCCGCCGGGAGCCGCCGCACCACCGGCGCCGGGCGGGCCGCCGCCCTTTGCCGTGGTCATCAAGGACGCGACGCAGATCGACGGCCCGATCACCGCCTGGCAGAAGGACGAGAAACTCTGGCTCGAGCTCTCGCCCGAGCAGTTCGGCAAGCCGTTCATGCTCTCGCCCAAGCTGTCCACCGGCATCGGCGAGGCCTTCGTGGTGGGCGGCCTGATGGCCTATTCGGTCAACGGCGCCGGCGGCCCGCAGCTGGTGGAGTTCGTACGCGTGCGCAACGTGGTGCGGCTGCAGGCGCGCAATGTCGATGTCATCAGCAAGCCGGGCACGCCCGAGGCGCGTGCCGTGGCGGTGTCTTATTCGCCCAGCCTGCTGGGTAGCGCGGCCGTCGTCAGCCAGCCGCATCCGCAGCGCAAGACGGTGCTGATCGACGCCAGCACGCTGTTCCTGAGCGACATGCTGGGCGTGGGCATGCAGCTGCAGCGCGCCTTCCGCCAGGGTTACAGCCTGGACCCGCGCAACAGCAGCATCACCGCGGTGCGCGGCTCGCCTCAATCGCTGGAGATCCAGACGCAGAACCACTACTACGCGGGCAACATCGCCGTGCCGCAACCCGGCAGCCCACCCGGCATGCCAGTGCCGACCGTGCCGAAGTACGTGCCCGACTCGCGCAGCCTGTTCGTCGGCCACCACTATTCGCTGGCGCCCTTGCCCGAGCAGCCGATGACGCCGCGGCGTGCCGATGCGCGCATCGGCCTGTCGTCGGCGTCGGTGCTGGACTTCGGCGACGACGTGGCACGTTCGCCGCGCGTGCGCATGGTCGAGCGCTGGCGCCTGGAGAAGAAGGATCCGCAGGCTGCAACGTCCGAACCGGTCAAGCCCATCACCTTCTGGCTCGACCGCAACGTGCCGCTGAAGTACCGCGCCGTCATCACCGAGGCCATTCTGGAATGGAACAAGGCCTTCGAGCGCATCGGCTTCAAGGACGCCATCGTCGTCAAGCAGCAGCCCGACGACGCCGAATTCGACACGCTCGACCTGGGTTATCCGTCGGTGCGCTGGCTGATGTCGGCGCTGCCGGGCTTCGGTGCCATCGCGCCGAAGCATGTCGATCCGCGCAGCGGCGAGATCCTCGATGCCGACGTCGGCTTCGAGACGCTGAGCTCGCGCTCGTTGCGCAACCTGCGCGCGCAGACGCTGTCGGGTGCGGCCTCCTTCTCGGCCGTGCTCGGCGGCCATGCCGAACATGCCGGCCATGAACACTGCATGTACGGCGACATGGCGGCCGAACAGCTGGGCTACGCGTTGGATGTGTACGAGGCGCGCGGCGAGCTCGACCCCGACAGCCTGCAGGCCGAGGAGTTCGTGCGCGCCTACATGAAGGACACGCTGATGCACGAGGTCGGCCACGCGCTGGGGCTGCGCCACAATTTCCGCGCCTCGCGCATCTACAACGAACAGCAGCTGGCCGACCCGGAGTTCACGCGCGTCAACGGCACCACCGGCTCGGTGATGGAATACAACGCCATCAACCTGCCGCGGCCGGGCCAGCGCGGCGGCGTGCCTTTCCAGACCACGCTCGGCCCCTATGACTACTGGGCCATCGAATACGCCTACAAGCCGATCGCTCCGGAGCAGGAAAACGCCGAACTGCTGCGCATCGCCGCGCGCAGCAGCGAGCCGCAGCTGGCCTACGGCACCGACGAGGACGCGGCCTTCGGTATCGACCCCGAGACCATCCAGCTCGACCTGGGCGCCGACCCGATCGCCTATGCCGCCAAGCGGCTGGAGATCGTGCGCGACCTGTTCATGCGCCAGGAAAGGCGCGAGCTCAAGCCCGACCAGAGCTACGCGGTGCTGCGCCGCTCGCTGGCCTATGCCATTGCCGATGCCGGGCGTGCCGTGGGCGTGCTGGTGCGGCAGATCGGCGGCGTGCGCACCTTGCGCGACCACCCGGGCAGCGGCCGCGACCCGCTGGTGCCCACCGACGCGGCCACGCAGCGCAAGGCGCTGGAGCTGATCGCCCACCACGTGCTGTCGATCGATGGCCTGGCGGTGACGCCGACCTTGCAGCGCCGGCTGGTGCCGGATTTCGACGACCGCAGCGACAACCCGGCGCTGCCCACCGACTACCCGGTGCCGCAGCGGCTGCTGGACCTGCAGCGCGCGGTGCTCAACCAGCTGATGAGCGACGCGGTGGCGGCGCGCATCCTCGACAGCGTCGGCAAGACCGATCGGCCGGAAGCCGCGTTCCAGCTGTCCGAGCTGTATGCGCGGCTGAACCGCGACATCTGGAGCGAGCTGGCCAAGGGCGGCAACATCAGCGCCACGCGCCGCGAACTGCAGCGCGACCACCTCAACCGCGTGGCCAACAGCCTGTTCCGCCCCAATCCGCAGGCCCGGGCCGATGCGCGCAGCCTGCTGCGCGTGCAGGCGCAGCAGTTGCAGGCTCAGCTCTACAAGGCGCTGAAGCGCGGCGGGCCGATGGACGCGGCCACTCGGGCCCACCTGCAGGACAGTGCCGACACCTTGTCGCAGGCGCTTTCGGCCAGGCTGTACCGCGCCGGCGTCTGATCCACCGTTTCAGCGTCGTTGCGGCGCTGCGTCCGGGCCGCGCCACAACCAGGCGGCCCCACGCACGCCCGAGGCATCGCCGTGACGGCTGGGTACGAGCCGCGTGCGCACCTCGTCCTTCAAACCGCCGGACACCACCCAGCGGCTCCACAGCCGCGGCACCTGCTCGTAGAGCACGCCGATCTTCGACAGCCCGCCGGCGAGCACGATGACATCCGGGTCGAGCAGGTTGATGACGCCGGCCAGCGCGCGCGCCAGCCGCGTGGCGTAGCGCTGCAGCGTGGCCTGGCTGGCGGCGTCGCCCCGTGCCGCTGCGCTGGCGATCTGCGCCGCCGTCATGTCGGTGCCGCCGAAGTGGCGATGCTCGCGCGCCAGCCCCGGCCCGCTGAGCAGCGTCTCGATGCAGCCGCGCTGGCCGCAGTAGCAGTCGAACTGCGGGTCCTCGCCGGGCGCGGCCCAGGGCAGCGGGTTGTGGCCCCATTCGCCCGCCAGACCGTTGGGCCCGCTCAGCACGCGGCCGTGCACCGCGATGCCGGCACCGGTGCCGGTGCCGAGGATCGCGGCAAACACCACGCCGGCGCCGGCGCCGGCACCGTCGGTGGCTTCGGACAGCGCCAGGCAGTTGGCATCGTTGGCCAGGCGCAGCGGCTGGCCCAGCAACCGTTCCAGGTCGGCCTGCAGCGCGCGGCCGTTCAGGCACTGCGAGTTGGCGTTTTTCATCAGGCCCTCGGGCGTCTGGCTGCCCGGCGTGCCCAGGCCCACGCTGCAAGCGCCGCCGCCGGCGGCGCGCGCCTGCGCCACCAGTGCGGCGATGGCGCGCAAGGTGGCGTCGTAGTCGCGGGCCGGCGTGGCGATGCGCTGGCGCCAGAGTTCCTGGCCCTGCGCTGACAGCAGCACGGCCTCGATCTTGGTGCCGCCCAGGTCGATGCCGAGCGCCAGGCCTGCGGACATCAGATCGGCTGGCAGCGCCGCTGCAGCCAGGCCAGCGCGTCGCCGGCCAGCAGCGGTGCCAGGCGCTCGCGCACCGTGGCGTGATAGGCGTTGAGCCAGGCGATCTCGTCGGCGCGCAGCAGCGAGCGGTCGATGCAGTGCGTGTCGATGGGGCACAGCGTCAGCGTCTCGAACTCCAGCATCTCGGCGAAGGTGTTGCCTTCGGGCGTGCTGGCCAGCACGTTCATCACCAGGTTCTCGATGCGCACGCCCCACTGGCCGGGGCGGTACACGCCGGGCTCGATCGAGGTGATCATGCCCGGCTCCATCGCCATGTGGGCATCGGGCACGCTGCGGCTGATGCTCTGCGGGCCTTCGTGCACGTTGAGGAAGTAGCCCACGCCGTGGCCGGTGCCGTGGCCGAAGTCCAGCCCTTCGGCCCACAGCGGCGCACGGGCAATGGCATCGAGCATCGGCGACAGCGTGCCGCGCGGGAAGCGCGTGCGGCTCAAGGCCATCGTGCCCTTCAGCACCAGCGTGTAGTCGCGCCGCATCGCCGCGCTGACCTGGCCGATCGGCCAGACGCGCGTGATGTCGGTGGTGCCGCCCAGGTACTGTGCGCCGGAGTCGATGAGCAGCAGCCCGTCGCTTTCGATTGCGGCGAAGGATTCGGGCGTGGCGCGGTAGTGCGGCATCGCGCCGTTGGCGTTGTAGCCGGCGATGGTCGGGAAGCTCAGGCCGACGAAGCCGCTGCGGCGCGCGCGCGCGGCCGTCAGCCGCTCATCCACCGTCAGCTCGGTGAGGCGCTCGCCGCGCGCCAGCGCAGCTTCGAACCAGGCATAGAACTCGCACATCGCCGCGCCGTCCTCGGCCATCGCCTGGCGGATGAAGGCGGCCTCGGCCTCGGTCTTGCGGCTCTTCAACAGCGTGCTCGGGTTGATGGCCTCGACCACGCGGCAGCCGCTGCCCACCTGTTCGCGAAAGCCCAGCGTGATGCGCTTCGGGTCGAGCAGCAGCACCTCGCCCGCGCCCAGCGCGGCCAGCGCCGCGCCGGCCTGCGCGTAGGGTGCCAGCACGATGCCTTCGGCGGCCAGCTCGCCGCGCAGCGCGGTGTCGACCTTGCCTTCGCCGATGAACAGGCGCGCGCCGGTGGCGTCCAGCAGCAGGTGCGCCAGGAACACCGGGTTGTAGTCGACGTCGCTGCCGCGCAGGTTGGTGAGCCAGGCGATGTCGTCGACGGTGGAGATGAAGTGATACGTCGCACCGTGGCGCGCCATCGCCTCGCGCACCAGCGCCAGCTTGGCGGCGCGCGGGCGCGGCGCGTGCGGCGCGCGGTGCGCAACCACCGGCTGCGCGGGCAGGGCCGGTCGATCGGGCCAGATCGCGTCCAGCAGGTCGGGCGCGGTGCGCAGCGTGATGCCGGCGGCATCCAGCCGTACCTTCAGCGCCTGCGCCGCCGCCAGTCCCAGCACCTGGCCGTCGACCGCCACCACGCCGCCGCGCGGCACCTGCTCGACCAGCCAGTCCAGGTGCGCCGGCGCGGCGGCGGACTGGATGCGCACCAGCTCGATGCCGGTGCCGGCCAGCTGGCTTTCGGCCTGCACCCAGTAGCGGCTGTCGGCAAAGAGCGCAGCGCGCTCGCCGGCCACCACCAGCGTGCCCATCGAGCCGGTGAAGCCCGACAGCCAGACGCGCCCTTGCCAGCGCTCGGGCAGGTATTCGGACAGATGCGGGTCGCTGCTGGGCACCAGCAGCGCGTGCACGCCGCGCCGCGCCAGTTCTTCGCGCAACTGCGCCAGCCGCATGCGTAACGGTGACGTGCGTGTGTCCATCGGAGGCTCCTGCAGACGCGGGGGGTGCCCAGGATTCTAGG
>CAYUPF010000204.1:0-7089 GCA_964446545.1 uncultured Rubrivivax sp.
GACCAGCGGACGGGCGCGGCTGCTGGACCTGAACTCCCACCTGCATTGCTCGGTGATCGGCACCTGCCTCGGTACACCCGAGCTGCGCAAGTTGATGGCCCGGTTCATCGACGCGCATGGTCTGAGCGACCTGGACGTGCACCACGAAGCCGTGCGCCTGGCGGGCGTCAGCGGGCCGACCACCAAGGCCTTGCACAAGGCGCTGGACAAGCGGCACGAGGTCGCCCTGCAGCGCTTCAAGCGGGCACGCGGCGAGCAGGCGCTGACGCAGTTGTGGGAGGAGTGCTTGCGCCAGGGTGAAGTCCCCGGCGCCTACTGGGCGCTACTCACGCACCGCGACGTGACGGCGGATCTGCGCCAGCGGGTCTTCGGCGACGTCCACATGCTGTCGCATCTGGTCGGTGCCGCCAATCGCGCCGACATTCGACGGCTCGTCGCGCTGGAAGCCGAGAACGCCGAACTGCGTGACAAGCTGGAGCAGCAGCAACTGCGCTCGCAGCAACTGCTCGACGAACGCGACGCCGCGACGGCGCGGTTGCTGCGGCATGAGACGGCGCATGCGCTGCGCGAGTTGCCTGACGCGCCTGCGCAACGGCCCGCTGCCGACGTGGACGCGCTGAATGCCGCCGTGGCCGTTCAGACGACCCGTCGCGAGCATGCCGAAAGCGAGGCTGCCGCGGCGGCACGCGAGTCAGAACAGCTCGCCGAAGAACTCTCCCGTCTGCGCCTGCATGCCGAGGCCCTGGGCCGGGAACTGCACGCGGCCGAGGTGCAGCTTCGCGAGAGCGCCGACTTCAGCGCGGATGCGCCCAGGGCGCTGACGGCGAACCTGAAGGATCGCCGCATCCTCTACGTGGGCGGCCGGCCGAGCTCCACACCAGCCATCCGGGATCTGGTTCTGCGTCACGGCGGCGACTTCCAGCGCCACGATGGGGGCCTGGAAGACCGCAAGGGCCTGCTCGAATCCGCAGTTGCCTGGGCCGAACTGGTGATCTTCCCGGTCGACTGCGTCGACCATGATTCGGCGAGCCGGCTCAAACGCCTGTGCATGAAGCAGGGCACGCCGTTCGTCCCCTTGCGCAGCGCCGGTGTGGCAAGCTTTGCGGCGGCCATCGCCGACCTCGACATGACAGCGTCTCTTGGCCAGGAGCCCAGGAGGCCGACGATCTGCCTGCGTCACGGTTGACGCAGGGCCCGAGGAGCGCGTCATGCCATCGTCGGGCCAGGGATGATTCGAGCCGCTCGGTGACGCTCTCGCCTCAAAGCTTGTCGTCCAGCATCCAGACATCGACCGCGTCGCCGGCGCAAACCGGCCCCTGGCCATGCCGCAGCACGATCAGGGCATTGGCTTCGCCGAGACTGCGCAGGATGCCGGAGCCCTGCGCACCGGTGGGCGCAACTTCCAGGCCGCCGTCGGCGGTGCGCACGAAGCCTCGCTGAAACTGCGTGCGACCCGCTCGCTTGTGGATCGGTGCGACCGTTCGGGCTCGCAGGACCGGCGCCGGCGCCAACCGTGCTCCGGACAGCACCCGCAGCGCATCGCGCACCAGCACACGGAAGCTGACCAATGCCGCCACCGGATTGCCGGGCAGCGCGAAGTGCCACAGCTTGTGGCGCTCATCGTCCCCGGGACCACGGCGCAGTCGGCCGCAGGAGACGGGACGGCCAGGTCGCATCGCGACATGGCGAAAGACCGGTTCGCCGCACTCGTGCAACAGCCTGCCGACGAGATCGGCATCGCCCCCGCCGACGCCGCCGGTGGTGATGACGACATCCGCCACGTCGACCGCGCGACCCATCGATGCCCGCAGCTCGGACCAATCGTCCCCGACTGCCCCCAGATCAAGGACCTCCACGCCAAGCGTCCGCAGCGCGGCGCTCAGGCCATGACGATTGCTGTCGTAGATCTGCCCTGCACGCAGTACCTTGCCAGGAACCTGCACCTCGTTGCCGGTGGACAGCAAGGCCACGCGAAGGCGCCGGAAGACCTCGACGCTCGCGCTGCCCAGCGAGACCGACCTGATCGACACGCACATCAGCGCGCGCATCCCCGGCACCGAGGACCAGTTCCTTATCAACCGCTACGGTGTCCTGTTCCACGAGATGCGTCCCGAGGACCTGGTGAAGATCGACGCCGAAGGCCGCGTGATCGACCGCCACGACGGCGAGCCGCCGCGTGAACGCGGCAGGCTTCACCATCCACTCCGCGGTGCACACCGCGCGCCACGACCTCCGCTGCGTGATCCACACGCACACGGCCGACGGCATCGCGGTCTCGGCGCAGGCGCAGGCGCAGGGGCTGCTGCCGATCTCGCAGCATGCGCTCAAGTTTCACGGCCATCTGGCCTATCACGACTACGAGGGCATCGCGCTGGACCTGGACGAGCGCGAGCGCCTGGTGCGCGACCTCGGCCAGCACCAGTGCATGATCCTGCGCAACCATGGGCTGCTGGCCGCGGGCCGTACCATCCCCGAGGCCTTCATCAACATCTACTTCCTCGAGCGCGCCTGCCAGGCGCAGATCAAGGCGCAGGCCGGCGGCGCGGCGCTGACCTTCCCGCCCGAGGAGGTCCGCACGCGCACGGCGCAGCAGTTCCAGCGCGAGGGTGTGCTGGAATACTGCGAGATGGCCTGGCAATCTGCGCTGCGCCTGCTGAAGGGCGCCTGAGAGCAGCCTTGCAGTCTTGGTACCGCCCGCCTGGCTTGCGCCCGGCGTTGCGACTTTCGAAGGGATCGTTGAAAGCGCTTGATGCCACCGGCAGGACCGCGCAGTGCGGCTCGAACGACTGCTCAGGAGTCGGCGGTTGAGCAAGTCCCCGGCGTGAGCGGCAGTCGCGCCACCCTCACGCCACATGCTTCATGAACAGCGGCACCGTCCCGCGCAGGAAGTCGATCTCATCGGCATCGATGCTGCGCGATTCCAGGTCGAAGTGGATGAAGGTGCCGTAAGGTGTGCCGTCCGGGTGCCGGAGCAATTGACCGTAGTAGGCCTCGACCATGCCGGCATACGGCCGGTTGGCGAGACGGGGATCCTTGGACACGCCAGAGGTCATGAACTCACCGCTCTCGATGGCGTATTGGCAAAAGCTTCGTTCGAGCGGAACGACCATCAACCAGGTCCGGTATTCGCAGGTGCGGTCGTACGCATACTGCGCGCGCAGCACCGAGCCCACGAGCTTGTAGATGGCCGTGAAGCGGTAGGAGGTCCTGTCGTTGAGCAGCGCCAGCGCGGGGCGGATGCCATCATCAGTCAGAGCTCGACGAAAGGCGTCGTGCTGGTCGGTTGTGTCCAGTGTGGCGTCGAGCATGGGAGGATCCGTGGGCGAATTGCAGGGTGGCGACGCACGTCGCCGGGGCTGCGGATTCTAGGGTGGCTGCTGCGACACACGCATGAAAGCCCGATGTTGAAGCCTCACAAACTGGATCATCTTGGATCAGCTGGCAGCTACGCGCCAACGCACGGTTGATGGAACGCGCGGCTGGCGTGTTCGGTGGTTGCGCGACACCCGAGGCATCACCGGTGGGCCCGAAGGCGCTGCACGCCAAGAACGGGCAGCTGACACGCTATGGAAGATTCTTTGGAAGGCGCGGCTCAGCAAGGCCGGATTGCCGAGCGCAAAGCGATGATCGACCACGATCACGAACTGCCGGTCAAGCGCCAAGCCGAACGGTTGGACATCGGCAGGGTACGGTGTGCCACCACCCCGAGCCAATGGCCTCGGCGCCATTGACCTTGTTCTGAGCAAGGACAGGGTGAATAGACTCAGGGTAAACCCTAAACTCTATTCGTTTGCGCGACCAGCTTCGGACGCGCAGGAGACGAGTTGACCAACATCCGCGGTGAAATCACGTGGCCAAGGCGAACAGCGGAATCCGCCGAAGCCGCTGGCGGCGATAGCGGGACCATTGGTTCCACAACATCGGCCTCCCCTGGTGCGCTGGCGAAGTGGTGGCACAAGCGACGCAAGGCTGCATCGCGCCTCAACCTCGCCCTCCAGGGAGGTGGTGCGCATGGTGCCTTCACTTGGGGCGTGCTGGATACTCTGATCGCTGACCCGCGCATCGAGCTGGAGGGATTGAGCGGCAGCAGCGCCGGCGCCATCAACGCAGTGGTCCTTGCCGATGGCTGGACCAGGGGCGGGTGCGACGGGGCTCGCCAGGCGCTGGCGAACTTCTGGACGTTCATCGGCAAGCAGATGCATGCGGGCATGGTGAGCCAAGGCAAGGACGATGCGATCAGCCTGTCGGCCGCCAGCAAGTGGCTGGCAACCTGGGCCGGATATTTCTCTCCCACGCAACTGAATCCCTTCGATCTGAACCCGTTGCGTGATTGGCTCGGTCGGCACGTCGACTTCGAACAGTTGCGCGTGCGCAGCCCCTTCAAGCTGTTCATCGGCGCCACACAGGCGAACACCGGCAAGCTGCGGATCTTTCGCGAGCACGCGCTGACGCTCGACATGCTCCTGGCGTCGGCGTGCCTGCCGAAGATCCATCGCCCGGTGCTGATCGACGGGCAGCCTTATTGGGACGGTGGCTATTCCGCCAATCCTGCAGTATTTCCGCTCTTCTGCGACTGCAAGTCGCGCGATGTGCTGTTGGTGCTGCTCAATCCGCTGAAGCGCGAAGGAACACCCAGCTCCGTACACGAGATCGACACGCGCATCCTGGAACTCGCCTTCAGTGCCAACTTCATGCGCGAGATGCGCATGTTCGCCATGGCGGCGGAGTTTTCGACCCCGTCGTTCCTGACGATGGGCCGTCTGGAACGCCGGCTGCAGAGCATGCGCTTTCACATGATCGATTCGGGCAACGTCGCCGGTCTGCAGCGCACCGAAACCCAGTTGCTCGCCTACGGCCCATTCCTTGAGATGCTGCGCGGGCAAGGGCACGAGCGTGCACGCGCCTGGCTGTCGAAGGATGTCGGCAGCGTCGGTCGACGATCGTCGATCGACGTGCAGCAGTGGGCCGGCTGAGCCCGGCCCTCTTCGCGCACCACCACGACCTCGCATGGCAAGACGGATTCGCGGCAACCCATGGGCGAAGCTCTTTGCGGCCGGCCTGAAGGCCGCTGCACGCAGCAACGTACGCCTTGGCACGCGAGTCCTGTCCAAAGCCGTCGAATCGGGGATCGAGACGCTCAAGCCACCACCCGGCCCTGGCGACTGGATTCCTGGCGTGGTCATCGGCGTCGCCGGAGCGCGCCGGTATCGGCTCTATCGGCCGCCGGGCTTCAGACTCGGCGAGCGCTTGCCGCTGATGGTGATGCTGCACGGCTGTGGGCAGGACGCACGCAGCTTCGCGACCAGCACGCGCATGAACCGGATCGCGGCACGCCAACGCTTCGCGGTGCTTTATCCGGAACAGGACCGTCTGGCCAATGCGCAAGGATGCTGGAACTGGTTCGACACCCGATCCGGCCAAGCCCAGGGCGAAGCGGCACTGATCATGAAGGCCATCGACCAGGTGTGCCTGCTCTATCCGGTGGATCGCACACGCGTGGCCGTGGCCGGCCTGTCGGCAGGCGCCAGCATGGCGGCCTTGCTGGCCACCAAGCACCCCGAGCGCTTCAAGGCGGTCGTGATGCATTCGGGGGTTCCGCCAGGCCGTGCCCATTCGACGATGAGCGCACTGGGTGCCATGCGCGGCCGACGGCAAGCGCAGCCGGTGTTGGCGAAACCGGCCATTGAAGCCGCATCGTGGCCGCCGCTGATGGTGATCCACGGTGGCATCGATCCGGTCGTGTCGGCCAAGAATGGACGTGACGCGGTACACCTGTGGGCCGACGCCTGCGGTGCGCAGGCACGTCAGGCGCGCCATGTGCAGCGCGGCCAACGCCATGCCATGACGGTCACCGACTTCTTGCTGGGCCGCCGCATCATGGCGACGCTGGTCGAGGTGGATCGCCTGGGGCACGCGTGGAGCGGCGGCACGGCAAGGCAGCCATTCAGCGATGCGCGAGGGCCCGATGCCTCGCGCATGGCCTGGGCGTTTGCGGCAAGACAGTTCATTGCTGCTTGAAGGTCGCTGCGCCAGTCTGCTGCAGCGTCATCCCAGTGTCGCTGGACCTCATCTCGCTTGAGGTGCAGCAGGGTCGCCGTAGACGACGTGCTTGCCCTTCCGACGATCCTTGCCGGGCGCGCCACGGCCATGAGGCAGGGTTGCGTAGGTGACCACTTCTGGCACCTGCCGCTGCTTGAGGCGAACCAAGTGATAGGCGTTTTGCTGCCCGGCGCCTATGATGATTGCCCGAGGCGCAGAACACGATCCGCGCCTCTTGACCTGCAGGAGCACGAGACATGGCCAAGAAGCAAGTCGAGTCCGGCGTTTACCGGGTCACAGAGATCATCGGCACGAGTCAGGTGTCCTGGGAAGAGGCGGCGAAAAATGCCGTCGAGACCGCGGCCAAGTCCCTGCGCGACCTGCGCATCGCCGAAGTCAGCAAGCTCGACATGAAGATCGAGGACGGCAAGGTCGTGGCGTACCGCGCCCGTGTTTCGCTGTCATTCAAGTACGACGCCTGAACACCCAGTGCAGCGCGACCGTGAGCCTTGTGCCCACGGCAGGCGCTACATCGAGGGTGGCGCCAATGACAACGACCGGCGGCAGCAGCTGAATGCCACCGCCGGCCCGACGTCGAGCGTCGGTCTGGTCAGCTCGGAGCGCTGCGCCTTCGGCTTCGTCAGCGCGCGCGTCTTGATCTTCACGGTTGCAGGCTTGGCAGCGCAGACACGTTCTTGCTTGGTGACCCAGCACCGATCCTGCGGCGCGCGAGCGACCTCGAGCACCAGCGCGCCGAGTTCGGCGCGCAGTTTGGCGAACTGCGCGGCAGGCGGCCAGCGCCGGCGGGGATCGAGGCCGATCAGCTGCGAAGCCTGCTGCGCGGGCTGATGGTGGAAACAGCTGAGCGGGCCGAAGTGCCGGACCACCGGGCGGAAGCCCGGCAAGCACTCGGCGAGGTGCTGGAGCGCGTAGTGCTTGACCCCGCGACCACCACACCGTGCGACCGCACCCTGCAGTCGCAACGGGGGTTGATCTGGCGTCCCCTAGGGGATTCGAACCCCTGTAATCACCGTGAAAGGGTGGTGTCCT
>CAYUPF010000205.1:0-7067 GCA_964446545.1 uncultured Rubrivivax sp.
TCTCGCCGTGCTGCGGCACGCGCACCGACCAGCCCAGTTGATCCTTGATGCGGATGCGCAGCGCATCGGCGGCATCGGGCTCGCCGTGCACCACGAAGGTCTGGCGCGGCGGCGTGCGCAGCGCGCGCATCCAGGCCACCAGCTCGTCCGCATCGGCGTGGCCCGAGAAACCTTCGATCTGGCTCACCTGCGCGCGCACCGGCACGTACTCGCCATGGATCTTCACCTCGGTGGCGCCGGCCACCAGCCGCGCGCCGCGGCTGCCGCCCACCTGGAAGCCGGCGAAGACGATGTGGTGCTTGGCCAGCGGCGCCATCGCCTTCAGGTGATGCAGCACACGCCCGCCGGTGGCCATGCCGCTGGCGGAGATGATGACGCTGGGCCAGCGCGAGCGGATCAGCCGCATCGACTGCCGGACGTCGGCCACCATGTGCACGCCGTCGGCCAGGTGGTCGGCCTCGCGCGCGTCCACGCGCAGCAGCCGGCGGTGCTTGTGGTACAGCGCGGTGGCCTGCACCGCCATCGGGCTGTCCAGGTACAGCGGCAGCTCGGCGGGGATGGCGCCAGCCGCCTTCAGCCGCTGCAGCACCAGCATCAATGCCTGCGCCCGACCCACCGCGAAGGCCGGCATCAGCACCGAGCCGCCGCGCTGCACCGTGTCGACGATGATGCGCGCCAGCCGCGCCGCGGCATCGTCCTTGGGGTGCGCGCGGTTGCCGTAGGTGGACTCGACCAGCAGCACGTCGGCCTCGGGCAGCGGCTGCGGCGCCGGCATCAGCAGGTCGTGGCTGCGCCCCACGTCGCCGGAGAACACCAGCCGCTCGTCGCGGTGCGCCAGCGTCACCGCGCAGGCGCCGAGCAGGTGGCCCACCGGCGTCAGGCCGATGTGTACCTGGCCCGCCCTCTGGTCGCGCCCCGGCGGCAGCGGCACGATGCGGGCGATGGCGCGCTGCGCGTCGCGCCGCGTGTACAGCGGCAGCGCCTTGGCATGGCGCGAATAGCCGTAGCGGTTGGCGCGGCGCGCGTCCTCTTCTTGCAGGTGCGCGCTGTCCAGCAGCAGCACCTCGGCCAGGTCGCGCGTGGCCGGCGATGCATAGACGGGGCCGCGAAAGCCGTGCTTCACCAGTGCCGGCAGCCAGCCGCTGTGGTCCAGGTGGGCATGGCTCAGCACCACCGCGTCGGCGCGCAGCAGCTCGGCCGGCGGCGGCGCCCAGTTGCGCTCGCGATGCACCTTGAAGCCCTGGAACATGCCGCAGTCCAGCAGCAGGCTCTGGCCGCCGATGTGCACCAGGTGACGCGATCCGGTGACGGTGTCGGCCGCGCCGTGAAAGCCGATCTTCATGCCCGGTCGCTCCCCAGTTGCTGCAGTTCGCCGGACTCGACGATGCGCACGCCCGGCCGTTGCTGGCGCAGCGCCGCCAGCATGCCGCGGGCCACGGTGCGCGCCGCAATCGGGCGCACGCTCTTCGGGATCAGCGCCGCCAGCGGCGTGGTCAGCAGCAGCGCCAGCCGCTCGCCGCTGCGCGCGGGCTGGCCCAGCGCGGCGCGGTCGCCGGCCAGCAGCGAGGGCCGCGCGATGACCACGCTGGCAAAGCCCAGCGCGCCGACGGCCGCTTCCATCTCGCCCTTGACGCGGTTGTAGAAGGCCGCCGCGCGCTCACTTGCGCCCAGCGCCGAGACGACGCCGAAGCGCTGTGCACCCGCTGCCTGGGCGGCCTGGGCGAAGGCCAGCACCGCATTCAAATCCACCGCACGAAAGGCCGCCTGCGAGCCGGCCTGCTTGATCGTGGTGCCCAGGCAGCACCAGGCTTCCTGGGCGGCGGGCAGCGCCGGCAGCTGCGCAAAGTCCACCGGCAGCCAGTGCACGCGCGCGTCGGCCGCATCGGGCACACGCCGCACCAGCGCATGCAGTCTCGGCGCCGGGATCTGCGCCAGCAGCAGTTGCGTCAGCTCGTGGCCGATCAGCCCGCTGGCGCCGGCAAGCAACACGCCCGCAGGAGCGGCGCGCGCGTTCATGCTCGGGCTTGCAGTGGAGGTGGCATGGGCCCGACTGTATCGGCTGCCGCGCAGCGGCCGTCAGGACATGCCGGCCATGCGCTGCTGTTGCCAACGCCGTGGCCGTGCCACCGGCTGCTGCGCCGCACTGAAGTGCGGCCCTCAGTGCCGCGCCACCAGTTCCGCGAACGACACCAGTTCCCCCGCGATCGCGCTCGCGGCCACGGTGGCCGGGCTGGCCAGCCACACCCGGCCGGGGCCGGAGCGGCCGGGAAAGTTGCGGTTGACGGCGCTGACCGTCACCTGATCGGCCGCGGTGGACGCACCCGGCCCGCAGTTGGCGCAGGCCCCGCAGGCCGGCTGCAGCAGTTGCGCGCCCACGGCCTCGAAAGTGCCGATCCAGCCCTGGCTCGCGCAGAAGTCGCGCACGTCCTGGGTGCCGAACTGCAGGTACAGCGTCACCGATGGCGCGACGCGCAGGCCGCGCCGTGCGGCCCAGACCAGCACCGCGTGGTATTGCTCGAAGTCCTCGCGTTTGCCGGCCGTGCACGAGCCGCCATAGGCGATGTCGATGGGCGGCCGCTGGTCCAGTGCCGCCAGCGGCAGGCCCAGACCCGGATCGCCGGGGCGCGCGACCATCGGCGATAGCGTGCTCGCGTCGATGCGGATCAGGTCGGCATAGCGCGCGCCGGCATCGCTGCGCATCCATGGCTCGATGCGGAATTCCCTGCCGCGCCGCTCGCGCAAGAAGCGCAGCGTCAGCTCATCGGGCTCGACGATGCCGGTGAAGCCACCCAGTTCGGCCGTCATGTTGGTCAGCGTCGCACGCTCGTCGATGTCCAGCGCGCGTACCGCCGCACCGCCGAACTCGAACACCCGGCCGACGCCGGCACCATCGCGAATGGCCGGCAGTGCCAGCAGGTGCAGTACCAGATCCTTGGCGGCCACGCCGGGCGGCAGCCGGCCTTCGACCTCGATGCGCAACACCTCGGGCATGGCAAAGCGCACCGCACCGGTGATGAAGGCATTCGCCATCTCCGTCGTGCCGACGCCGAAGGCGACGCAGCCCAGCGCGCCGCTGTGTGGTGTGTGCGAGTCGGTGCCGACGATCAGCTCGCCCGGCAGCGCGTAGCGCTCGGCCATCAGCGCGTGCGAGATGCCCTGCGAACCTTCGCCATCGGGCTGCAGGCCGTGGTCGACCAGGCCGTGCGCCGCGACGAACCCGCGGTGCGCCTCGGCCAGCCGGCGCACGCTGCTCACCAGGCCGCGCGCGACGTGCACGGGGCTGCGCTCGACATAGGCATGGTGGTCCTCGAAGCAGACGATCGTCTGCGGCGCATGCAGCCGGTAGTCCGGCCCGAAGCGCTGCTGCAACAGCTGCGCGCACATGCCGGTGTAGATCTCGTGGATGAAGCGCCGATCGGCGCGCACGAAGCCGGGCTTCAGCGCATGACGCTCGACGATCTTCTCGAAGAGTGTCTTCGGCCCCGGCGGCGGCGCAGGCGCCTCGGCCGCAGGCCCCAGCCCGTACGCCAGCAGCCCGCCGGCACGCAGGATGGCCGCGGCCTGCGGCTCGCGCCCGGCCAGCAGTTCGTCGAGCGTGACGTCCAAGCCGCGCTGCAGCCGCTCGACCAGCCCGAAGTCGGTGCTGGTCAACAGCCCCAGGTTGTCGGCGTTCTGACGGTAGATGCGCTCGAAGCTTTCGGCCACCACCAGCCGCACGCCCGCCGACAACTCGGCCAGCGGGCTGTGCTCACGCGAACTGCCCTTGCCGTAGCGGCGGCCGGCCACCAGCACCTCGATGCCTGCTTGTTGCAGCGTATCGCGCGCGATCGGCCATTCGCCGCCGGCCGCGAAGCCGGTGTGGGCGTGGCGCCCCAGCGTGGCGTCGAAGTGCACCAGCGCCGGCAGCGGCGTGATCTCGTCGGTGGAGATCTCGTCGCGCAGCGCGCCGGCCTGTTCGCGCGTCAGGTCGCGGCCGGCGAGCTGTTGCCTCACCCGCGCCGGATCGCGGCTGAGGAACAGGATCCGGCCGAAGCGCTTCACTGCAGCTCGACGCCGGCCTTCTTCACCAGCTGCGCGTAGCGCGCCATCTCGCTGCGGAAGAAGGGCATCGCCTTGTCGGCCGGGCCGACGTTGATGACGTTGCCCTGCTTGGCCATCGCCTCCTTCACCGCCGTGTCGCCGAAGGCGCTGACCACCGCCGCGTGCACGCGCTGCACCTCGGCCGCGGACAGGCCCTTCGGCCCGATGACGGCGAACCAGGCCTCGACCACGTAGTTCGGCAGGCCCTGCTCGACGAAGGTGGGGATCTCCGGCGCCGCCGGCACGCGCTGCGCGGTGGCCACGCCGATGGCCTTGAGCGCGCCGCTCTTCAGGTGCGCCTGCACGCTGGGCAGCGCGGCGGTGGCGAAGTCGACCTGGCCGCCGATCAGATCGGTGAGCATCGGGCCCACGCCCTTGTAGGGGATGTGCCGCGCCTGCACGCCGGCCTCGTCGAGGAACATCGCCGAGGCCAGATGCAGGATGGTGCCGTTGCCGCCGGAGGCATAGGTCATGTCGCCGTTGCGGCTCTTGAGCAGCGCGATGAACTCCTTCGCGTTGCTGGCCGGCACCTTGGCATTGACCACCAGCACCACCGGCGTGTAGCCAACCACGGCGATGGGCGTGAAGTCGCCCGGCATGTCGAAGGGCAGCGACTTGTAGACGCTGGGGAAGATGACCACGTTGTTCGATACCACGCCGAGCGAGAAGCCGTCCGCCGGCGAACGCGCCAGCGCCTGCAGGCCGACGATGCCGCCGGCGCCCGGCTGGTTGTCGACGATGATCGGGTGCCCCAGCGCCTTGGCCAGCGCCGGCTGCGCGGTGCGCGTGATCGCGTCCACGCCCGAGCCGGTGGCATTGGGCAGGATGAAGCGGATGCTCTTGTCCGATTGAGCGAAGGCGGGCAGCGCCGCAGCGGCGGCCAGGCCGGCCAGCAGGTGGCGGCGGGTGAGGGCAGGGTTCATCGTCTTGTCTCCGGTTGTCAGGCCACCACGGCCCGGTTTCTGAAATCGTCGATGTCGGTACGGGCATAACCCAGGCCGAGCAGCAGTTCCTCGGTGTGTGCCGCGAAGCGAGGCGGCTGCAGCCGCACCGGCAGGCGCTCGCCGGCCAGCGTGATCGGGAACAGCGTGGTCTTCACCGTCTGCCCGGCCTTGTCGCCGTCGGGCAGCACCACGTCGGCCAGGCCGCCGGTCGCCTGCAGGTGCGGGTCCTCGTACAGGTCTTCGGGCTTGCGGATCGGCGCGAAGGGCAGGCCGGCGCGCTCCATGATCTGCGACAGCTCGGCCGCGCTGCGCGAGGCCAGCCGCTCGCGCAGCGCCGGCAGCAGCGTGGGCCGGGCCAGCACGCGCTGGTTGTTGGTGGCCAGCGCAGGGTCGCAGCGCAGGTCCGGCCAGTCCAGCGCCGTGCACAGCGTCTGCCATTGCGTGTCGCTGACCGCAGCCAGGAAGATCTGCTCGCCGTCCTTGACTTCGAACACGTCGTAGATCGCCCACGGGCTCATGCGCGCCGGCATCGGCGCCGCCGGCCGGCCGGTCACCGCGTACTGCAGCATGTGCTGGCCGACGAGGAAGACGTTGTTCTCGAACAGCGCGCTCTGCACCTCCATGCCCTTGCCGCTGATGCCGCGCTGGATCAGCGCGCCCAGCGTGCCGATGGCGCCGAACAGCCCGCCCATGATGTCGTTGACGCTGCTGCCGGCGCGCAGCGGGTCGCCGGGGCGGCCGGTCATGTAGGCCAGCCCGCCCATCATCTGCACCACCTCGTCGAGCGCGGTGCGGTGTTCGTAGGGGCCGGGCAGGAAGCCCTTGTGGCTGACGTAGATCAGCCGCTCGTTCAGCGCCGACAGGCTGGCGTAGTCGAGACCGTACTTGGCCATCGCGCCGGGCTTGAAGTTCTCCACCACCACGTCGGCGCTGGCCGCCAGCTTGCGCGCCACCTCGGCGCCGGCGGGCTGCTTCAGGTCGATGCCGATGCTCTTCTTGTTGCGGTTGAACATCGGGAAGAAACCCGCGCCGGCACCGAGCAGCCGGCGCGTGCCTTCGCCGTCGATGGGCTCGACCTTGATGACCTCGGCGCCCATGTCGGCCAGCACCATGCCGCAGGTCGGGCCCATCACCATGTGGGTGAACTCGACCACGCGAAGGCCCTTCAACGGCTGCGGCGCGGTCATGCAGCTTCCTTCATCGTCTTCGGCAGCCCGGCGCGCGCGATGCTGCCGTGCAGCGGCTCGCCGTCCAGCCACGTCGCGACGCGCGCGCGCAGCGCGATCAGCGCGACTAAGTCCAGCCCGGTGGGCACGCCCATGCTGGCGAACAGGTAGGCCACGTCCTCGGTGGCGACGTTGCCGCTGGCGCCGGGCGCGTGCGGGCAGCCGCCGATGCCGCCCAGGCAGGCGTCGAAACGGCGCACCCCCGTCTGCCAGGCGGCGTAGACGTTGGCCAGGCCCAGGCCGCGCGTGTCGTGGAAGTGGCCGCAGGCGAGACGCTCGCCGACGAGCGCGAAGCCTTTCTCGAACAGCCGCGCCACCTGCAGCGGGTCGGCATAACCGACGGTGTCGGCCAGGCCGACGCGCTCGGCGCCGGCGTCCAGCGCGGCCTGCAGCAGGCGCAGCACTTCGGACGCCTCGACACGGCCCTGGATGGTGCAGCCGAAGGCGGTGCTCATGCCGACCTCGATTTCGCAGCGCGAGCCGCTGGCATCGCGCTCGGCACGGATGCGGCCGATCTCGGCGATGACCTCGTCGGGCGTCTTGCGCAGGTTGGCCAGGCTGTGCGCATGGCTGGCCGACAGCGGCAGCAGCATCGCGTCGGCGCCGCTGTCCAGCGCCGCCATTGCGCCCTTCAGGTTGGGCACCAGCAGCGAGGTCACCAGGCCGGGCAAGGTCTTCGCCACCGCCACCACTTCGGCGGTGTCGGCCAGCTGCGGCAGCAGCCGCGCCGGCACGAAGGAGCCGACCTCGATCTCGCGTTGGCCGGCGGCATGGGCGGCGCGCAGCCATTCGAGCTTGTGCGCGGTGGGCAGGGTGC
>CAYUPF010000206.1:0-6978 GCA_964446545.1 uncultured Rubrivivax sp.
ACCAGGTCCTCGTTCTGGAAGCGCAGCAGCCCGGCGACCGCGCCGCCGCCCAGTTCCTGCGCCTGCAGCGTGCGCACGATGCCGCTGTCGGACAGGCCGAGCGTGACGCGCGCGGGATCGGCCGGGTCCGTCTGCACCGTCAGCGACTGCGCCTGCGCCCCCATCACCAGCCGCTGGCCGCCGGCGACGAACACCGTCACCGAGCCGTCGTCGGCCTGCACCGTGCTCAGCTGCAGGTGCTGGCTCAGGTCGGACAGCGCCTGGTCGCGCTGGTCGAGCAGGTCGTTGGGCGCATGGCCCTGGCCCGCCAGCTGGGCGATGCGCTGGTTCAGCTCGGCGATGCTGCCCGCCAGCTGGTTGATCTGCGCGACGCTGGCGCGCAGGTCCTCGCCCACCTGCTGCTGCAGCACATCGAGCTGCGCGCCCGCCGCGGCAAAGCGCGTCGCCACCTCGCCGGCACGGGCCAGCACCACCTGGCGCGCAGCCGCGTCGCCGGGCCGCGCCGACAGGTCGACCATGGCGTTGAGGAATTCGCCCGCCGCATAGCCCACGCCCTGCTCGCCGGTGGGAAACACCGTCTCCAGCTGGCGCAGCATCTGCAGCCGGGTCGCGTCCATCGCCGCCAGCGAGCGCGAGGTGGCGGCCTCGCGCGTCAGGAAGGCATCGTGCGCACGTGTCACCGTCGTCACGTCCACGCCCTTGCCGAAGTAGCCGGCACCGCTGTACTGGCCGATCGCGGTGGCCAGCTCGACCTGCTGGCGCGAGTAGCCCTTGACGTTGGCGTTGGAGATGTTGTGGCCGGTGGTGGCCAGCGCGGCATAGCTGGCCGTCATCGCCTTGGTGCCGATCGCGAACAGCGAGGAGGCGCTCATCTCAAACCGCCGCCCGTTGCAAGCGCAGCGTGGTGTTGATGACCCGCGTCAGCTTGTCGGCGTAGTCCGGGTCGGTGGCATAACCGGCGCGCTGCAGCCCGCTGGCGAAGCTACCGGCGTCCTGGGCCTGCGCCAGCACCTGCTGGTAGCGCGGGCTGTTCTTCATCAGCCGCGCATAGTCGGCAAAGGACTCGGCATGGCTGGCATAGGCGCGGAACCGGGCCACCGTCTTGACGGCGCGGCCGGCTACGAACTCGGTGGTCAGGGTCTCGGTCACCGGCCCCTTCCAGTCGGCGCCGGCCTTGATGCCGAACAGGTTGTGCGAAGGCGTGCCGTCGGCATGGCGGATCTCGCGCCGGCCCCAGCCGCTTTCGTGCGCGGCCTGGCCGATCATGAAGGCCGCCGGGATGCCGGTGGCGCTTTCGGCGGCCTGCGCGGCCTGCGCGTGCTGCTGCACGAAGCCGGCGGCGCTCTGGTCGGGAATGCGCACTGCGCGTTCGGGAAGCAGCGGCGCGGCGACCGGCCCCGGTGCCAGGCCCATCTGCCGCTCCAGCTGGCGCGTGATGGCTTCGGACAGCCCGCCGGGCAGGCCGGTCATCTGCGTGGCGAACTGCTTGTCGAGCAGGTCGGTGCCGAGCTTGCTGCCTTCGTTGTCGAGCATGCCCGAGGACAGCGTGGCCGCGCGCATGCTCTTCATCAGCTCCTGCATGAACAGCGCCTCGAACTGCTTGGCGACCTCGCGCACCGCCGATTTCGGGTCGGCATTGGCGCGCGTGCGCAGCATGGCCAGCGACTGCGCGTCGCCGGCCAGCCCGGCCATGGAAGTCGGTGCGTTCATGTGTTCGAGCAGCCGAACGATGGCTGCGCAACGCAACACCGTGTCAAGCGGCCACGGCGGAACTGGCTCTGCCAAGCCGCTCGTGGCGCCAACGGCAAGGACACCGTTGGCGCTCGCAGGCGAGAGACAGTCCGCAGGGACTGTCTCCCGTCCGGCTCGCCCCCCCTGGGGGGGAGCGCCGAAGGCGCTTCGGGGGGAGTCATATCACCTCGATCTCGGCGTGCAGCGCACCGGCGCTCTTCATTGCCTGCAGGATCACCAGCAGGTCCTGCGGCGTCGCGCCCATCGCGTTCAGCGCCTTGACCACGTCGCTCAGGCGCACGCCGGCCGGCATCTCGATCATGGCCTTGTTGCCTGTGGTGATGGAGATGTCCGACTGCTCGGTGACGACGGTGCGGCCGTTGGCGAAGGGCCCCGGCTGGCTGACAGTGGGGCTGGTCGAGATCGTCACCGACAGGTTGCCGTGCGCCACCGCGCAGGCGCCCAGCGTCACCGATTCGTTGAGCACCACCGAGCCGGTGCGCGCGTTCAGGATCACCTTGGCCGCGGGCTTGGCCAACTGCACCGAAAGGTTCTCGATGTCGGCCATGAAGGCGACGCGGCGCTCCGTCTCGGGCGGCATGGCCACGCGCACCATGCGGCCGTCGACGGCAATGGCCGTGCCCGGCCCCTTGGCCTGGTTGATGGCCTGGGCCACCGCGCTGGCGGTCTGGTAGTCGCTGGCATGCATGGCCAGCTGCAGCGAGTCGCCCTGCAGCGCGGTGTTGGGCACGGCGCGTTCGACGGTCGCGCCGGCCGGCACGCGGCCGCTGGACAGCTGGTTGATCACCACCCTGGAGCCGTTGGCCGCGGCGCCGGCGCCGCCGATGACCACGTTGCCCTGCGCCAGCGCATAGATCTGCCCGTCCACGCCCTTCAGCGGCATCGACACCAGCGTGCCGCCGCGCAGGCTCTTGGCGTTGCCGATCGAGGACACGTTGACATCCACCACCTGCCCCGGCATGGCATAGGGCGGCAGCACGGCCGTGACCATCACCGCGGCGACGTTGCGCAACTGCATGTTGGTGCCTGGCGGAATGGTCACGCCCAGCTGCTGCAGCATCGAGATCATGCTCTGCGTGGTGAACGGCGCCTGTGTCGTCTGGTCGCCCGTACCGTCCAGCCCGACCACCAGGCCGTAGCCGCTGAGCTGGTTGCTGCGCACGCCGGCCACCGACGAGACCTCGCGCACGCGCGTGGCCGAGGCATCCACCGGCCACCACAGGGCGGCGGTAGCGAGGATGAAGGTCAGCAGCATCAGCCAGCGCAGCGCGCGCTCCGCGATGGCCTCGAAGCGATCGGAGCAGTCCCATCCAGCAACCGCCGCGGAACCGGCTCCGCCGGGCCGCCAGCGGTGCCCCCTCGGGGGGCGCGCGAAGCGCGTAGGGGGGGTCGTCATATCGGCAGGATGTTGAGGAAGAAGCGGCTCAGCCAGCCGATCGTCTGCGCGTCGGCCTGCTGGCCGCGGCCGCGGTGTTCGACGCGCACGTTGGCGATCTGCGCGCTGGCAATGGTGTTGCCGGCCTGGATCAGCAGCGGGTCGACCTGGCCCGAGAAGCGCAGCACGTCGACGTTGCTGTTGACGCCGATCTGCTTCTCGCCGGCGATCAGCAGGTGGCCGTTGGGCAGCACGTCGGTGACGACCACGCTGATGCTGCCGAAGAAGTCGTTGCTGTTCTCGGTGGCGCCCTTGCCGGCGAAGCTGTTGTTGCTGGTGCCTTCGGCGTTGGCGCGCGTCAGCCGCGTCGGGTTGATGCCCGGCAGCGCCACCACCGACGCGTCAACCTTGCCGCTCTTGTCGACCGAACTGGTGGATTTCTGGCTGGCGACGATCTTCTCGACGATCTGCACGTTGAGCGTGTCGCCGCGGTGGCGCGCGCGGTAGTCCTCGAACAGCGGGCGGTACTGCGCCGGCTGGAAGATGGCGCCGTTGGCCGCCACCGGCGGCGGCGGCGGCGTCTGCGGGATCACGTAGGTGGGCTCGGCCACCTCGACGCGCGGGTTCATCGTCACGCAGCCCGACAGCGCCGCGCACGACAAGGCCGTCAGCAGCCACCGCATCACAGCTGCCCCAGCCGCGCCAGCATCTGGTCGGTGGTCTGGATCGCCTTGGAATTGAGCTCGTAGGCGCGCTGCGTGGCGATCATCGCCACCAGCTCCTCGACCACGTTGACGTTGCTGCCCTCGACATACCCCTGCATCAGGCCGCCGCGGCCGTCGGTGCCGGGCGCGCCGGCCGTGGGCGTGCCCGAGGCGGCGGTCTCGGCATACAGGTTCTGGCCGCGCGGCTCCAGGCCGCCCGGGTTGATGAAGGTGGCCAGCTGCAGCTGCCCGACCGACTGCGCCGCTGCCTGCCCGGGCACGGTCACATTGACGGTGCCGTCGGCGGCCAGCGTCACGCTCTGCGCGTTCGGCGGGATAGTGATGCCGGGCTCCAGCAGGTGGCCGTTGGCGGTGACGAGCTGGCCGTTGGGGTCGAGCTGGAAGGAGCCGTCGCGGGTGTAGGCGGTGCTGCCGTCGGGCAGCTGGATCTGGAAGAAGCCCTGGCCCTTGATGGCGATGTCCAGGTTGTTGCCGCTTTGCTGCAGGTTGCCCTGGCTGAAGTTGCGCGTCGACGCCGACACGCGTGCGCCCAGCCCCACCTGCAGGCCAGTGGGCAGCTGCGTCTGCTCGCTGCTGGCCGCGCCCACCTGGCGCAGGTTGTCGTACATCAGGTCCTCGAAGACCACGCCGGCGCGCTTGTAGCCGTTGGTGGCGACGTTGGCCAGGTTGTTGGAGATGGTGTCCAGCTTGAACTGCTGGCCCTCCATGCCTGTCTTGGCGATCCACAGTGAACGGTTCATGCCCCGGCTCCCGACGATTGACGGGCAGTGTCGGGCGAACTTGCGCGCGCCGGCCGGAAGAAAAGGGCCGCGAAGGCGGGCTTTCTCCAAAAGGGCCGCCTTCGCGGCCCTTCTTACACCCTGGGAAAGGCGGCGGCGACCATCGCCAGCCCGGCGGCCGTGAGCAGCAGCAGCACCACGCGGCGAAAGGCCGCCGGGCTCATGCCGTGGTACAGGCGCGCGCCCAGCAGCGCCGGCAGCATCATGGCCGGCGCGACGATCGCGAACTTGGGCCACATGTCGGGCGTGATCGCGCCCGAGGCGATGTAGGCCGCGAGCGTGACGGCGAGCGCGGCCAGGCTGAAGTTCTGGATCACGCCGCGCTGCAGGTCCTTGTCCCATCCGCGCAGCGTCACCCACAGCGAAGGCAGCACGCCGCTGAAGCCAGCGATGCCGCCCATCACACCGCCGAGCAGGCCGACCACGCCATCGGCCCAGCGGCCGCCGAAGCGGACGCGCGGCAGCCGGTCGGCGAGCAGCATCGGCGGGCAGCACAGCACCAGGAACAGCCCCAGCATCAGCTTGAACAGCGCCGGGTCCAGCCGCGGCAACGCCCACACCCCGATCGGCACGCCCAGCAGCCCGCCGACGACGAAGGGCATCAGCGCCGCCGGCTTCAAGCCGCGCCTGACGGTGAAGACCGCGATGCATTGCCCGAGCAGCCCGCCACACACCGCCATCGCCGCCGCCAGCCGCGGCTCGATGCCCCACACCCACACCGACATCGCCACCATCGCGAAGGCAAAGCCCGAGATGCCCTGCACCAGCCCGGCCAGCGCCGCGCCGCCGGCGAGCAGCCACAGTTCCGGTGTCATGCGCCGCGCCGCTGCACGCGTTCGAGCAGCTGCAGCAGATAGTCGTCACGGATGCCCAGATGCTCGAGCTGCCACACCAGCTGCTCCAGATACTGGCGGTTGCTGCCGAGCACGCCCCCCGCGCGCGCGATCACGTCGGCGGTGTCGTCCAGCGACAGTTCGCCCACGTGGTCGGCATGCGCGGTGTTGGCGGCGAAGACCAGCGCGCTGACCTCGCCCTGCGGCGTGTGCAGCGGCAACAGGCAGGGGCGGTAGATGGCGCGGATCATCTCGCGCCGCCAGACCATGCCCGACTCGTGCGCGGCGTGCGCGGCGCCGATGCGGAAGGCCAGCCCGGCGCAATCACCCTCGCCGGGCTCCAGCGTCAGCATCAGCCCCGGGCATTCGGGCGAACCGCGGCCGAGCACCGTGCGGCAGCTGAAGCGGCGCCGGTGCGCCGGCAGCACGGCCAGCCGCACCTCGCTGAAGTGGAAGCCCGGGTCCCAGGTGAGCGAGCCGTAGCCGAAGATCCACAGGTCGCGGCCGTCGCTGCCGTCGCCGAGCAGTTCGACACGCGTGGCCTCGAGCTGCGCGTCGCTGAGCCGCCAGTCGGCGCCGCGTCCTTCCTGGCGCGCTCGTTCGTCCCACAGCGCCAGCGTCTGCGGCGTGACGCGCAGCGACGAGGCCTCGGCCGGCGCGATGCGGTCGCGCAGCTGCGGCAGGTGGCAAAAGGCGTCGTTCGGGCGCGGCATGCAGGCAGCATGTTGGCACAAGCCGCGCCGCGGCCCGCTACATCGGGCTGTTCGACAGCAGCTTGGTCGCCGCCTGCTCCTTCTGCTCGGCGGTCTGCAGCATCTTCATCTGCTGCTCGAACTGGCGCGCCGCGGTGATCATCGCCACCATCGTCTCCACCGGGCTGACGTTGCTGCCTTCGAGCGCACCTTGCTGCACACGCGCTGCCGGGTCGGTTTCCAGGTCGCCGCCGGGCGAGCGGAACAGCCCGTCGTCGCCGCGCGCGAGTGCGCCCTCGGGCGTGACCAGCTTGAGTCGGCCCAGCACCTGCGCCTTGTCGTTGCCGACCTTGCCGGTGATCGTGCCGTCGGCGCCGATGTCGAGCTGCGCATTCGCCGGCACCGTGATCGGCCCGCCGTCGCCCAGCACCGGCAGCCCGCTGCGCGTGACCAGCTGGCCGTCGGCGTCGATGTCCAGCGCGCCGCTGCGCGTGTAGGCCTCGGTGCCGTCCAGGCCCTGCACCGCCAGCCAGGACTTGCCGGACACCGCCACGTCGAGCGCGCGGCCGGTGCTCTGCACCACGCCCGGCGCGTCGCTGTGGCCGGGTGTGGATTCGAGCGCATAGACGCGCGTGCTCGCGCCGTCGCCGCGCACCGGCACCGCGCGGAAGGCGGCGATCTCGGCGCGGAAGCCCGTCGTCGAGACGTTGGCCAGGTTGTGCGCCAGCACGTCCTGGCGCTGCAGCGTGGCCTTCGCGCCCGACATCGACAGGTAGATCATGCGGTCCATCGGAACTCCTTTGCGCCTGAGCGCGAATCGGT
>CAYUPF010000207.1:0-6892 GCA_964446545.1 uncultured Rubrivivax sp.
AGCGTGGGCCTGATCACCGACGGGCGCTTCTCCGGCGGCACCTGGGGCATGGTGGTCGGCCATGTCGCGCCCGAGGCCTACGAGGGCGGCAACATCGCGCTGATCCAGGAAGGCGACGCCATCACCATCGACGCGCACCAGCTGCTGCTGCAGCTGAACATCGACGATGCCGAACTGGCGCGCCGCCGCGCCGCGTGGAAGAAGCCGGCGCCGCGCTACACCCGGGGCGTGCTGGCCAAGTTCGCAAAGAACGCCAGCAGCGCCAGCAGCGGCGCAGTGCTCGACAAATTCGACTGAACCGGCACCGGGTCCGCCCCAAGCCGGCTCGCGCGCCCTTGGGGGCTGGCGCCGCAGGCGCCTTTGGGCACGACATCGAGCAGATTCAGCTCGGGTCCTTGGCCGAGCGCTTGCCGACCGCATCGGCCGGGAAGCCGCTGGCGCGCCGAGCCTTGCGGTCGCGGCGCGGGCCCATGCCCAGTGCTTCGAGGTTGCGGCTGCGCCGCTCGGCCTTGGTCTGTTCCATCTTGTCCATGGCGCGGCGCTGCGTCAGGCCGATGGAATCGGCAAAGGCCCACCAAGCCGCGGCCAGCCCGAATGGGGCCAGCACCATCCACCACGCCCAGGCCGCGACCGGACCGATCTCGGCCAGCTTCAGCACCAGCAGCAGAATGCCCAGGAACATGAAGGCCATTGCATCTCCGTTGCACCGCGCGCCGCCCCTCGGACAGCCGCACAAGACGCGCTTTTACAATGCGGCGCTGCACCGTAGCGGAACGCACTCGTCGCAAACGCAAAGGAAATCATGAAAGCACTGCATGCGCTGCCCTTGCTGGCCGCGCTGCTCGCGGCGCCAGCCGCCTGGGCGAACCCGCAACTGGCCCAACAGAAGACCTGCATGGCCTGTCATGCGATGGACCGCAAGATCGTCGGGCCGTCCTACAAGGACGTGGCCGCCAAGTACGCCGGCCAGAAGGATGCCGCGGACAAGCTGGCCGAGAAGATCATCAAGGGCGGTGCCGGCGTCTGGGGCGCCGTGCCGATGCCGGCCAACCCGCGAGTCAGCCCGGCCGAGGCCCGGCAACTCGCGGTGTGGATCTTGTCGATGAAGTGATTGGGCAGGCTTAGGGTCTCCGCTCACATCGCTGGCGCGAGATGAGCGGACCCCGAACCCCACGTCGCGGCAGACGCAGCGCTGCGTCTGGCGGTGCAGGCTCGATCAGTTGGTCTGCGCCAACTGATCGAGGATCGCGGGGTTCTCCAAGGTACTCGTGTCCTGGGTGATGGACTCGCCCTTGGCCAGTGAACGCAGCAGCCGTCGCATGATCTTGCCCGAGCGGGTCTTCGGCAGGTTGTCGCCGAAGCGGATGTCCTTGGGTTTGGCGATCGGGCCGATCTCCTTGGCCACCCAGTTGCGCAACTCGTTGGCGATCTTCTTCGCCTCTTCGCCGGTGGGGCGCGAACGCTTCAGCACGACGAAGGCGCAGATCGCCTCGCCGGTGGTCTCGTCGGGGCGGCCGACCACCGCGGCCTCGGCCACCAGTTCGGTGCACGACACCAACGCCGACTCGATCTCCATCGTGCCCATGCGGTGGCCGCTGACGTTGAGCACATCGTCGATGCGGCCGGTGATGGTGAAGTAGCCGGTCTTCGCGTCGCGGCTGGCGCCGTCGCCGGCCAGGTAGTAGCGGCCCTGGAAGTCCTCGGGGTAGTAGCTCTTCTTGTAGCGCTCGGGGTCGCCGTAGATGGTGCGGATCATGCCCGGCCACGGCTTCTTCACGACCAGAATGCCACCCTGCCCCCACGGCACGTCCTTGCCCGTCTCGTCGACGACCGCGGCTGCGATGCCCGGAAAGGGCAGCGTGCACGAACCCGGCACCAGCGGCGTCGCGCCCGGCAGCGGCGTGATCATGTGGCCGCCGGTCTCGGTCTGCCACCAGGTGTCGACCACCGGGCAGCGGCTGGCGCCCACATTGGCGTAATACCACTCCCACGCCGCCGGGTTGATGGGCTCGCCCACGGTGCCCAGGATGCGCAGGCTGGACAGGTCGTACTGCTTCGGGTGCACCGCCTCGTTGCCTTCGGCGATCTTGATCAGCGAGCGGATCGCCGTTGGGGCGGTGTAGAACACGCTGACCTTGTGTTTCTGAATGGTCTTCCAGAAACGCCCGCCGTCCGGGTAGGTGGGCACGCCCTCGAACACCACCTCGGTGGCGCCCAGCGCCAGCGGGCCATAGGTGATGTAGGTGTGGCCGGTGACCCAGCCGATGTCGGCGGTGCACCAGAAGACATCGTCGTCCTTCAGGTCGAAGGTCCACTTCGAGGTCAGCGCCGCCTGCAGCAGATAGCCACCAGTGCTGTGCTGCACGCCCTTGGGCTTGCCGGTGGAGCCGCTGGTGTACAGCAGGAACAGCGGATGCTCGGCGCCCACCCATTCGGGCTCGCAGGTGGTGGCGGCGCCGGCGGTGAGCTCGTGCAGCCAGCGGTCGCGCGACGCATCCCAGGCCACGTTGCCGCCAGTGCGCTTGTAGACGACCACGTCCTTGATGGTCTCGCAGCCGCCCAGGCCGATGGCCTCGTCGACGATGGCCTTCAGCGGCAGCGCCTTGCCGCCGCGCAGCTGCTCGTCGGCGGTGATGATCATCACCGCGCCGGCGTCCTGCACGCGGTCGCGCACCGACTGCGCCGAGAAGCCGCCGAACACCACCGAGTGGATCACGCCGATGCGCGCGCAGGCCTGCATCGCGACCACGCCCTCGACACTCATCGGCATGTAGATGACGACGCGATCGCCCTTCTTGACGCCGCGCGCCTTCAGCGCGTTGGCCAGGCGGCAGGTGCGCTCCAGCAGCTCGGCGTAGGTGACCTTGGTGGCCTTGCCGTCGTCGGCCTCGAAGATGATGGCGGTCTTGTCGCCCTTGCCGGCCTCGACGTTGCGGTCCAGGCAGTTGTAGGACACGTTCAGCGTACCGTCCTCGAACCACTTGAAGAAGGGCGCGCTGCTCGAATCGAGCACCTGGGTGAACGGCGTCTTCCAACTCAGCAACTCGCGCGCCAAGCCGGCCCAGTAGCCTTCGTAGTCGGCCTCGGCCTTGTCGCACAGCGCACGGTAGGCAGCCATGCCGGACACGTGCGCGCCCTTCATCGATGCCTCGCTGGGCGCATACACCTTCAAGGCGGTGGGGGTCTGTGGTTCGGACATGCAGGTCTCCTAAGGATGTGTTCTGGCAACGACAGGTGCAAAGTTAAGGCGTCGCTCTGACTGATGCCTTACTGGCCGTGCAAAGCAGCGCAGATGGTCGCCCAACTACAATTTGCGGCAATCGGGCTATCCCGAAGAATTCACCCTTCAGGCAACCATGGCCAACCCGCAGCAGCACGCTCCGAACCCCAGACTCAATGCTCTGCCCAACCTGATCTTCGCCAGCCGCTGGCTGCAGCTGCCGCTGTACCTGGGGCTGATCCTCGCGCAGGCGGTCTACGTCTTCCACTTCTGGATCGAGCTGGCGCACCTGATCGAAGCCGCGTTCGGCAGCACCAGCGCGCTGGACAAACTGGTCACCAGCATCGGCTACAAGAGCAGCGCCGCCGTCACCAGCCTGAACGAGACCATCATCATGCTGGTGGTGCTGGCGCTGATCGACGTGGTGATGATCAGCAACCTGCTGATCATGGTCATCGTCGGCGGCTACGAGACCTTCGTCTCACGCATGAACCTGGAAAGCCACCCCGACCAGCCTGAATGGCTGAGCCATGTCAACGCCTCGGTGCTGAAGGTCAAGCTGGCCACCGCCATCATCGGCATCAGCTCGATCCACCTGCTGAAGACCTTCATCAACGCCGAGAACTACACAGAGAAGGTGCTGCTGTGGCAAACACTGATCCACGTCACCTTCCTGCTGTCGGCGCTGGCCATCGCCGCCACCGACCGGCTGATGCCGCACGCGCGGCGCGGCGAGCACTAGCGCGGCCGATGACCAGCCCGACGCGACCGCCTGCCCCCGCGCGCTTGCTGCGCGGCGGCCTCGCCCTCCTGCTGCTCGGCGCCGGCCCTGCGGCCCGTGCCGCCGATCTCGACGGCGCCTCGCTGTCGATGCTGTGGGGCCTGCCCTTCGCCGGCATGCTGCTGTCGATCGCGCTGCTGCCGCTGCTGATGCCGAAGATCTGGCACCACCACTTCGGCAAGATCACGGCCGGCTGGATGACGCTGCTGCTGCTGCCCTTCGTGCTCACCCAGGGCGCCGGCATCACCGGGGCCATGCTGGTGCACGTGATGCTGGCCGAGTACATCCCCTTCATCATCCTGCTCGCCGCGCTGTTCACCGTGGCCGGCGGCATCTACGTGCGCGGCAACCTGCACGGCAGCCCGGCGCTGAACACCGGCCTGATGGCCATCGGCGCGGTGCTGGCCAGCATCATGGGCACGACCGGCGCGTCGATGCTGCTGATCCGTCCGCTGATCCGCGCCAACGACAACCGCAAGCACGCGGTCCACGTCGTCGTGTTCTTCATCTTCATCGTCAGCAACATCGGCGGCTCGCTGACGCCGCTGGGCGACCCGCCGCTGTTCCTCGGCTTCCTGAAGGGCGTGGACTTCTTCTGGACCTTGCAGCATCTGTGGGCCCAGGCGCTGTTCATGGTGGTCGCGCTGCTGGCGATCTTCTATGCGCTCGACAGCTACCTGTACCGCAAGGAAGGCGTCACCCGCGCCGACCCCACGCCCGACGACGACAGCTTCGGCATCGAAGGCGGCGTCAACTTCCTGCTGCTGGGCGCGGTGGTCGCGCTGGTGCTGATCAGCGGCACCTGGAAGCCCGGCATCGCCTTCGACATCGCCGGCACCGAGGTCGGCCTGCCGCAGCTGGTGCGCGACGGCGCGCTGCTGGGGGTGATCGGCCTGGCGCTGGCGCTGACGCCGCGGCGCGTGCACGAAGCCAACCAGTTCTCGTGGGCGCCGATGGCCGAGGTGGCCAAGCTGTTCGTCGGCATCTTCGTCACGATGGTGCCGGTGCTGGCGATGCTGAAGGCCGGCGAGGCCGGCGCCTTCGCCGCGGTGACGCGCGCCGTCACCGGTGCCGACGGCCAGCCGCTGCCCTGGGCCTACTTCTGGTTCACCGGCGCGCTCAGCTCCTTCCTCGACAACGCGCCGACCTACCTGGTGTTCTTCAACCTTGCCGGCGGCGATGCCCAAGTGCTGATGACGACGCTGGCGCCGACGCTGGCCGCGATCTCGGCCGGCGCGGTCTTCATGGGCGCCAACACCTACATCGGCAACGCGCCGAACTTCATGGTCAAGGCCATTGCCGAAGACCGCGGCGTGCGCATGCCCAGCTTCTTCGGCTACATGGCGTGGTCCTGCGCCATCCTGCTGCCGCTGTTCGTGCTGGTCACACTGATCTGGTTCCGCTGACTACACTGTCCTGCCCCGCCTCCATTCGCCCGGAGCTTCCGCCATGCCCACCACGATCCGCCAGGCCGACCTGATCGAATCGGTCGCCGCCGCGCTGCAGTACATCAGCTACTACCACCCCGCCGACTACATCGCCCACCTGGCGCGCGCCTACGAGGGCGAGGCCAGCCACGCGGCCAAGGACGCGATCGCGCAGATCCTGACCAACAGCCGCATGTGCGCCGAAGGCCACCGGCCGATCTGCCAGGACACCGGCATCGTCAACGTGTTCCTGAAGATCGGCATGGATGTGCGCTTCGAGGGCTTTGCCGGGTCGATCGACGACGCCATCAACGAAGGCGTACGCCGCGGCTACAACAACGCCGACAACGTGCTGCGCGCGTCGATCGTGGCCGACCCGCAGTTCGAGCGCAAGAACACCCAGGACAACACGCCCGCCGTGGTGCACATGAGCCTGGTGCCGGGCAACACCGTGGACGTGCAGGTCGCGGCCAAGGGCGGCGGCAGCGAGAACAAGAGCAAGTTCGTCATGCTCAACCCCAGCGACAGCGTGATCGACTGGGTGATGAAGACCGTGCCCACGATGGGCGCCGGCTGGTGCCCGCCGGGCATGCTGGGCATCGGCATCGGCGGCACGGCCGAGAAGGCCATGCTGATGGCCAAGGAAGTGTTGATGGACCCGATCGACATGTTCGAGCTGAAGGCCCGCGGCCCGCGCAACAAGACCGAGGAACTGCGCATCGAGCTGTGCGACAAGATCAACGCGCTGGGCATCGGCGCGCAGGGCCTGGGCGGCCTGACCACGGTGCTGGACGTGAAGATCGCGATGTACCCGACGCACGCCGCCAGCAAGCCGGTGGCGATGATCCCCAACTGCGCGGCGACAAGGCACGCGCACTTCGTGCTCGACGGCAGCGGCCCGGCCTACATCGACCCGCCGAGCCTGGACCTGTGGCCCGACGTGCACTGGCAGCCCGACTACAACAAGAGCCAGCAGGTGAACCTGGACACGCTGACGCGCGAGGAGGTGGCCAGCTGGAAGCCGGGGCAGACGCTGCTGCTCAACGGCAGGATGCTCACCGGCCGCGATGCCGCGCACAAGCGCATCCAGGACATGCTGGCCAAGGGTGAGAAGCTGCCGGTGGACTTCACCAACCGCGTCATCTACTACGTCGGTCCGGTGGACCCGGTGCGCGACGAAGTGGTCGGCCCGGCCGGCCCCACGACCGCCACGCGCATGGACAAGTTCACCGAGATGATGCTGGCGCAAACCGGGCTGATCGGCATGATCGGCAAGGCCGAGCGCGGCCCGGCCGGCGTCGAGGCCATCCGCAAGCACAAGAGCGCCTACCTGATGGCCGTGGGTGGCGCCGCCTACCTGGTGGCCAAGGCCATCAAGCAGGCCCAGGTGGTGGGCTTCGCCGACCTGGGCATGGAAGCGATCTACGAGTTCGAGGTCAAGGACATGCCGGTGACGGTGGCCGT
>CAYUPF010000208.1:0-6822 GCA_964446545.1 uncultured Rubrivivax sp.
CACGGCGCTCGGTGCGCCGCTTCGCCGACGAGCCGCTGCCGTTGAGCGCGCTGTCGGGCGTGCTGGCCGCGCTGGCGGCCTCACCGAGCCTGCTGCCGGCACAGCCGCTGATCGTCGACGTGGTGGTGCATGCCGTGGATGGTCTGGCGCCGGGCGCGTACCGCCATGACCCGCAGCAGCACGCGCTGCTGCCGCGCCGCAGCGGCATCGATCTGCGCCGCGCCGCCCGCGCCGCCGCGCTGGACCAGGACGTGATCGGCGATGCCGCGGTGGTCTTCGTGCTGTCGATGCCGCGCAGCGCGCTGCTCGACGAGGCCGCGGGGCCGGCGCGCGCCTACCGCCATGCGCTGCTGCATGCGGGGAGCATCGGCGAGCGCATCTACCTCGAGGCGGGGGCGCGCGGCCTGGGCGCCTGCGCGGTGGGCGCGTTCTACGACGACGAGGCGGCGGCGCTGGTGGGCGCGGACCCGGCGCGCGAGTGGGCGCTGCACTTCGCGGCGCTGGGCCGGCCGGCCGGCTGAGCCTTCAGAGCGCCGCTCACCACGTCTCCAGCCAGGGGCGCAACTCCGTCTCGTGCGTCCAGGCGTCGCGCGGCTGGCAGTGGATCTGCCAGTACGCGTCGGCGATGTGCTCGGGATCGAGGATGCCCTGCCGGTCCTTCAGCGCGTAGCGCTCGGGGAAGTTGCTGCGGATGAACTCGGTGTCGATGGCGCCGTCGATCACCGGGTGCGCGACGTGGATGCCCTGCGGCCACAGCTCGCGCGCCATGCTCTGCGCCAGCGCGCGCAGCGCGTGCTTGGCGCCGGCGAAGGCGGCGAAGCCCTCGCGGCCGCGCAAGGACGCGGTGGCGCCGGTGAACAGGATCGTGCCGCGGCCGCGCGGCAGCATCGCCTTGGCCACCTCGCGGCCCATCAGGAAGCCGGCGAAGCAGGCCATCTCCCAGACCTTGAAGTACACGCGCGCCGTGGTTTCGGTGACGGGAAAGCGCACGTTGGCGCCGATGTTGAACACCGCCACCTCGATGGGCGCGATCTCGCCTTCGATGCGCTGCACCAGCGCGACCATCTCCTCTTCCTTGCGCGCATCGCTGCCGAAGGCATGGGCCCGGCCGCCTTCGGAGCGGATCTGCTGCACCAGCGGCTGCAGCTTGTCGGCATTGCGCCGCGTGACGCAGGCGATGTAGCCCTCGCGCGCGAAGCGCCGTGCGATGGCGCCGCCGGTGGCGTCGCCGGCGCCGATCACCAGGATGGCCTTGGCGCCGCTCATCGCGGAACTCCCAGCTTCGAATAGGTTTCGGACGCGGCGACGATGACGTGGCGGCGCACCGCCTGTTCGCGCTGCAGGTTGGCCTGCGCGTACTCGGCCGAATCCACCATGTCGACGAAGGCGGCGCGCGACGGGTAGTGCACCAGCACCACATAGTCCCAGCGGTCGGCCTCGGGGTCGCCGAAGGCCACGGCTTCGCCGTCGCCGGCCCACAGCACCGTGCCGCCGCGCGCCTTGATCAGCGGCATCGCCAGCTCGCTGTAGCGCCGGTAGGCCGCGCGGTCGCGCAGCTGCAGCAGGTTGACCATGACCACCGGGCCCGTGTCGGGCAGGCTGGCGATCAGCCCCGCGTTGACGCCGTGCAAATCGGCCATGGCCGCTCCCTTCGCGCTTCGTGTGGTTGAGCGCGCATTGTGCGTCGCCCCAGCCGGCGCCGCCGGCTGCTACGCTGCGCGGCACAACCTCACAGGAGCCACGCATGGACTACACCCGACTGGGCCGCAGCGGCCTGACCGTGTCGCGCATCTGCCTGGGCTGCATGACCTACGGCGAACCCGGCCGCGGCGCGCACCCGTGGACGCTGGACGAGGCCGCCAGCCGCCCGCTGCTGCGCCAGGCGGTGGAGCTGGGCATCAACTTCTTCGACACCGCCAACGCCTATTCGGACGGCAGCTCCGAAGAGATCGTCGGCCGCGCGCTGCGCGACTTCGCGCGGCGCGACGAGATCGTCGTCGCCACCAAGCTGCGCTTCGCCTCGCGCCGCGCCCCCAACGTCGGCGGGCTGTCGCGCAAGGCCATCCTGCACGAGATCGACGCCAGCCTGCAGCGCCTGGGCATGGACTTCGTCGACCTGTACCAGATCCACCGCTGGGACCCGCACACGCCGATCGAGGAGACGATGGAGGCGCTGCACGACGTGGTCAAGGCGGGCAAGGCGCGCTACATCGGCGCGTCGTCGATGTTCGCCTGGCAGTTCGCCAAGGCGCAGCAGGTGGCCGAACGCCATGGCTGGACGTGCTTCGTCAGCATGCAGCCGGAGCTGAGCCTGATCTACCGCGAGGAAGAGCGCGAGATGCTGCCGCTGTGCCGCGACCAGGGCGTCGGCGTCATCCCCTGGAGCCCGCTGGGCCGCGGCCGGCTGGCGCGGCCCTGGGGCGAGCACACGCCGCGCATCGCCACCGACACCTTCGGCGCCGGCCTGTTCGCGCACACCGAAGACAACGACCGACAGGTCGCCGAGGCGCTGGCGCAGGTGGCGGCGCAGCGCGGCGTACCGCGCGCCCAGGTGGCGCTGGCCTGGCTGCTGCAGACGCCCGGCGTCAGCGCGCCGATCGTCGGCGCGTCGAAGCCGGCGCAGCTGGACGACGCGGTGGCCGCGCTGTCGCTGCAGCTGCAGGGCGACGAGGTGGCGGCACTGCAAGCGCCCTACCTGCCGCACGCGGTGGTCGGCTTCGAGTGAGCCCCGACCCGACGCAGTCGCTGGCCGCGCTGGCGGCAAGGCACGGCGAGCGCTACCGCTGGCGCGTGCTGATGACGGTGATGATCGGCAGCATCGCCTCGGTGATGTCGTCGACCATCGTCAACGTGGCGGTGCCCGACCTGATGCATCACTTCGCCATCGGCCAGGAACGCGCGCAGTGGGTGGCGGCCGGCTTCATGACGGCGATGACGCTGTCGATGCTGCCCACGCCCTGGCTGCTGGCGCGCTGGGGCTACCGCCACACCTACATGGGCGCGGTGCTGCTGCTGATGGCCGGCGGCATCGTCGGCGGCCTGGCGCAACACTATCCGCTGGTGCTGGCGATGCGCGCCGCCGAAGGCCTGGCCGCGGGCGTGCTGCAGGTGATCCCGTCGATCATCATCCTGCGCGCCTTCGGCGCCGGCGAGCGTGGCCGCGCGATGGGCATCTTCGGCTTCGGCGTGGTGCTGGCGCCGGCCATCGGGCCCAGCGTCGGCGGCGTGCTGGTCGAACATTTCGGCTGGCGCTCGATCTTCTTCTTCGTCGTGCCCTTCGCGCTGTGGGCGCTGTGGCTGGCGCGACGCTACCTGCCGGTGTCGGCCCCCGGCGGCGGTGCGCCCGGCGGGCGCGGCGAGGCGCTGGACTGGCTCGGCCTGGCGCTGGCGTCGGTGGGCGTGGTGGGCCTGCTCAACGGCCTGGTGCACCTGCACGACGCCTCGCCGCTGACCGCCGCGCTGCTACTGGCGACGGGCGTGCTGGCGCTGGCGCTGTTCGTCCGGCATGTGTCCCGCACGGCCGCGCCGCTACTCGACCTGCGCCTGTTCCGCTCGCGGCCCTTCGCCATGGGCGGCGTGGTCGCCTTCATCTACGGCATGGGGCTGTTCGGCTCGACCTACCTGGTGCCAGTGTTCATGCAGTCGGCGCTGCACTTCCCGCCTTCGCAGGCCGGGGCGGCGCTGATGCCGGCCGGGCTGGTGCTGGCGCTGGTCATCCCGCTCGGCGGCCGGCTCGCGGACCGCATCGCGCCCTTTGCGCTAGTGGTGGGCGGGCTGGCGCTGCTGGCGCTGTCCTTCGCGCTGATGGCCACGGTCGACCCGGACACGGCGCTGTGGCTGCTGATGCTGTGGGCGGTGGTCGGCCGCATCGGCCTGGGCTTCGTGCTGCCCTCGCTGACGCTGGGCGCGATGCCGGGGCTGGGCGCCGACGCGGTGCCGCAAGCGGCCAGCATCATCAGCTTCCTGCGCCAGCTGGGCGGCGCCGTCGGCGTCGGCTTGGTCGGCATCTTCCTGGAGTGGCGGCTGCGCATGCGCGGCGCCGACTCGGTGGCCGCATTCGCCGACACCTTCTGGCTGGTGGCGGCATTGACGACGCTGGCCACCGCAGCGGCGCTGCGCATGCGCGTGCGGCCGGCGGCCTGAGATCGCCACGCACAGCGCCCGCGCACACGAGCGGCTAGAATCGCCGCCGCACTCGTCATTGGGGAGTAGCCGCCCTGCACCCGCAGGGGTTCGCGTCAACAGACTTGGCCCTGAAGCACATGAGGGGCCATGGCGCGAGCAGCTCCGAGCCTGGCCAGACCTTTGACCGCGCCGCCTCCGCATTGGGCCGGGGATGTGGCGTGGTCTTCGGTTCCTCCTGCCGGCCCCTCGGAGACTGCTCTTGGAAGCCTTCCTCGTGTCCACCGGCATCGTCGCGCTCAGCGAGATGGGGGACAAGACCCAGCTGCTGGCCATCGTGCTGGCCGCGACCTTTCGCCGGCCGCTGCCGATCATCCTGGGCATCCTCGCCGCCACGCTGCTGAACCATGCCGCGGCCGGCGCCGTCGGCGGCTGGGTCGCGCAGGCCATGGGCCCGCAGCTGCTGCGCTGGGTGATCGGGCTGTCCTTCCTGGCCATGGCCGGCTGGATGATGATTCCCGACAAGATCGATGCCGACAGCGCCGGCCGCATGCGGCGCCATGGTGTGTTCGGCACCACCTTCGTGGCCTTCTTCCTGGCCGAGATGGGCGACAAGACGCAGATCGCCACGGTGGCGCTGGCCGCGCGCTACACCGGCGACATCGTGCCGGTGGTGCTGGGCACGACCCTCGGCATGATGCTGGCCAACGTGCCCGCGGTGTTCCTCGGCGACAAGATCGCGCATAAGCTGCCGATGCGTCTGGTGCACGGCATCGCGGCCGCCGTCTTTGCCGTGCTCGGCGTGCTGACGCTGCTCAATGTCGGCGATCTGTTCTGAGCCCTCGGCTTAGCATGTGCAGCTTCCCAACCTCGGACGCGGTCGCCCCATGCCCACCGACTCCCGGCTGCAGGCCGTCGAACAGTTCTACGACTTCCATCCGATCAGCGCGCAGCAGATCTTCGACGCCGTCGCCGCGCGCGGCATCGCGCGCGAGCACATCAGCGAGGAGGTGCTGCAGCTGCACGACCAGGACCACTACGGCGGCACCGCCGCCGTCGACCGGCTGATGGCCGAGGCCGGCGTGACGGCGGCCGACCGCGTGCTGGACATCTGCAGCGGCCTGGGCGGACCGGCGCGTTACATCGCCTGGAAGACCGGTTGCCAGGTCAGCGGCGTCGACCTGACGGCCAGCCGCGTCGAAGGCGCCACCGCGCTGACCGCCGCCGCCGGCCTGGCCAAGCGCGTGCAGTTCCGCCAGGGCAACGCGCTGGCGCTACCCTTCGCCGACGCCAGCTTCACGCTCGCCATCAGCCAGGAGGCCTTTGCGCACATCCCCGACAAGCCGACGCTGGTGGCCGGCATCGCGCGAGTGCTTCAGCCCGGCGGCCGGCTGGTGTTTTCCGACATCCTGGGCCGCCAACGGCTGGGCGCCGACGATGCGCGCCGGCTCTTCGACGGCATGCGCTTCAGCGAGATCGCCACCGAGGCCGACTACCGCGGCTGGCTGCAGGAAGCCGGCATGCGCGTCGTCAACGTCACCGACCTGAGCGAGGAATGGACGCGCATTCTGGTCGAGCGCCACGCGATGTACCGCTCGCTGCGCGAGCAGACGGTGGCGCGGCTGGGGCAGGAACACTTCGAGCGCTACGACAGTGCCTACGAACACTTCGTCGGCCTGTACCGCAGCGGCGTGCTGGCCGGCGCGCTGTTCCACGCGCGGCGCAAAGGCTGAGGCCGGCTACGGCGGGCGCGGTGCGTCGGCCAGCAGGCGCGACACCAGCTGCGCCTGCGAGTGCACGCCGACCTTGTGGAACACCACCTTCAGGTAGGCACGCGCGGTGCCGTAAGTGATGCCCATCGCTTCGGCGGCCTGGCGCAGGCTCCGGCCCTGCACCAGCAGGCCGGCGAGGCGGCTTTCTCCGGGCGTCAGCGCGTAGGCCGGCACCTGTGGCGCGGCGACCTCTTCGCTGGCCAGCAACAGCACGGTCGGCCGCGCCATCAGCGAGCGGCCCATCCGACCGGGCAACGGCACCAGTTTCAAGCTCAGGTGGGCGTCTTCGCTGCAGGGCAGGCGCAGGTCGCCAGGCCGCCACCGGCGCCGCGATGCACGCAGCCAGCAGCGGCTGCGCCGCGGCCTGCACGGCCTGCAGCCGGCCCTGGCGCAGCAGCAGGCCATGCCCGCGGCGCAACAGCGCTTCCATCGCCGCGTTGGCATGCAGCAGCTGGCGCTGCGCACCGACGATGGCCGCTGGCTGCGCCAGCGCGTCCAGCACAGCGGTGTGCACGGCGCAGGATTCGCTGCTGTCGAGCCGGATCGACATCTGCAGCGCACGCGTCATGTGCCGGCTCAGCGCCTCGAAGTCGCGCACCTCGGCGGCGCTGAAGGTCTTCAGCTCGGGCGCGCGCAGCAGCGTGATGTTGGCGACGATGCCGCCTTCGGACAGCAGCGTGTTGCCGATGGTGTACTTGAAGCCCTGCGGCTTCATCCAGTCGTTGTAATAGGCCGAGCGGTACAGTGCGCCGCGCCGGCGCAGCACGCGGTCGAGCCGCTCGTTGGTGCGCACGATGCCGGGCCGGTGCAGCTGCCGCGTCATGCGGATCCAGGGATTGTCGGCCGCGAAGTACAGCTCGTCGAAGTTGCGCACCCAGCGCGGCTCGATGCCCGCCAGTCTGACCGGCTGGATGCGGCGCGGCTGCAT
>CAYUPF010000209.1:0-6761 GCA_964446545.1 uncultured Rubrivivax sp.
GGTACGACGCATCCGCTCCAACGCTCGGGCGTCCGGTCTTGCACGCGCTCCCACGCGTAGGTTGAACCGTGGTTGGAGCCGCATATGATGGCCTGCGCGAGCGAACCGTCATCAGATGCCTGGATGTACCGATGAGCTGTGGCCCCTGCTCCTGGCGATTGCGCAGGCGCGCCGCGCTGGGAGCCTGACACCCGACCCTCCGGCTGGCCTGAGCTGGCACCCCGAGCCGGGCTGGGCACTGCAAGGGCCGTGGGACACCGCCGCGCAGGACGTCTTCGGCTTGTGCAAGCCCTTGCTCGACGCACAGCCCCGCGGCGCTGTCTGGGTGATCGGCCAACTGGGCCAGAGCCTGGACGGCTGCGTGGCCACAAGCAGCGGCGATTCATGCTTCATCAACGGCCCCGAGACCTTGACCCACCTGCATCGCCTGCGCGCCTTGAGCGACGCCGTGATCGTCGGTGCCGGCACCGTGGCCAGCGACAACCCGCGGCTGACCACGCGCCACGTCAGTGGCCCGCATCCGACCCGCGTGCTGCTGGATCCGACACTGCGGCTGGCCCCGCTGGTGGGCGCGGCCCATGTGTTCAACGACGGGCAGGCACAAACGCTGTGGCTGTGCGATGCAAGCCTGCGGGAACAGGCCGTGGCACGGGCCGGTGCATCGCGGGTGCTGGCGGTGCCGGGCCTGTTGGCACAGGACGGTGGGCTGCAGCTGGAGCGTGCCGTGGCGGCGCTGGGCGCTCTGGGCCTGACGCGGCTGTTCGTCGAGGGCGGCGGTGTGACGGTTTCGCGCTTCCTGGCGCGGCGCTGCCTGGACCGGCTCCACGTGGCGGTGGCGCCGCTGCTGATCGGCGACGGCCGGCCGGGCCTGCGCTTCGGCGGCGCCGAGCGTCTGGCCGATTGCCTGCGACCCGGCTGCCGGGTCTATCGCCTGGGCAGCGACCAGCTGTGGGACCTGGACCTGCGCGCGCCGAACTGAGCGCGGCGTTTCAGCGCGGCGTGGCCAGAATGTCCACGTGGCCCACGAGCAGGCGGCTGTGGTCGATGCCGGCCGTGCGGCGCGCCTGCCAGGCACGCACCCGGGCCTGCGTCGACGGGTCTTGCTCCAGCGCAGCGGCGGCGATGCCGTCGATCATGGCCCGCTGCATCGGCGAAGCTTGTTCGCCGGCAATGTGCCAGTCGGTGCGTGCCGCCGTGCTGCCGTAGCCGGCCCGTGCCAGCTGCGCCAGCGCGAAAGCGGGCGCCTGCGGGCCCAGCGCCGGGCCGAAGCCCTTGTCGCGCTGCTGGTGCCGGCCGAACGATGCGTGCACGACCGCGTCGTCGGGGTCGGCCGGCTCCCAGACCATGCGGCCATCGACACTCAGGGCCCACAGCATCGCCGCGCCGGCGTCGCGGGCCCGCTCGACCAGGCGCTGCAACCATGCGGCCGAGACCAGGTCCAGCAAGGCGGATGCGCTGATCAACGCGGTGTGCGCGAGATCGAGCGACGCCAGCTTGCGCGACAAGTCAAGGCGCTCCCATGAGACCGCGGCCGAGAAGCCGGCGCCATCGATGCGACAGGCGCTCGTCGCCGCGTCCGCCACGTAGCGGTGGCCCTGCTCCTGCGCCCAGCGTTGCAACGCCATCGGCAACGCAGCCAGCAGGCCGGGGTCATGATCGACCAGGCGCCAATGCTGCTCGCCGCCAAGCCGGGGTGCCAGCGCGCGCAGGTTGGCGCCCTGGCCGCAGGCCAGGTCCAGCACACCGAGGGCTCCGGCGGTAGCGGCACGCCAGTGCGCAAGGTGGGCGTTCATCTGCGGCTGCGCGGCACCGACCGCGCGCGCTGCGACGTCGAAGGGCTCACGCAGGCTCAACCACTCGCAGCTGAAGCCGGGCAAAGCATCGCGTTCCTGGGGCTGATTCATGGTGTCGCTTGGAGCAGGCCGGCTCGCAGCACGCCCGTGAAGCGCTCCACTGCCTGTGCCCAGCTCGGCAGCTGCAGGCGAGCAGCGCGCGCACCGGCGGCCAGGCTGGCGCGCAGAGCGGGCTCGTCCAGCACACGCGCCAAGGCCCGACGCAGCGCGATGCCGTCGCCCGGCGGCAGCAGCAGGCCGGCCGTGAAGGGCACGGTGTCGGCGATCGCGCCGGCCGTGCTGCTGACCACCGGCAGGCCGCGCGCCAGCGCTTCGGCCAGCGCCATGCCGTAACCTTCGTGCAGCGAGGGCAGCACGAAGACATCGGCCTTGTCGTAGAAGGCCTGCAAGACATCGGCATCGACCTCGCCATGCAGATGCACGCGTGCGCCCAGACCGTGACCCGCGATCGCTGCGCGCACGCTGCCGGCGGTGACGGCGTCGCGGCTCGTGCTTCCGACACAATGCAGCGTCCAGTGGCGGTCCTGCAGGCCGGCCAGCGCCTCGATCAGCAACGCATGGCCCTTGCGCGGGATCAGCGTCGCGACACACAGCAACGACAGGGCGCCGTGGTTCGCCGGCGAACCGCTGGCCAGCGGTGCCGCGGCCGTGCCCGGCATCACCACCTGCAGCCGCGCCGCCGCCACGCCGTAGTCGGCCAGCGACCGGGCCGTGGCTGCGCTGGTCACGATCACCGTGCTTGCGTGGGCCAGGGCGCGGCGCTCGCCATCGAAGAGCCGTAGTCGCTGCCCTGCGTGCAGGCCGCTCTCCAGCGCCAGCGGGTGGTGCACCAGGGCCACCCAACGCAGTCGCGCTGCGTGCTTCGCGGCCAGGTCGGGCAGCGCGCCGAAGGCCAGGCCGTCGGCGACGACGGTGCTGCCGTCGGGGATGGCCGCGATCTGCGCTTCAGCCTGCCGCAGCGCCGCGGCGTCCGGCCATGGAAAGCCGCCGCAGAGCACGACCAGGTCCACGGCCCAGCCGCGCTCCCGCAGCCCGGCAATGATCTGTCGGTCATAGCCGTAGCCGCCGCTCAGGCTGGCCAAGTCGCCGGGCACGACGAATGTGATGCGCATCGGTGGCATCGAGGCCGGCACGGTGTCGGCGCCTCAGGCAGGCAGAGCGCCTTCGTAGGCGGCCCAGGCGATGTGCGACTCGTTGAGCGTGACCTTCATCGCGCACAAGCCTTCGCTGTCCGGACCCAGCGCGCCGGCGGCGATGCGGTCCGCGACCTTGTCGAAGATGACGCGCGCCAGAAACTCCGTGGTGGTGTTGCGGCCGGCGAACGCGCCCTCATCGTCCAGGTTGCGGTAGTTCAGCGTGCCCAGCACGCTGCGCAGCAGCTCTGCGGCCCGGCCGATGTCGGCGACGATGCCCTGCGCGTCGAGCGCAGAGCGGCGCAGTTCCACGTCGACGACGTAGGTGGCACCGTGCAGGCGCTGTGCCGGGCCGAAGACCTCACCTTCGAAACTGTGCGCGATCATGATGTGGTCGCGAACGCCGATGCTGTACATGGGCAGCCCTCCTGGCCGTCAAGCGGGGTAGTCGATGCGCTGGCACAAGGTGGTGTCGCCGCAGGACGCGGCCAGCCGCGCCAGCACCGCCGGCAGTTCGCTCAGCGTTGCCGTGTCGGTGATCAGCGCGTCGAGCGCCGGTTCGCGCAGCAGCGACAAGGCCAGTTCCAGCCGCCGACGGCGCGTCCAGCGGCTGCGCTGCGCCGCAGCGACCTGGCCGACCTGCGAACTCTTCAGCGTCAGCCGGCGCGCATGGAAGGCTTCGCCCAGCGCCAGGTTCACGCTGCGCGTGCCGTACCAGCTGAGCTCCAGCACGGTCGCCTCGAAGCCGGCCATGCGCAGCGCCGTGGCCAGCCCGGCCGACTGGCCGCTGGCGTGCACCACCAGGTCGGCGTTGTCCAGCGCGGCCTCGGGTGCCGAAAAGCCGGCGCCGAGGCGTTCGGCCAGCGCACGGCGAGCCGGCTGCGTGTCGACCACCTGCACCGTGCAGCCGGGCAGGCGCGCCGCCAGCCAGGCTACCAGCAGGCCCACGCAGCCGGCGCCGACCACCGCCAGGCGGTCGCCGATGCGCGGCGCGGCGTCCCACAAGGCATTGACGGCGGTTTCGAGCTGGGCGGCGAGCACGGCGCGACCGGGCGGTACGCCCGCCGGCAGGGGGACCACGGCCTCGGCCGGCACGACGAATCGCGATTGGTGCGGGTACAGGCAGAACACCGTGCGTCCCAGGAGGTTCGCGGGTCCTTCCTCCACCACGCCGACGCTGCTGTAGCCGTACTTCAGCGGCCCGGGAAAGTCTCCCGCCTGGAAGGGGGCGCGCATGCGCTGATGCTCGCTGACGGGTACCTCGCCGCGGAACACCAGCGTCTCGGTGCCACGGCTGATGGCACTGTGCAGCGTGCGCACCTGCACCTGGCCGGGTTGCGGCGGCGCCAGGTCTTCGTCGCGCAGTTCGGCCCGTCCGGGCTCGACCAGCCAGCAGGCGGTGGCGGACGGCGGGCTCATCGATGCACGATACGCCACGCACCACCGTCCGTCGCGCGCCGCCGAGTGGCGGCAGCAGCGGCGTCGCGGGGCAGGCCCTCGATCAGCTGCCGCGTCTGCCCGAGCATCGCTGCGCGCAGTGACGCGGCATCGCCCGCGCCCGTGTCCTGCAACGGTCCGAAGTCGACGCGCGCGCTCATGCGGTGGTAGCGCGGCAGCGCCACCTGCAGCGCGGCCGCGAGTTTCTCCTTGTCGGCCGCGTTGCGGCGCAGCCAGGTGAGCGGATGCTGCTGGGTCCGCGCCGACACGACGTTGCTGACCAGCGCCACCAGCCAGCGCGCTTGCGGCACCCTTCGCGCCAGCAGCACCATGCCGTCCGACCAGCGCTGCAGCGACGCCAGCGCCTGGCGCGGGCCGCAGGTGGCCGGATCGGGTTCGATGCAGCCGGCCGGAAAGCTCAGCAGCGCGCCACCCCGCTGCGGATGCGCGACGCCCGTGCGCAGCACCTGCAGGTGTCCGCCGCCGCCTTCGGGCAGCAGGATCAGCGATCGCGCCACATGCGGCAGCGCGCGCAGGAACGGCCGGTCGCCGGCGATCACGCGCAGGTCGGGCCGGCCGGCCAATGCAGCCAGCAGCGACACCGTGTCGGTCATGCCCGGGTGGTTGGCCAGCACCAGCAGCGGGCCGCTGGCGGGCAGATGGCGGGCGCCATTGAGTTCCAGCCCCGCCGCCATCCGCTGCAAGAGCCAGGCACTGCCGGCGGCCAGGCCCTGCGCGCCCACGCAACGGTCGAAGCCGAGGGCCAGCTGCGCGAATCGCAAGGCCGGCGGGCGAAACAGCTGTCGCAGCGGCGTGCGGCGTAACCACGGCAGCCGGGCCGCGTCCAGCAGATCGTCCACGTTGATGTCGGTCAGCGTGTCCAGCAAATCGCGAGAGGCCGGGGCAGGCGAGGACATGGTCCAGTCTAGAGCTTGTTCGGCTTGCAGATGCCGGAGGACCTGGCGCCGCGGCAGGCCGGCCGTCAGCCGCCCCCGCGCCCACGCGCACGACTGCGCACCGGCATCAGACCGGGTAGGTGCCCGGCCGCAGGATCGAGCGGTCCACGTTTGTCAGTTGCGTGTGTCCGCAGAAGGCCATGCTCACGTCCAGTTCCTTGTGGATGATCTGCAGCGCCTTCAGCACGCCGGCTTCGCCCATCGCGCCCAGGCCGTAGACCATCGCACGGCCGATCAGCGTGCCGCGCGCGCCCAGCGCCCAGGCCTTGAGCACGTCCTGGCCGCTGCGGATGCCGCCGTCCATCCACACCTCGGTGCGTTGGCCCACGGCCTCGACGATGGCCGGCAGCGCCTCGATGCTGGACGGCGCGCCGTCGAGCTGGCGCCCGCCGTGGTTGCTGACGACGATGGCGTCGGCGCCGTGGTCGGCGGCGAGCCTGGCGTCCTCCACTTCCATGATGCCCTTCAGGATCAGCTTGCCGCCCCACTGCTTCTTCACCCATTCGACGTCGGGCCAGGACAGGCGCGGATCGAACTGCTCGTTGGTCCAGGCGGCCAGCGAGCTCATGTCGCTGACGCCCTTGACGTGGCCCACCAGGTTGCCGAAGCTGCGGCGTTTCGTGCCCGCCATGCCCAGGCACCAGCGCGGCTTGCCCATCAGGTTCAGGATGTTGCGCAGCGTGGGCCTGGGCGGCGCGGTCAGGCCGTTCTTCAGGTCCTTGTGGCGCTGGCCGATGACCTGCAGGTCCAGCGTCAGCACCAGCGCGCTGACACGCGCCGCCTTGCAGCGCTCGATCATGTTCGCCATCGCGTCGCGGTCGCGCATCATGTACAGCTGGTACCAGAAGGGCGCGTTCGTCGCCGCGGCGATGTCTTCCATCGAGCAGATGCTCATCGTCGACAAGGTGAACGGGATGCCGAAGGCCTTGGCCGCCCGCGCCGCCAGGATCTCGCCGTCGGCATGCTGCATGCCGGTCAGCCCCACCGGCGCGATCGCCACCGGCATCTTCGCGTCGCAGCCGACCATCGTCACCGCGGTGCTGCGGTTCTCCATGTTCACCGCGACGCGCTGGCGCAGCTTGATCCTGTGGAAGTCGGCCTCGTTGGCGCGGTAGGTGCCTTCGGTCCACGAGCCGGAATCGGCGTAGTCGTAGAACATGCGCGGCACGCGCTTCTCGGCCAGTGCGCGCAGGTCTTCGATATTGGTGATCACGGTCATGGCTTGTTGTCTCCGTCGTAGGGTGCAGCTGCGCATGCTACCCAGGCGCGCACGCTGCGAGCGGAAGACGCCCGAGCCCAGCCGCGAAAGTTCTTCCGCATTGGACGCCAGATGGACAACGGGCCAGCTTCTTGCGAAGCTGACCCGTTGACTTGATTGGTGC
>CAYUPF010000210.1:0-6741 GCA_964446545.1 uncultured Rubrivivax sp.
GACGACGCCATCGTCGAGATCGAGAACATCATGCGCCACCTGCGCATGGGCAAGACGCCGTTCCAGGCGGCGCTGGAAGCGGCCGACGAGATCGGCCTGGCCGTCATCGCCACCACCTTCACGCTGATCGCGGTGTTCCTGCCCACCGCCTTCATGAGCGGCGTGCCGGGCAAGTTCTTCGTGCAGTTCGGCTGGACCGCGGCGATCGCGGTGTTCTTCTCGCTGGTGGTGGCGCGCATGCTGACGCCGATGATGTCGGCCTACCTGCTGCGCAGACCGAAGAAGGAACATCGCGAACCGGGCTGGCTGGCGATCTACATGCGCTGGGCGCAGTGGTGCCTGAAGCACCGCGTCAAGACCACGCTGGCGGCGGCCGCCTTCCTGGCGGGCTCGTTCATGCTGGTGCCGCTGCTACCCACCGGCTTCATTCCGCCGGACGACCTGTCGCAGACGCAGGTGACGCTGTCGCTGCCGCCAGGCAGCACCTTCGCGCAGACCTTCGCCGCCGCCGAGCAGGCACGCGAGCTGGTGCAGGGCAACCCGCACGTGAAGATGGTCTACACCGCCATCGGCGGCGGCAGCGCCGGCGGCGACCCGTTCGCGATGATGGGCGCGGCCGAGGTGCGCACCGCCACGCTGACCATCAACATGACGCCGCGCCAGCAGCGCCGCGGGGTCAGCAAGCAGGCCATCGAGGCGCAACTGCGCACCGCACTGGAGGCGCTGCCCGGCGCGCGCATCAAGGTCGGCTTCGGCGGCTCGTCGGAGAAATACATGCTGGTGCTGGCCGGCGATGACGGCCGCACGCTCGCCGAACACGGTCGCGTGGTCGAGCGCGAGCTGCGCAGCATCCCCGGCATCGGCAACGTCACCTCGACCTCGAGCCTGGTGCGCCCGGAGCTGGTGGTGCGACCCGACTTCGCGCGCGCCGCCGACCTGGGCGTCACCTCCGCCGCCATCGCCGACACGCTGCGCATCGCCACCGCGGGCGACTACGACCAGGCCTTGCCCAAGCTGAACCTGTCGCAGCGCCAGGTGCCGGTGGTGGTCAAGCTGCAGGCCGACGCGCGCACCGATCTGGAACTGCTGTCGCGGCTGGCCGTGCCCGGCGCGCGCGGCCCGGTGAACCTGGGCAACGTCGTCGAGCTGTCGCTGGACAGCGGGCCGGCGCAGATCGACCGCTACGATCGGCTGCGCAACATCAACTTCGAGATCGAGCTGAACCAGCTGCCGTTGGGCGAGGTGGAAGCGGCCGCGCTGGCGCTGCCCAGCCTGCAGCAGCTGCCACCCGGGGTGATCCAGACCACCGTCGGCGACGCCGAAGCCATGGCCGAGCTGTTCGCCAGCTTCGGCCTGGCCATGCTCACCGGCGTGCTGTGCATCTACATCGTGCTGGTGCTGCTGTTCCACGACTTCGTGCAGCCGGTGACGATCCTGGCGGCGCTGGTGCTGTCGATCCCGGGCGCCTTCCTGGCGCTGTTCATCACGCAGACGGCGATCTCGATGCCGTCGATGATCGGCCTGATCATGCTGATGGGCATCGCCACGAAGAACTCGATCCTGCTGGTGGAGTACGCCATCATGGCGCGGCGCGACCACGGCATGACGCGCATGGAAGCGCTGCTCGACGCCTGCCACAAGCGCGCGCGGCCGATCATCATGACCACCATCGCCATGGGCGCGGGCATGCTGCCGATCGCCCTCGGCCTGGGTGTCGATCCGAGCTTCCGCTCGCCGATGGCCATCGTCGTCATCGGCGGATTGATCACCTCCACCTTCCTGAGCCTGCTGGTGATCCCGGTGATCTTCACCTATGTCGACGACGCGGTGCTGAAGATCAACCGCTGGCTGCACCGCAAGCGCCCGCCAGCCCATGCGGTGGCGGGCGGCGCCGTGCCCGGCCCGGCGGACCGCCACTGATGCGCCTGCGCCACGCCGCACCGCTGTTGCTGGCGCTGGGCCTGGCGCTGGCGGGCCCGCTGGCGCGCGCGCAGGGCACGGCCGGCACCGCCGTGCCGGTTGCGGCCCGCAGCGGCCACGACATCCACGACCTCGAATGGCTGGACGGCGCGCGCTCGCGGCGCGTGCCGGTGCGGCTGTACCTGCCCGAGGCCGCCAGCGCCGACGCGCCGGTGCCGCTGGTGGTGTTCTCGCACGGCATCGGCGGCTCGCGCCACGGCTACAGCTATCTGGGCCGCCATTGGGCCAGCCAGGGCTACGCCAGCCTGCACCTGCAGCATGTGGGCAGCGACCGCGAGCTCTGGTTCGGCAACCCCTTCGAGCTGGTATCGCGGCTGCACGGCGCCGCCCAGGAATCCGAGGCCGTGGCGCGCGTGCGCGACCTGAGCTTCGCGCTCGACCAGCTGCTGGCCGGCGAACTGGCGCCGCGGCTGGACGCACAGCGCATCGTCGCCGCCGGGCATTCCTACGGTGCCAACACCTCGCTGCTGGCGGCCGGCGCCAGCGTGCAGCGCGACGGCGCGCCGCTGCAGCTGCACGATGCGCGCATCAAGGCGGTGATCGTGCTGTCGGCGCCGCCCTTCTACGGCGAGGCCGCGCCGCAGCAGATCCTCGGCCCGATCCGCGTGCCCAGCCTGCACGTCACCGCCACCGAGGACGTGATCCGCATTCCCGGCTATTACTCGGGGGCCGACGACCGCGTGGCGGTGTTCGATGCCACCGGCAGCCCGCGCAAGACGCTGGCGGTGTTTGCCGGCGGCTCGCACGGCATCTTCACCGACCGCGCCGGCAGCGGCGGCGCACAGCTGAACGCGCAGGTCAAGGAAGCCACGCGCTCGCTGTCGGTCGCCTTCCTGAACAGCGTCTTCAAGGGCGACGATGGCGCGCTGGCGGCATGGCCGCAGCAGTTTGCCGACATCGTCGCGCGTTTCACCCGGAGCACCCCATGACCCTCGAATGCATCGAAAAACAAAGCGCCGACAAGCCCGGCGCCACCCTCATCGTGCTGCACGGCCTGGGCGCCGATGGCAACGACTTCGTGCCCATCGCCCAGGAGCTGGACCTGTCGCCCGTCGGCGGCGCGCGCTTCGTCTTCCCGCATGCGCCGATGCGGCCGGTGACGATCAACGGCGGCGTCGTCATGCGCGCCTGGTACGACATCGCCGGCACGCCGCAGGCACGCGTCGAGGACGAAGCCGGCCTGCGCGCATCACAGGCGCAGATCGAGGCGCTGATCGCGCGCGAGGTGGCGCGCGGCATGCCGGCGCAGCGCATCGTGCTGATGGGTTTTTCGCAGGGCTGCGCGATGACGCTGCTGACCGGGCTGCGCCATGCCGAGCGGCTGGCCGCTCTGGTGGGGCTGTCGGGTTACCTGCCGCTGGCGTCCCGCACCGCCGCCGAGCGCTCGGCGGCCAATGCCGACGTGCCGATCTTCCTGGCGCACGGCCGCGAGGACCCGATGATCGCGCTCGACCGCGCGACCGCCTCGCGCGACGCGCTGCTCGCGCTGGGCTATGGCATCGAATGGCACGACTATGCGATGCCGCATTCGGTGTGCATGGACGAGATTGCCGATCTGAACCGCTGGCTGCTGCGCGTGCTGGCCTGAAGCGTGGCGCGGGCCCGCTTCGTGCTGCTGCGTGGACAATGCCGCGGCGGCTCCCCAGAACGGACTCCCATTCATGACCCAGATCCCTACCCTCGAGGCGACGCCCCAGGCCCATGTGCACCTGATCGGCGGCGAAAAAGGCGGCGTCGGCAAGTCGCTGGTGTCGCGGCTGCTGGCGCAGTACTTCATCGACCACGACATGCCCTTCCTGGGCTTCGACACCGACCGCTCGCACGGCTCGCTGCTGCGCTTCTATGCCGGCTATGCCTCGCCAGTGCTGGTCGACCGCTACGAGGCGCTGGACACGATCATCGAATCCAGCATCGACCAGCCCGGCCGGCGCGTGCTCGTCGACCTGGCGGCGCAGACCCACGACCCGCTGGCCAAATGGATGGACGAGTCCGGCGTGCTCGACCTGGCCGACGTGTCCGGGCTGGCCATCCATTACTGGCACGTGATGGACTCCGGCCGCGATTCGGTCGACCTGCTGAAGAAGCTGCTCGACCGTTTCGGCCACCGGCTGCGCTACGTGCTGGTGCGCAACCAGCTGCGCGGCGACGATTTCAGCCAGCTCGAACAATCCGGTGAACTCGAACGCGCACTGGGCTTCGGTGCCAAGGTGGTGAACATCAAGCGCCTGCACGACGCCGTGGTGCAGAAGATCGATGCCGCCAACAGCAGCTTCTGGGCGGCCAAGAACGCCGTCAACAGCGGCGGCAACGGCAAGCTCGGGTTGATGGAACGCCAGCGCCTGAAACTGTGGTTGAGCCATGCCTATGCCGAGATCGATGCGGCCGGCGTCTGAGCCGCGTGTAAATAAGTCACAAGCCGGCCCGCGCAGATTCACGCCCTGAGGGCGTGGCGCATCCCTAGCCTTTGTGCACCGGGTCCGGCCAGCCGGCCGGCCTTCGGCACGAGAGGGGATGCACCATGTTCGATCTGCACACCCAGGCCCTGGGCCTGAAACCGCTACTGTGGGACGCTCGCGCACTGCCGCGCCAACCGGCCGACAGCGAGCCGCCGTTGGCGCACTGGTACGAGTTGATGCTGGACGAGATCGACTACGGCGTGCTGCTGCTCGACAGCGATGCGCAGCTGCTGCACCTGAACCATGCCGCGCGCTGCGAGCTCGACGCCCAGCACCCGCTGCAGCTGCTGGGGCGCCAGCTGCGCGCCCGCGATGCCGCCGACATGACGCGGCTGCACGAAGCGCTGCAGGCGGCCACGCAGCGCGGGCTGCGCCGGCTGCTGATGCTGGGCCAGGACGCTCACCGCGTGGCGCTGTCGGTGGTGCCGTTGCGCGCGGGTGGCCCCGGCGGCCAGACCGCCACGCAGCTGTCGCTGGGCAAGCGCCAGATGTGCGGCGGCCTGGGCGTGCAGTGGTTTGCGCGCAGCCACGGGCTGACGCTGGCCGAAACGCGTGTGCTGGAGGCGCTGAGCGAGGGCCTGCACCCCAGCGACGTTGCCACGCGCTATGGCGTGGGCATTTCCACCATCCGCTCGCAGATCGGCAGCATCCGGCTGAAGACACGTTCGGACAGCATCGGCGCGCTGGTGCGCCAGGTGGCGGTGCTGCCGCCGCTGGTGGGCGCCTTGCGCGGCGCGCCGGAGCCGGGCGCGTTGCCGCCGCAGGCTCAGGCGGCCTGAGCATGGCAACGGCCCGCTACCATGCGGGTCGCGCCATGAGGCCCCGCCGCCGGGGCATGGCGCTTGCACGCGTCATGCCGAAACCGCTCCCGACCGATCCGAACCTGCTGTCGACCCTGAACGAGCCGCTGCGCGCGCTGGCCGGCAAGGGTGAGATCCGCCGCTACCGCAGGAACACGCTGCTGATCGAAGAAGGCGACTTCGGCGACACGCTGTACCTGATCCTGGCCGGCCGCCTGCGCAGCTATTCCAGCGGCGACAAGGGCCGCGAGATCACCTATGGCGTTTACGGCCCCGGCGAATATCTGGGCGAGATGAGTCTGGACGGCGGCCCGCGTTCGGCCAACGTGGTCACGCTCGAAGCCAGCACCTGCGCGGTCGTCACGCGCACCACGCTGCTGCGCCACATTGCCGAACACCCCGAGTTCGCGCTGGAGCTGATCGCCAAGCTCATCCGCCGCGCGCGCGCCGCCACGCTCAGCGCCAAGCAGCTGGCGCTGAACGATGTCTACGGCCGGCTGGTGCCGCTGCTCAACGGCATGGCGGTGGAGCAGCCCGACGGCACGCGCCTGGTCGAGGAACGCCTGACCCAGCAGGAGATGGCCAACCGGCTGGGCTGCTCGCGCGAGATGGTCAGCCGGTTGCTGAAGGACCTGGTGCGCGGTGGCTACATCGACCAGCGCGGTGCCCGGCTCGGTCTGGCGCGGCCGCTGCCGGCGCGCTGGTAGAACGCCCGATCAGCGCCGGGCGGCGTTGGGCGCCTGCGACACAGCCGGGGGCTCGAAGCGCCGATCCGGCTTGGCGGCGCGCGCGTACAGCGGCTGCACCTTCGGCAGGTTGGCCTCGATGTCCTTGATGCGCGTCGGCCCGGCCGGGTGCGTGGACAGGAACTCCGGCGGCGCGCCCTTGCTGGCCGCGGCCATCTTCTGCCACAGCGTGACGCCGGCGGCCGGGTTGTAGCCGGCGCGGGCGGCCAGTTCCATGCCCACCAGGTCGGCCTCGGATTCGTCGCTGCGGCTGAAGGTCAGCGTCAACAGCTGCTCGCCCATGCCGGCCACCATGCGGCCGGTGTTGCCCAGGCCGAGCAGCGCCGAGCCCAGCTCGAGCGCGCCGCGCGTGGCGAAGCTCTTGCCCATGCGCTCGCGCGCATGCTCGCGCAGCGCGTGGGCCATCTCGTGGCCCATGATCATCGCCACCTCGTCGTCGTTGAGCTGCAGCTTGGACAGGATGCCCCAGTAGAAGGCGATCTTGCCGCCGGGCATGCAGAAGGCATTGATGTCCGCGCTGCCGAGCAGGATGACTTCCCACTTCCACTGCGCCGCGCGCTTGTTCCAGGCGGTGGTGTAAGGAATGATGCGTTTGGCGATGTAGCGCAGCCGCAGCAGCTGCGGGTGATCGTCGGGCGCCAGCGCACGCTGCTGCCGCGCCTGGCTTTGCATCTGCACGAACTGCTGCGCTGCGGCTTTTTCCACCTGCTCGGCCGGCACCAGCTTGCTGAAGCTGGAGTTCTTGCCCACGTCCACGCC
>CAYUPF010000211.1:0-6687 GCA_964446545.1 uncultured Rubrivivax sp.
GCCTTTGCCAGCCGGCGCAGGCGGAAACTGTTCGAGTCGGAGATGCGCTCGTCACCGAGCACGATCCAGTAGGTCACGAGTTCGGGCCGCAATGGCAGGTTGGCATTCAGGCGCGTCATCTGCACAGCTTCGCCCGCCACCTGCACCTCGGCCACGTGTCTTGCGCTGACGTTGAAGCCGCCATATCGGTAGCAGACCTCCGGCAGGTGCAACTCCAGGCCCGAGGACTGCTCGGGACCATAGGCGATCGAGAGCATCACCCGGCGGCCGAGCCCGTCGACGTAGGTCCGCTCCAGCAGGCGTTCGTAGCCATACTCGCCCGGGTCGTCGGTGGGCGGCGTTGGCGGGCGCACGAAGGCCGCGGAAAGCGGGTCGACCTGCCAGGGCCCGAACTGCGTTGGCACGGCAGCGGCAAGATCCAATTCCGGGCGCGTATCGCCGGCTCGTGGCGCAGGGATCGCAGCAGCGCCCAGCAGCGACGCAATGGCCATGCCGGCAAAGAGGTTCAGCGCCTGACGCCGGGCCGGAAGGATCATGCCTTGCGCTCCTCAGGGAAGAACCTGCCCAGCAAGCCATCGGTGGCGATCACCAGCACCAGCGCCACGGAGAAAAGCACGATGCCGGAGAAGCCGTGAAGAAAACCCTGGCCTGCCGCATCGCCTTGGTAGTAGGTGACGAGCGCGAGCACGACCACGCGCAAGACGTTGGCAAGAAAGGCGATCGGTACGATCAGCACGGCCAACAGCGCGTTGCGCCAGGCCGAGCCGTGGCTCACCAGGCTGGCATACAACAAGCCCATCGCCTCCAGCGTGAACATGGTCTGCAGGCCGGCGCAGACCTCGGTGATCAGCAGCTGATACTGCCCGATGGTCATGATGACGCCGGAACGGCCGGCAGGGTAGCCCAGCCATGAAAGCAGCTGCGTGGCGACCGCGGAGACGCCGATCTTCATGGGCCCGGTGGCCGCCAGGACGAATTCGAAGGGCAAGGGCAAGGCGAACAACGGAAACAGCAAGGTAAACCAGCTCGAGCGCAGCCCTGCGACACCTCTGTACCGAAGCAGCACACCCGCGAGGATGACCACCAGTGAAACCAGCGCGATGCGCAGGTCGAAGGCGCGGCCAAACACGTACAGCGCGAGGCCGACGCCGAACGTGAGCCGTGCCGCCAGCGGAACCGGCTTGAAGGGCAGCGCGGCCAACTCACGCCGACTGCGATAGAGCAGAAAAGCCGAAACGGCGAAGATCGCCGGTTCGTGCCCCTGAATGCCTGCGGCGAACGTGCCGCGCGAAAAGCTCCAGAACAGCGGTACCAGCAACAGGACGAAGCCCGCGGCCACCAGGAGCAACGCCACCGCATCGACGCCCGGCGACCACCCACGATCCTGCAGCGGCGGTGCCTGTCGCGGTGCGTGCAGTTCCATCGATCTGCTCACGGCGTCATCGCCCGTCAATTACTTCTGTGTGTCGGCGGGCGCGGTGACGGCGGGCGCAGACGCCGCCGCCGTGGTACCGAAGCCCGTGGCGTACAGCAGCTTCGCTTGCTTGCGCAGTGCCGTCATTTCCTCGCCGACGCGCTGGCGCTTGCGCTCTGCGATCAGGTAGCTGCCGATGGCATCGGCGGCAGTTCGGCGATCCACCGGTGCAGGGTGCGCATGGATCACCGTGAAGATGCGCACGCCCCCGGGCTGCGCGAAGACCAGCGAACGACCTGCCTGCGCGCTGGACAATGAGCTCAGCAGCAGCAGCGGCACGTCTTCCGCGGCTTGGGCGAACTGGCGCGTGGTGTAGTGAAGCCCGAGGCGATTCAGCGTGTTGCCCAACGCAGCGGCGTCCGGTGCCTTCGGAACGAGCTCGTTCAGCACGTCCAACTGCGTATCGTTCGCCTCGACGGCCCACTCCTGCAGCAGGTAGAGCCGCCGCTGGGCAAACAGTGCCGGGTGGTCGTCGTAGTAGCGGTCGATTTCATCGCTGTTCGGCCCGCGCACCGAGTCGGCGATGCGATCGTGATAAGCGCGAGCCAGTACCTCGCGTGAGGAGAGCTGCAGCGCCTGGATGACGTCGGGATTCTTGTCGAGCCCTTTGGACTTTGCCGCCTGCGCGGCCAGTTCCTGATCGACGAGCACTTCGAGCACTGCGGACAATGCATCGTCGGGCCGGGCTGCGGCGATCGACGGTTGGCGCTGCAGCACAGCCTGGAGCTGGTGGATCGAGACCTCGCCGTCGTTGACGCGCACGGCCACCTGCGACTCTCCAGGCGGACCTTCCTTGCTGCAGGCGGTGACCAGCAGTACCGATGTCACGAGTGCGGCAAAGCCAGAGCGGGTTCTAGGAGTGCCGTACATGGATGTGGTGCCTGCCTGTCTTCGAACAGCGACGAATCGCTTCAGGATGCCGAGCGCCGACGGACCGGCAAGAACGATCGACAGACTAGCGCGGAATCGCGCCGAGGCATATCCTGGGGCTCGGGGGAGTCGGCTTGTGATCCGTGCAGATTTCCGCTCATCTCGGAGTTGACGGCCGCGCCGAAGGCCAAGCGCTGGATCAACAGCGCGAAAGTGCCAGCCCGCAAAACAACAAGCGGACACGAAGTCCGCTTGTCCTATGAATAGACGAGGCGGGTTTTCAGGGCCGCCTGCGGCGCCAGGCACTGGCGCCCACGATGGCAAATCCGGCGATGACCAGTGCATAGGCCGCCGGTTCCGGCGCCGGCGAGGCCAGGGTGGTGATCACGCCGGCATAGCCGACCTTGTCGTTCGTACCGAGTCTCCCGATGAATCCGGATGCACGGCTCACGTTGATGGCGAGCTCCAACGTGTACAGCATCGCATTGCCGCCGGCCAGATTGCCAAAGCTGAACAGCAGCGGATTTGACGAGGTGCCGTAGAACTTGTCGGTGCTATAGAGCGACACCGACTGCAGCGCGATGTCGAGCTTGTTCCACAGCGGATCGAGGCTGAGAGCGCCACCGAAAGACTTGGCGTCGTTCGACAGCGAAAAAGTGAAGCAGTCGACATAGGTACCGGTGCTGCTGAACGAATTGCCGAAGCTCGAAAACCCCGGTGGACCCATTTGGCCCAAGCTGGTGGTGCTGGCGCTGGTGCACGCGGCCGCCCAGCCCGTGGTGGATGCAACCGAAATTGCCAAACCGGCCAGGATTGATTTGAGCTTCATGGCATCCATACTCCGCAGCGCTTGAAGACGTGGCATATCACTTCAGCGAGTGACGGGGCCAGTATGAACGCAATGTCAGCCGCCGGCATCCCCTGTTCGTGGGGTCGGGGACGGGGGCTGCCGGTTTGAACGGATCGGTTTCCCAACATGTGGAAAGCTGTTTTGCAGTACTGTATGCGGAAGCTGCTCGCATCGTCATCCCACAAGCGTGCAGTACACGGAATGACGTGCCACCCGGGAGCCGGCGCTCTGGATGTGGTTCTTCGCAGCCGCCGGGTCGTGCGACAGTTCAGCGCGCCTTCCAGAACCGGCGGTGCAGTGCGGCGATCTCGTCCTCGACTTCGGCCACCGGCCCCCACACCTGCATCGGCTTCTGCCCGCGTGCGAACACCTCGCGGCAAGGCAGGTCCAGCGTCGGGTTCTCGGCGTGGTTGCCGGTGAGTTCCAGCAGCCGGCGCTCGCTCATGCCGTAGACCAGCTGGCCGATGTGCGCCCAGTACTGGGTGCCGGCGCACATGGCGCAGGGCTCGACGGTGGTGTAGAGCGTGCAGCTCCACAGCACATCGGGCGCGAACTGTCGCGACGCGTCGCGCGCGAGCACGGCTTCGGCATGGTTGACGCTGTCGACGTTGCGCTGCTCCAGCAGCACCGTCTCGCCGTCCGGCGCCACCAGCAGCGCGCCGAAGGGGTGGTGCCCGGCCTCCATCGCGGCCTGCGCCACGGCGTTGGCGCGCTTCAGGTGGCGCAGCATCTGTTCGGGCGTCGGCTCGGCCATGTTCAGTGTCCCTGGCTGCCGCGGTGCGCCCAGGCGGTGGTGCGCTTCTCGATCACCGAGAACAGCTCGTACATCGCCATCGCCATGATGCCGACGACCACCAGGCCGGAGAAGGCCAGGCCCATCTGCATCGAGCTGCCGGCGCTGATCAGCAGGTAGCCGATGCCTTCGTTGCTGGCGGTCATCTCCGACACCGTGGTGCCGACGAAGGCCAGCGTGATCGCCACCTTCAGGCTGCCGTAGAAGTAGGGCATCGAGCGCGGCAGGCCCACCTTGGTGAGCACGTCCCAGCGCTTGGCGCCGAGCACGCGCAGCACGTCTTCCAGTTCCGGCTCCAGCGTCGCCAGGCCGGTGGCGATGTTCACCATGATCGGGAAGAAGCTGATCAGGAAGGCGGTCAGGATCGCCGGGCCGGCGCCGATGCCGAACCACACCACCAGGATCGGCACGAAGGCCGCCTTGGGCAGCGCGTTGAAGCCGGTCATCAGCGGGTACATGGCGTTGTAAGCCAGGCGCGAGCTGCCCATCAAAAAGCCCAGCAGCACGCCCACCACGATGGCGATGCCGAAGCCGACCATCGTCACCCAGAAGGTGCGCCAGGCATGGCCCAGGATGGCCCAGCGGTGTTCCAGCGTCTGCTCGACGATGCGCCAGGGGCTGGGAAAGATGAACTCGCTGACGTTGAACACCGTGCAGATCAGCTGCCACAGCACCAGCGTGGCCACCAGCAGGATCAGCGGCGCATAACGTTCCAGATTCTTGTTCACTGTGGCAGCCCTCCGGCGATCTGGCCTACCGGCTTGCCGAACTTGGGACGTTGGGCGCCGATGTGCCCGCGCAGCTCGTGCACGATGTCGGTGAACTGCGGCGTGTAGGTGATCTCCAGGTCGCGCGGGCGCGGCAGGTCGATCTCGCGCTTGACGACGATGCGCCCCGGGCTCCTGCTCATCACGTACACCGTGTCGGCCAGGAACACGCTTTCGCGCAGGTCGTGCGTGACCAGGATGACGTTGAACTTCTGCGCCGCCTGCAGGTCGCGCATGGCGCACCACAGCTCTTCGCGGGTGAAGGCGTCCAGCGCGCCGAAGGGCTCGTCCAGCAGCAGCATCTTCGGCTCGTGCACCAGCGCGCGGCAGATGCTCGCGCGCTGCTGCATGCCGCCGGACAGTTGCCACGGGAACTTGTCCTCGTAGCCGCCCAGGCCCACGCTTTGCAGCAGCTTGCGCGCCTTCTCGACGTATTCATCGCGCTTGGCGCGAAAGGTGGAGCGGTAGGGCTCGACGATCTCCAGCGGCAGCAGCACGTTGTCCAACGTCGTGCGCCAAGGCAGCAGGCTCGGCGCCTGGAAGGCCATGCCGCTGATCTTCAGCGGCCCGGTCACCGGCTGGCCGTCGATGCGGATCGTGCCCTTGCTGGGCATGTTCAAGCCGGTGGCCAGCTTCATGAAGGTGCTCTTGCCGCAGCCCGACGGACCGACGATGGCGATGAACTCGCCCGGGCCCACCTGCAGCGTGATGTCCTCCACCGCAAAGTGGCCCTGGGCCAGCAATTGTTTGTCATAGGCCAGCCAGACGTTCTGGAAGTCGACGAAGTGGGTCATAGGCAGGTGGGCGCCGGGGGCGCATGGGGGTGCGGGACACGGGCAATTGCGGTGCCACTGCGGCCACTGCCGTGGCAGGGATAATGCGCCGGCCATTCCGCTCGCCGCACCTGCTTCTGCCGTCTTTCATGCGCCTCATCCATGCCTCGGCCCTCCTGATTCCGTTGACCCTGGCCGTCGCGCCGCTGGCGGCCAGCGCCCAGACCGACAAGCCCGAAAGCAGCAGCACCGGTGAAGCGGCCGACAGCGGCGACTACTGGCGGTTGATGGGCTCGCCCTACACCATCCACTATGGTTCGGACCCCGAACACGAGCCGGTCTACATGATCGGGCTGGAGCGCCAGCGCAGCAACGGCTGGGTCTGGGGCGGCACCTATTTCAGCAACTCCTTCGGCCAGCCCAGCGGCTACGTGTACGTGGGCGAGAAGGTCATCGGCTTCAGCCGCTGGGACAAGCTGTTCTTCCAGTGGACCGCGGGCGTGATGTACGGCTACAAGGACCCCTACGAGGACAAGGTGCCCTTCAACGTCAACGGCTTCTCGCCCGGCGTGACGGCCAGCCTGGGCTGGCAGTTCACGCGCGAGTTTTCGGTGCAGGCCATCGCACTGGGCACCGCCGGCCTGATGTTCCAGTTCGCCTTCGACCTGCGCTGACGGCCGCACGCCGGCGGCCTACTTCTTGACCGCCGCGAAGATGTTGCGCTCGGCCTCCGGTGGCAGGAAGCTGCCGTTCCACACCGCGCTCGGGTCGATGCGCTCCTTGGTGCCGAAGGCATCGGACACCTGGCTGGCCATCAGGCTCAGGCGCGGCGCCAGCGCGTTGCCGAAGCCTTCGGCCTTGGTGTCCGGCGTCAGCACGGTGGCGTCCAGGCACAGCTGCAGGCGGCGCAGTTCCAGCGCCTCGTTGATGATGCCGTCGCGCGCCTTGACGGTGGCGATGCCGGCCTTCGGGTCGGCGACCACGTCCTTCACGCCCTTGCTGAAGGCCTTGAGGAAGCGCTTGACGGCCTCGGGGTTCTTCTTCAGGAAGTCCTCGCCGGCGATGATCACGTTGCCGTAGAGCTTGACGCCGTACTGCGGGTAGGGCAGCGTGACGATGTCTTCGGCCTTCACGCCGCGCGCTTCCAGGTTGAGGATCGA
>CAYUPF010000212.1:0-6650 GCA_964446545.1 uncultured Rubrivivax sp.
TCAGCGGTACTTCTGCCGCAGCATGTGCGCCGCCTCGACCATCGCGCGCAGCTTGCCGATGGCCGTTTCACGCGGCAGGTACTTCATGCCGCAGTCGGGTGCCAGGATCACGTGTTCCGGCTTGATGTAGGGCAGCGCGCGCTCGATGCGCTGCACCACCGTCTGCGCCGTCTCCACCTGCGGGTCGGCCAGGTCGATGCAGCCGACCATCACCTGCTTGCCGTCCAGCGACTGCAGCACCGAACAGTCCAGCTGCGACTGCGCGGTCTCGATCGACACCTGCCGGCAGCTGCACTGCGCCAACTCGGGCAGGAAGGAATAGCCGCTGGGCCGCTGGTGGATGATGGCCGCGTAGCCGAAGCAGATGTGCACCGCCGTCGTGCCCTGCACGCCCTGCAGCGCGCGGTTCAGCGCGGCCAGCCCGTATTGGCGCGCCTTTTCGGGCCGCGCCTGCATGTAGGGCTCGTCGATCTGCACCACGTCGGCGCCGGCGGCGAACAGGTCCTTGATCTCCGCATTCACCGCGTCGGCGTAGTCCATCGCCGCTTCTTCCTCGCTGGCGTAGAAGTCGTTCTGCGCCTGCTGCAGCATGGTGAAGGGCCCGGGCACGGTGATCTTGGTCTTGCGCTCGGTGTGCGCGCGCAGGAACTTCAGGTCCTCCACCTCCACCGCATGGCGGCGGCGGATCTTGCCGACGATGCGCGGCACCGGGTTCGGGTGGCCGGAGCGGTCGAGCGCGCTGCCCGGGTTGTCCAGGTCCACGCCGTCCAGCGCGGTGGCGAAGCGGTTGGAATAACTCTCGCGCCGGATCTCGCCGTCGCTGACGATGTCCAGGCCCGCTTCCTCCTGCGCGCGGATGGCCGTCAAGGTGGCATCGTCCTGCGCCTCGTTCAGGTACTGCGGCGGGATGCGCCACAGCTCGCGTGCGCGCACCCGTGGCGGGAAGCGCCCGGCCAGCTTCTCGCGGTCGATCAGCCAGTCGGGCTGCGGGAAGCTGCCGACGATGGTGGTGGGAAAGAGCATGCGGATCTCCTCGGAACAAGGTTCATGGCAGCGACGCGAAACCGGCACGCTGCGGCCACAGATTGGCGAAGGCGTGGATGCGCACTTCGCCATAAAGCCCGGCCTGGGTGAAAGGCTCGTCCGCCAGCCATGTCTGCACCGCGTCGCGCGACTCGAAGTCGATCACCAGCAGGCTGCCGACCATGGTCTCGCCGTCGTCGCGCAGCAGCGGCCCGGCAAAGGCGATGCGCTCGGCCACGCGCGCGAGGTAGGTCTTGTGCTCGGGCCGCACCCGCTGGCGCAGATCGGCCGAAGCGGGCTTGTCGAGCAGATGCAGGGCGAAGAGCATGTCTCAGACTCCCAGGTAGGCGCGGCGCACTTCGTCGCGCTGCATCAGCGCGTCGGGCGTGCCTTCGGCCACCATGCGCCCTTCCTCCAGCACATAGGCGCGCTGCGACACGCGCAGCGCCATGGCCACGTTCTGCTCCACCAGCAGCACGGCGGTGCCCTGCTCGTTCACGCGCCGGATGGCAGCGAACATCTCGTGCACGATCAGCGGCGACAGCCCCAGCGAGGGCTCGTCCAGCAGCAGCAGGCGCGGCCGCGCCATCAGTGCGCGGCCGATGGCCACCATCTGCTGCTGCCCGCCCGACAGCTCGCCGGCCGCCTGCGCCAGCTTCGGCTGCAGCGCCGGGAACAACGCCAGCACCGCATCCATCGACGTGGCGCGCTGCGCCTTCGCGTCGGGCAGCACGCTGCCGATCTCCAGGTTCTCGCGCACGCTCATCGAGCCGAACAGCCGCCGTCCTTCGGGCACGATGGCGATGCCGGCCGCGCAGAAGCGGTGCGGCGGCAGCGCCGTGATGTCGCGCCCCTCGAAGACGATGCGGCCGGCGCGCGCGCGCAGCATGCCGGCCAGCGTGCTGATGAGCGTGGTCTTGCCCGCGCCGTTGGGGCCGACGACGCACAGCAGCTCGTGCCCGCGCAGCGCGAAGGACACGCCCCACAACGCGTGCGCCTGGCCGTAGGCGACCTGCAGGTCGTGAACTTCAAGCACGGCCGGCCTCCGCGTCCACCGCCTGGCCCAGGTAGGCGCGCATCACCTCGGGGCGCTGCATCACCTCGCTGGCCCGGCCCTCGGCCAGCAGCTCGCCGTGGTCGAAGACGACGACGCGGTCGGTCAGCGCCATCACCGCGCGCATCACGTGTTCGACGAAGACCACGGTCGAGCCCTGGTCGCGGATGCGCCGCACCAGCGCCACCGCATCGTCGATCTCGCTCGGCGTCAGGCCGCACAGCACCTCGTCGAGCAGCACCAGACGCGGGCGCGAGGCCAGCGCGCGCGCCAGTTCGAGGAACTTGCGCTGGTGCAGGTTGAGCGCATCGGGGCGCTGCAGCGCCTTGTCCTGCAGCCCGGCGAAGACCAGCCAGCTCATGGCCTCGCGCCGCGCCGCGGCCGGCGTGGCGATGCCGCCGCCGAACATCGCCGCCAGCGCCACGTTGTCCAGCACCGTCTGCATCGCGAAGGGGCGCGGGATCTGGTAGGTGCGCGAGATGCCGGCGCTGGCGATGCGGTGCGCGGCACGGCCGGCGAGTTCGCGCCCCTCGAACACCACGCTGCCGCCGCTGGGCAGGAAGTGGCCGCTGACGACGTTGATGAAGGTGGACTTGCCCGAGCCGTTGGGCCCGAGCAAGCCGAGGATCTCGCCGCGCCGCACTTCCACGTCCACGCCGGCCAGCGCCTTGACGCCGCGGAAGGACTTGGCCAGGCCACGCGCTTGCAGCAGCACCCCGCCCACCGCCGCGGCGCTGGCGTGCGCCGGCAAGGTGGGCAACGGTGCGCGCGCCAGCGCCGGCGCGCCGCGCTCGCCGCGATGGCGCTGCCACAGCCGTTGCAGCCGCGCCAGGACGCCGTCGGGCATGAACAGGATGGCGGCGATCAGGATCACGCCGATCATCGCCTTGCCGGCGACCGCGTAGTCGGCGGCGGTAAAGCTGTACAGCAGCAGCGTGATCGCCACCGCGCCCACCGCCGGGCCGGCCCAGTGGCGCGTGCCGCCTAGCACGCTCATCAGCACCACGGTCAGCGGCACGGTGATGGTGAAGACCTCGCCCACTGTCACGTAGTTCAGGAACAGCGCATGGATGCCGCCGGCCACGCCCGCCAGCGCACACGAGATCGCCAGCGCGATCAGCTTGTAGCGATAGGTGGGCACGCCCACGACCTCGGCCGCGTCCTCGTCGTCGTGGATCGCGAACAGCCCCGCGCCGAGCTTGGACTGGGCGATGGCCCAGGCCACCAGCAGAGTCAGCGTCGCCGCGATCAGCGCCAGCAGGTAGAAAGTGCCCGAGGGCGTGGGTGCGATCTTCGGAATCGGCACCGCGGCCAGCGACACGCCGTTGCCGCCGTCGATCGGCGTGTTGACGATGATCGTGCCGAGCACGAAGGTCACGGCCAGCGTCAGCAGCGCGAAGACCTCGCCGCGGATGCCCTTGACGCGAAAGACGATGGCGCCGACGACCACGCCCAGCACGCAGGCCAGCGCCGCGGCCACCGGCAGCGTCCACAGGAAGGGCCAGTCCCAGCGTGCCATCAGCGTGGCGCTGGTGTAGATGCCGGCGCCGAAGAAGGCGCCGTGGCCGAAGGAGAAGTAGCCGGCGTAGCCCGACAGGATGTTCCACGAGGTGGCGAGCACGATCCAGTGCAGGATCAGGTACAGCAGCGAGTCGTAGAAGGCCGGCAGGCCGAGCGCGGGCACGAAGGCCAGCGCGGCCCCCGCCGCGACGATGGCCAGCGGCACACGCCAACGGCTCGGTTCGCGCGCCGTGAGGGCGCCCGTCATCGGGGCCGCAGCCACACTGGCGGTGGAGCGGCTGCTCATGCGGCGCGCCCCGGGCGCAAGAGCAGGATCGCGATCAACAGCGTGAAGGACACCAGCGGCGCCCACGATGGCGCCGTCACCGCCATCGTCACCGCCTCGCTGACGCCGATGACGATGCCGGCGATCAGCGGCGCCAGCGCGCGGCCCAGGCCGCCCAGCATCACCGCGGCAAAGACCACGCCGATCCAGGCATAGATCTGCGACGGTGCCAGCGTGAAGCCCAGCGCCAGGCACACGCCGGCGATGCTCGCCAGCGCCGAGCAGGTGCCGGCCAGCAGCAGTGCATTGCGCCGCTCGTTGATGCCGAAGGCCGCGGCCACGGCCGAGTCCTCGGCCGAGGCGCGCAGCGCCTTGCCCAGGTCGGTGTAGCGCAGCACCGCCCACACCGCGAAGGACAGTCCCACCGCCAGGCCCAGCGTGATCAGTTCGGGCAGCGGCACGTACAGGCCCGCCACCTTGAAGCGCTCCTCGCCGTAGCTCGACTCGAGCTTGCGGAAGTCCGCGGTCCAGAGGGTCTGGATCAGCGCCTCGACGATGCCGGTCAGGCCGAAGGTGATGAGCAGCGAATTGAAGGGCGTGATCCGGAACTTCATCATGGCCCAGTGCAGCGCCGCGCCGATGGCGAAGAACAGCGGCACGATCAGCCCCAGCGACAGCAGCGGGTCCACGCCCATCTGCGCCATCTGGTAGCACAGGTACGCCGCCAGGAAGGCAAAGGCGAAGTGCGCCAGGTTGATCAGCCGCAGCAAGCCCCACGACAGGCTCAGGCCCAGCCCGAGCAAGCCGTAGAGGGCGCCGACGAAAACACCCGAAAGAATGCTCTGCGCCAACAGCGTGGCGCTGGGCAGGGTGAAGCCCGACATCTCAGTGGTTCCCGGTTCCGGGTTGTGTCGCAGTGCCGGCGAAGGCCTGCAGCGATCCTTCGAGCGACCGCCGCGGAACCGGCTTTGCCGGGCCGCTGGCGGCGCCAATAGCGAGGACGCTGTTGGCGCTCGTAGGCGAGGGACAGTCCGCAGGGACCGTTCCTCGTCCGACTCGCCCCCCATGAAGGGCAGCGCCGAAGGCCCTGCGGGGGTGGGCCATCAATTTGTCTGCAGCGTGGCGCCGCCGGTCGTGACCTCCTTGGGCCAGACCACGGTCCACTTGCCGTTCTGCACCTGCTTGATGCGCATCAGGTCCTCGCCGTAGTTGCCCGGGCCGGTGAAGCGCAGCGGGCCCTGCAGCGTGTCGACGGTGTTGGTCTTGAGCCAGGCGGCGATGGCCTTGTCGTCCAGGCTCTTGGCGCCGGCGACGCCGGCGGCCAGGATCTGCCACGCACTGTAGGACGCGGCGGCCTGCACCTCGACGGTCGGGTCGGGCAGCTTGGCAGCGGTGGCGCGCTCGCGGAAGAGCTTGACGAACTCGGCCGCGCCGGTGTTGTTGAGGAAGGGCAGCTGCTCCTCGAAGATCGTCACCGACAGCGCGTTCTTGGCCTCGGGCAGTGTCACCAGCGGCCCCGGCGCCGGGTACAGGTAGAAGTGCTGCGGCGGCACGTAGTCGATCTTCTTCATCGCATCGAGCAGCAGGTTGCCGTCCAGGCCGATGGCGCCGACGAAGACGAAGTCGGGGTTGGCGTCCTTGATGCGGTTGGCGATCGGGCCGAAGTCGCGGTTGCCGAAGTCCCATTCGAGGAACAGCACCTCCTGCAGGCCGCGCTTCTTGGCCACTTCGCGCGCGCCGGCGCTCATGAACTGGATCGACGGGAACTTGCTCGTCACCACGGCAATGGTCTTGGGCGGCTTCGGGCCCGCGGCCAGCGCATCGAACAGCGTGTTCGGCACGGTGTTGGCCGGATCGGAGCCCAGCGACCAGGCCGGGAAGGCCATGTCGTACTTGACCAGCGACGGGATGCCGAAGGTGTGGTGCACCAGCACCTTGTTGTAGCGCTGCGCCACGCCCATCGCCGACAGGATGGCGCCGGTGGCATAGGGGCTGAACAGCAGGTCCACCTTGTCCACCGTGACCAGTTGCTCGTACAAGGTGCGCGCCAGGTCGGCCTTGGACTGATCGTCCTTCAGCACCCATTCCAGCGGCCGGCCGAGCCAGCCGCCGCGTTTGTTGGCCTGCTCGATGTAGATCTCGCCGACGATCTTGTGCACCTGCGCCGTGGCCGACAGCGGCCCGGTCAGCGCGAGCGTGCTGCCGATGCGTATCGGCGCACCGCTGGGCGCCTGCGCCAGTGCCAGGCCGCAAGAGCCGAGCAGCGCGGCGAGCAGCGCGAAGCGGCGGGACACGAAGGTGTTTTTCATGGCGTTGTCTCCGGGTGGGAAGGGTGGGCCGCCGGGCCCAGGGCCTGGCGGATCTCTTGATTGTGTTCGCCCAGCGTGGGGGGCGGGCGTACCTGCAGCGCGCGCTGGCCGTCGAAGGACAGCGGCGAGCGCACCGTGCGGAACAGGCCCATCTGCGGGTGCACGGCCGAAGCCGTCAGCTGCAGGTGCAGCGCCTGCGGGTCGAGCAGCGCCTCGCTGGTGTCGTACATCGGCGCATGCGGCACATCCTCGCGCTGCAGCCGGGTGCACCAGTCGGTGCGCGTGCGCCGCTTGAACCTGCCGCCCAGCACTTCGATCAGCTGTTCCTGGTGGGCGATGCGCTGCTCGCGCGTGGCAAAGCGCGGGTCCTGGAACAGATCGGGCTGCTCGATGGCCGTGGCCAGGCCTTGCCAGAATTTTTCCGGCGAGGACATGTGCAGCGCGATCCACTTGCCGTCGGCGCATTCGAGCACGTAGG
>CAYUPF010000213.1:0-6599 GCA_964446545.1 uncultured Rubrivivax sp.
CGCGTGCGCGTGCACGCGGCGGCGCTGAACTTCCCCGACCTGCTGATGACCCAGGGCAAGTACCAGCACCGCCCGCCACTGCCCTTCGTCGCCGGCATGGAATGCGCCGGCGAAGTTGTAGAGGTGGGTGACGGCCTAACCTGGCCCGCGGTGGGCGGCGCGGTGTGCTTCGGCGCGCACGCCGGCGCCTTCACCGAGGAACTGGTGGCACCGGCCTCGGCACTGCGGCCGCTGCCCCAAGGCTTCAGCATGGCCGAGGGCGCGGCCTACGGCGTGGCGGCCTTGACGGCCTGGGTGTCGCTGGTGCGCCGCGGCGCGCTGCAGAGCGGCGAGACGCTGCTGGTGCACGGCGCCAGCGGCGGCACCGGCCTGGCGGCGGTGCAGCTGGGCCGCCACCTGGGCGCCACCGTCATCGCCAGCGGCAGCTCGGCGCACAAGCTCGAAGCTGCACGCGCCGAGGGCGCAGCGCACACGCTGGTCGTCCAGCCCGGTGCCAAGGGCCTGAGCGACGCCGTCAAGGCGTTGACGGGCGGCCGCGGTGCCGACGTGGTCTTCGACCCGGTCGGCGGCGACCTGTTCGACGCCTCGGTGCACTGCACCGCCTGGGGCGGCCGGCTGCTGGTGGTGGGCTTCGCCAGCGGACGCATCGCCAGCGTGCCCAGCAACCTGCCGCTGATCAAGGGCTTCGCCGTCATCGGCGTGCGTGCCGGCGAATACGGCCGGCGCGACCCGGTGCGCGGAGCGCAGAACCGGCAGGCGGTGGAGGCGCTGGCGGCGCAGGGCCTGTTCCGCCCGCACATCGGCGCGCGCTTCGCCTTCGAACAGCTGCCCGAGGCCTATCGCGCGCTGGCCGAGCGCCGCGTCGCGGGCAAGATCGCGATCGACATCCATGGATGAAGGCGCCGTGGTCGAACCCGACCCCGAAGGCCTGTCGATGACACGCCCGAAGAGCCGCAAGCCGTGGCTGTGGACGGCGCTGGTGGGCATCGGGTTGCTCTTCGTCTGGTACTTCAAGGTGCCGGCACTGGGCTACTACTGGCTCAGCACCACGCTGAACGCGGCGCAATGGCAGGATGCCTCGCTGTGGCTGCCCGACTATCGCGTGACGGTGGAAGCCCGGCCCATCCAGGGCCTGACCCGCAACGCCTCGGGGCTCACCTTCAATGCCGAGACCGGCACGCTGTTCACGGTGATCAACCGTCCGGCGCAGATCGCCGAGCTCAGCACCGAGGGGCAGCTGCTGCGCGTGATCGCGCTGGACGGCGTGCGCGACCCCGAAGGCATCACCCACGTGCAGGGCGATACCTACGTCATCGCCGACGAGCACAGCCACGGCCTGTACTGGGTGCAGATCCGGCGGGACAGCACGCGTGTCTCGGTGGCGGGCGCGCCCAGCCTGCGCCTGGGCATCGATGCCGTGCACAACAGCAGCTTCGAGGGCGTCTCGTGGGACAGCGCGCACGCCCGCCTGTTCGTGGTGAAGGAAAAGCTGCCGCTGCGTGTGCTCGTCATCAGCGGACTGCACGGGCTCGGCGAAACCAGCGGTTTCAACATCGACATCAGCGAGTGGAAATCGTCGAGTGCGGCGTCGCTGTTCATGAGCGACCTGTCGTCGTTGACGCTGCACGAACCCACCGGCCATCTGCTGCTGCTCAGCGACGAGTCGGCGCTGCTGGTGGAGTACGCAGCCGACGGCCGGCCGATCGGCCTGATGCCCTTGTGGCGGGGCTTCCACGGCCTGCAGCGCAAAGTGCCGCAGCCCGAGGGCGTGGCCGTCGGCCCCGATGATGCGATCTACGTGCTGTCCGAACCCAACCTGTTCTATCGCTTCGAGCGGGCCTCGAAGCGGCGTCTCAGAAATACGTGACGATGGCGTCGACGACGTCGTAGCGCTCGTCGACCACCGCCATCCAGCGCCACTTGTCGAAGGTGGTGCACGGGTGCGAGATGCCCAGCCCCACCCGATCGCCCACCTGCGGCGCGGCATCGGTCCCGAAGCGCAGGTAGGCATGCTGGTCGTTCATCGCGCTGATCTTCCACGCCGCCGGCGCCGGCTCGGGCCGCGTCCGGCCGCGCCGGCACCATTCGGCCGGAATCGGCATCTCGATGTCGTAGGAGCAGTCTCGCTTGCCGGCCGTCAGGATGGCCAGCCCGGGCTCGGGCAGCGACTGCACCATCGCCCACACCTGCAGTGCCGCCTGCAGGCCGTGGCCGCAGCTTAAGCGCGTGTCCATCGCCGCCATGTAGCGCTGGTAGTTGCCATGGTCGTGCGTGACGTAGCAGCCCGAGCGCAGCACGCCGCGCACCGGCTTCGACAGCGCCGGCTTCAGCAGCGGCGCCACCAGGTCGAAGATGGCCGAGCCGCCGGCACTGACCAGCAGCTCGTCGGCTTCGAACAGCTGTTCCTGGTCGCATTCGAGCGCCACCTCGGCGACGCGCTGCAGCAGGCCCTGCGCCAGCGCCGCGTCCTCGGCATTGCGGCCCGTCGCCCACAGGCCTTCGTAGCACTCGATGCCCACGAGCCGCAGCGCCAGGCTGCTGCGCACGCGCCGCGCCAGCGCCAGCGCCATGCCGTGGCTGCGGCAGCCGGTGCGCCCGCCGTCCAGGCCGACTTCGAGCAGCACCTCCAGCGCGGCCGGCGCATCGCCGCGCGCGTGGAACCAGGCCTCGATCAGCTCCAGCTGCGCCAGCGAATCGACCAGGAACAGCAGCCGCGATCCTGGATGTTCGAGCAAGGCCGCGACGATGCCGTCCAGGTCGGCCGCCACCGCCACCTGGTTGGCGATGAGCGCGCGCTTCACGCCCGAGGCCAGGCCCAGCCGCGCCTGCGTCACGTTGGCGAAAGTGATGCCCCAGGCACCGGCGCGAAGCTGGGCGTCGAAGAGCTGCGGCGACATCGTCGTCTTGCCGTGCGGCGCCAGCTCCACGCCGCGATCGCGCGCGAACTGCTGCATCCAGCGCAGGTTGCCGGCCAGCGCATCACGCCGGATCACGGCCGCCGGCAGCGGCAGGTCGCCACGCAGCAGATTCCAGCCCCGGGCAGCGATGTCCGCGCGGCGCACCGGTGCGGCCTGGTGCGGATAGCCCTTGGTGCCGGGGCCGCCGATCAGCGGGTTCAGCAACTCGTCTGCCTGCATGGGCCGCAGTCTAGCGGCCAAGCAGTGTGAGAGAAATCCACGGCTGCCAGACGATCACCGCCAGGCAGCCGAGCATCAGCACGATGAAGGGCACCGCGGCCAGCACCAGCTCGCCGAACTTGCGCTTGAACACCGACATCGCCACCAGCAGGTTCAGCCCCACCGGCGGCGTGAGGAAGCCGATCTCCAGGTTGACGATCATGATGATGCCGAACATCACCTTGTCGTAGCCGTAGGCCAGTGCCAGCGGCGCCAGCAGCGGGCCGAGGATGAGGATGGCTTCGCCGCTGGTCATCAGGCAGCCCACGGCCAGCAGCAGCAGGTTGACGATCAGCATGAACATCAGCGGACTCTCGGTCACGCCCTTCATCATCTCCACCATCATGCCCGGCACCTGGTGTTCGGTGAGCACCAGGTTCAGGCTCAGCGCCACGGCCAGCAGCGGGAACAGCGTGCCGCCCAGCTTGGAGGCGTCGAGCACCACGTGGTAGAAGTCCCTGGGCTTGAACTCGCGGTGGATGAAGCTCTCGACGATGAGCGCATAGACCAGCGACACCGCCGCGGCCTCGATGGCCGAGAAGTAGCCGGTGTAGATGCCGCCGAGCAGGATCACCGGCATCATCAGCGCCCAGATGCCCTCGCGCAGCGCCGTGCCTACGCGCCGGATGTCGAAGGCCTTGCGCGGCAGCTTGCGGTTGACCCACATCGCATAGACCGCGAACACCAGCAGCAGCAGCAGCCCCGGGCCGATGCCGGCGATGAACAGCTCGGTGATCGAGGTCTCGGTCACCAGCCCGTAGAGGATCAGCGGAATCGACGGCGGAATGATGATGCCCAGCGTGCCGCCGGCCATGACCACGCCGAGCGCGAACTTGTCGTTGTAGCCGCCCTTCAGCATCGCCGGCAGCATCACGGTGCCGATGGCCAGCATGGTGACGATCGACGAGCCGGAGATCGCGGCGAACACGCCGCAGCTCAGCACGCAGGCCACGGCCAGACCGCCCGGCAGGTGTTCGGTCAGCGAGGCGGCGACGTTGATCAACCGCCGCGCCGTCGAGCCCTTGGTCATGACCCCGCCGCACAGGATGAACATCGGGATCGACAGGATCAGCTCCTTGTCGAGAGAGATCCACATGTCCTCGAGGATGTAGTCGAGCTGGCCGCGGCCCCAGACGATGTGCACCACCGCCGCGACGGCCAGCAGGATGACGAGCAGCGGCTGGCGCAAGGTCAGCAGCGCCAGCACCATGGCCAGCAGCACCAGCGCGCCGGTCATTCCTGGAATTCCGGCGGCGCCGGCCGCAGCGCGGGCCAGATGGCGAAGGCGAAGTAGCGCAGCGCCGCCGAGGCGAAACCCAGCGGAATGGCCATCTGGATCGGCCAGGCCGAGACGTTGATCACCGCCGCCAGCACGCCGGAGTCCTTGGAGGCGATGACGAAGACCACGCCATACCAGGTGACACCAAGCAGGAACAGCCCGGTGAAGACATCGGCGATGCGGTCCATGTGCGGCGACCAGCGCTCGGGCACCCACGTGAAGGCCACGCGCGGCACCAGCTGCACGCCGGTGGCGGTGGCGATGCCGATGCCGGCGAAGGAGCCGATCACCAGCGCGAAGACCGCCAGCTTCTGCGAGCCGAACAAACCGGTGGCACCGACCTTGAAACCCGCCATCGACATCAGCGGTCCGTAGAACTCGCGTCCGACCACGTCGATCATCAGCACCAGCGCGATGAACGAAAACGCCAGCACGGCGATCCAGCACTCGATCTTGTGCCACACGCGCAGCACGGCCTGCACGGCCGGTGGTGCCGGCGGCGGTGTGGCCGCCCGAGCCGTCGACGCCGATGTCACGGGGCGGGAAGAGGCGCTACTTGCCGCAGGCCTTCTTGCCGGCGTCCATCAATGCCAGGTATTTCTCGCCGTCTGGGCCGACATCCTTGGCGATGGCCTGCCACACCGGCCCCAGGTTCTTGCTCCATTCGGCACGCTGCTCGGGCGTGGCATCGACGACGATGCCGCCGCCTTGCTTGTGCGCTGCCGTGAGCGCGGTGTCCACGCCGCGGATCTCGGCGCGCAGCGTGGCGACCGGCGTCTTGCGCAGGCCGACGTCGAAGCTGGCGCGCAACTCGGCCGGCATCTTGTCGTAGATACTCTTGTTGATCAGCGTCACGCCGGCCGACTCCCACAGCGGCAGCTTGGTGATCGTCGGCAGCACCTTGTTCAGGCCCGAGGGCACGTAGAACGCGAAGGGCGTGGGATAGGTATCGATCAGGCCGGTCTGCGACGACGAGGTGGCCTCGGCGACGCTGGTGGGGATCGGGTTCGCGCCCATCGCGCGCCAGAAGTCGGCCGTCATCTTGTTGGCCACCACGCCCACCTTCAGGCCCTTGACGTCGGCCGGCGTGGCATAGGACTTCTTGCCCGGCAGGTGCACCGAGCCGACCTCGCCCCAGGCGACGAACACCAGGTTCTTCTTCGCCAGCGCCTCGACGGTGTACTTCTGCACATGGTTGTCGAGCACGCAGTCGCGCTGCTGCTGGCTGTCGAAGAAGAAGGGCAACTGCAGCAGCGCAATCTCCGGCACCTGCAGCGCCACCGAGTTGGCGGTGAAGGCGCCCATGTCGATGCGGCCGCGCGAGATCTGTGCGATGGCATCGTTCTCGCTGCCCAGCTGCGAGCCGTAGAAGGGCGTGATCTTGACCGCGCCCTGGGTCTCTTCGGCCACGTTGGCGGCGGTGCGGTCGATCTGCTTGGCCCAGGGCGAGGTCGGCGGCGCCGAGGACGCGAACTTCAATTCGAGCGGCGTCGTCTGCGCCTGCACCCAACCGATGCCGCAGCCGATGGCCAGGGCTGTCAGCTTGAGTGGAATGCGCGTCATGCCTTGTGTCTCCTCGGTGTCCGATCGTTCGGTCCATGCAGTGTTTCAGACGGCGCGGGCCGTTCCATAGGGGAAAGGCCGAAGTTGCCGTCGGCCGTTCAGCGGAACGACGCGTTGATCTTCGCCAGTGCGGCCGAACCCGGGCACAGCGCGCGCTCGTCCAGCTTGTTCAGCGGCGTGGCGCTGGTGCTCAGCGCAGCGTGCAGGTCGGTGGCTTGCGGGTCGACGTAGAGCAGCCCGGTCACGACCTCGCCGCCGGCCTGCAGCGCGTGCACCTGGTTCATCGCGCCGACGCGGTCGGTGGGATCGTAGTCGGCATGCAGCTTGCGCAGCCGCATCACGCTGCCGTCGGCCTGCGGCAGCGTGATCATCTCGCCCGGCGAGGGCTCGGCCCTGACTTCCTGGGCCAGGTCGATGAAGTCGATGCGGCTGACCGCGTCGTTGTGCTCGCGCACGTAGTCGTAGCTGCGCGTGCTGCCTTCGTGGTTGTTGAAGGCCACGCAGGGGCTGATGACGTCGATGAAGGCCGCGCCGCCATGGCGGATCGCGCCTTCGATCAGCGGCACCAGCTGCGCCTTGTC
>CAYUPF010000214.1:0-6556 GCA_964446545.1 uncultured Rubrivivax sp.
TCCTCGATGAAGCCCATGCCGCCGTGCACCTGCACGCCCAGGCTGGCCACCTCCAGGCTCATCTCGGTGCTGAAGCCCTTGACCAGCGGCACCAGGAACTCGTAGGCCGCCTGGCTGCGCTTGCGCTGCGCGGCATCGGGGTGGGCATGGGCATGGTCGTATTCGGCCGCCGCCGCCAGTGCCAGCGCGCGGCAGCCCTCGGTCATCGCGCGCATCGTCAGCAGCATGCGCTTGACGTCGGGGTGGTGGATGATCGGCCCGGCGCCCGGCAGCGAGCCGTCGACCGGGCGTCCCTGCACGCGCTCCTTGGCATAGGCCGCCGCCAGCTGGTAGGCGCGCTCGGCCACGGCGATGCCCTGCAGCCCGACCGCGTAGCGCGCGGCGTTCATCATGATGAACATGTATTCGAGGCCGCGGTTCTCCTCGCCGACGAGAAAGCCGACGGCGCCGTCGTTGTCACCGAACTGCAGCACCGCGGTCGGGCTGGCCTTGATGCCCAGCTTGTGCTCGATGCTGACGCAGTGCGCATCGTTGCGCGCCCCCAGGCTGCCGTCGGCATCGACCAGAAACTTGGGCACGACGAACAGGCTGATGCCCTTGACGCCCTCGGGCGCACCGGTCACGCGCGCCAGCACCAGGTGCACGATGTTCTCGGCCATGTCGTGCTCGCCGTAGGTGATGAAGATCTTCGTGCCGTAGATCTTGTAGCTGCCGTCGGGCCGAGGGTCGGCGCGCGTGCGCACGGCCGCCAGGTCGCTGCCGGCCTGCGGTTCGGTCAGGTTCATCGTACCGGTCCATTCGCCCGAGACCATGCGCGGCAGGAAGCGCTGCTTCAGTTCGTCGGAGCCGGCGGTGAGCAATGCCTCGATCGCGCCGTCGGTCAGCAGCGGGCACAGCGCGAAGCTGAGGTTGGCGCTGTTGTTGATCTCGATGCAGGCTGCGCCGATGGTCTTGGGCAGCCCCTGGCCGCCGAAGTCCAGCGGGTGCTGCAGCCCCTGCCAGCCGCCTTCGGCGTACTGGCGGTAGGCGTCCTTGAAGCCCGGCGTGGTCGTGACGCTGCCGTCGTGGAAGCTCGACGGCGACTTGTCGCCTTCGGCGTTCAGCGGCGCGAGCACGCCCTCGTTGAAGCGCGCGCATTCCTCCAGCACCGCCTGCGCGGTGTCGACCCCGGCCTCCTCGAAGCCGGGCAGCGTCGCGACCTGTTCGAGGCCGGCGAGCTCGGTCATGCAGAACAGCATGTCCTTGACGGGGGCCTGGTAGCTCATGAACTTCTCCTTCGAACTTGGATGGGATATTGCCGCTCAGGCGGCTAGCGCGTGATCGCGATCAAACGGCCAGCCTGGGGCAGCGGGTTCTTGGCCAGCAGTCGATCCAGCATGCCTTGCTCAGGCGGCCGCCGGCACTTCGACCGCAGGCGGCTGACGTTGTGCCTGCGGGCCCGAAGGCAGCAGGAAGTGCGACAGCGCCGGAATCAGGATCACCGCGCCGACCATGTTCCAGACGAACATGAAAGCCAGCAGGATGCCCATGTCGGCCTGGAACTTGATCGGCGACATGGCCCAGGTGATCACGCCCGCGGCCAGCGTCACGCCCACCAGCACCACCACCTTGCCGGTGAACTGCAGCGCGCGGCGATAGGCCTCGCGCAGCGGCACGCCCATGCGCTGCTGCGCCAGCTGCACGCTCAGCAGGTACAGCGCGTAGTCGATGCCGATGCCCACGCCGAGCGCGATCACCGGCAAGGTCGCCACCTTGACGCCGATGCCCAGCCAGACCATCAGCGCCTCGCACAGGAACGAGGTCACGACCAGCGGCAGCACCGCCACCACCACCGCGCGCCAGCTGCGGAAGGTGACGAGGCACAGCAACGCCACCGCCGCATACACCAGCAGCAGCATCTGCGTCCAGGCCCTGCGCACGACGATGTTGGTCGCCGCGTCGATGCCGGCCGAGCCGGCAGCGAGCAGGAACTGGCGCTCCGGCGTGCCGTGCGCGTCAGCAAATTCGGCGCTGGCCTGGACCACGCGGTCCAGCGTCTCGGCGCGGTGGTCGGCCAGGTAGGCGATCACCGGCATCACCGAACATTCGGTGTTGAACAGGTCGGGGTTGTTGACGCTGGCCTGCTGTGCGCCGTAGTTCAGCACGTCCTGGTTGCGCGCGATCGTCAGCCACTTCGGGCTGCCCTCGTTGCTGCCGGCGGTGATCTGGCGCACCGCATTGGTCAGCGCCACCGTGGTCTGCACGCCCGGCACCTGCTGCAGCGCCCAGCTCAGCCGGTCGGCCTCGACCAGCGTGGCGTACTTCAGACAGCCTTCCTTTTCGGTCTTGACGATCACCGCGAAGGTATCGCTGGACAAGGAGTAGTTGGCCGTGATGTAGGCGTTGTCGCGGTTGTAGCGTGAATCGGCGCGCAGCTCCGGCGCGCCGGCGTCGAGGTCGCCGATCTTCAGGTTGAAGCTGGTGAGCACGCCGAAGACCAGCAGCAGCGCGCCACCCAGCACCGCGCCGGTCGCCCAACGCCGCTCGGTGAAGCGTTCCAGCAGCAGCCACAGCTTGTTGACGCCGCGGCCGTGGTTCTCTTCGCTGTCGGCGCGCAGGCTGCGCGCGGCGGCGGCCGGGCTGACGCCGATGTAGGACAGCAGCACCGGCAGCAGGATCAGGTTGGTCAGGATCAGCACCGCCACGCCGATGCTGGCGGTCAGCGCCAGGTCCTGGATCACCGGGATGTCGATGACCATCAGCACCGCGAAGCCCACCGCGTCGGCCAGCAGCGCCGTCACCCCGGCCAGGAACAGGCGGCGGAAGGTGTAGCGCGCAGCAACGAGCTTGTGCGCCCCCTTGCCGATGTCCTGCATGATGCCGTTCATCTTCTGCGCGCCGTGCGACACGCCGATGGCGAAGACCAGGAAGGGCACCAGGATCGAATAGGGGTCGATCTCGAAGCCGAAGGCCGCCACCAGCCCCAGCTGCCACAGCACCGCCACCAGCGAGCAGGCCAGCACCAGTGTGGTGCTGCGCACGCAGCGCGTGTAGTAGTAGATGATGGCCGCGGCGACGACGGCGGCGAAGCCGAAGTACAGCGCGACGCGGAACAGGCCTTCGATCAAATCGCCGACCAGCTTGGCGAAGCCGATCACGTGCATGCGCACCGCCGGCGTCTTGCCGTCGGTCGCGGTCTCGTGCTTGTCGCGGATCGACTCGATGCCCTGCGACAGCGTGCGGTAGTCGATGCGCTCGCCGGTCTTCGGGTCCTGGTCGAGCAGCGGCACGACGATCATGCTCGACTTGTAGTTGTTGCCCACCAGGCTGCCGACCAGCCCCGAGCGCGCGATGTTGCCGCGCAGCTGTTCGGTCACCGCGGGCGAGCCGTCGTAGTTGTCGGGCATCACCGGGCCGCCGCGGAAACCCTCTTCGGTGACTTCGGTCCAGCGTACCGCCGGCGACCACAGCGACTTGACCCAGGCGCGGTCGACGCCGGGCGTCAGCACCAGTTCGTCGTGGATCTTGCGCAGCGTCTCCAGGTACTGCGGGTCGTAGATGTCGCCGCCCGGGTTCTCGACCACGATGCGCAGCGAGTTGCCCAGCCCGCGCAGCTCGTTGCGGTTTTCGAGGTAGTTCTGGATGTACGGGTGGCTCACCGGCAGCATGCGCTCGAAGCTGGCGTTCAGCGTCAGCCGCGTCGCGGCCAGGAAGCCGAGCAGCACGGTGATGACGGCGCACAGCACGATGACCGCGCGCCGGTGGTTGAAGACCAGCCGCTCCAGGCGCGAGCCGCTGTGGGGGTCGAAAGTGTCCAGGCCGCCCGGCAGGGGCAGGTCGTCGGAGGTGGCGGTGGCATGCATGGCGGTGGTCTCAGTTCAGGGTCAGCGGCAGGGTGAGCGGCAAGACGCCGCGCGGGCCGCCGACGACGAGGGTGTTCTGGCCGACGATGGCCACGGCCGCGGCCGGCACCGGCTTGTCGACCTTGGCCAGCGTGAAGCTGGCGCCGTCGTCGCGGCTGACCAGCACATGGCCGGCCTGGCTGACGATGACGATGCGCCCCTGCGCATCGACGCTGCTGGCCGTCAGGCCGACCTCCAGGCCGGTGTTCACCGCCTGCCAGCTGCGGCCGGCGTCGGCGCTGCGCAGCACCGTGCCGCGCAGCCCGTGCACGACGACGGCACGATCGTTGCCGGTGATGCCGAACAGCGTGCCCTTGTAGGGCAGCTCGATGGCGCGGAACTGGCCGCTGGCGCGGTCGAGCCTGAGCAGCAGCCCCTGCTCACCGGCGATGTAGAGCTCGTTGCCGACCTGGCGCACGGCATACAGGTGCAGCGCCTTCGGGTTCTCGGTGGCGTGCAGCAGCGGCTGCCAGCTGGCGCCGCCGTCGGTGGTGCGGAAGATCAGCCCGAAGGCGCCGACCAGATAGCCGGTCGAGGCGTCGACGAAGGCGATGTCGAGGAAGGGGTTCTCGGCCCCCTGCTCGGCGAAGCGCTCGGCTTCCTGCAGCAGCGCCGCGGCGCGCGCCGCATCGCCGGCATTGGCGGCTTCGCGTTGGTAGTAGTCGACCATCAGCGCCCCGGCCTGGCGGCCGTCGAGCACGCGCGTCCAGTTGGCACCGGCATCGGTGCTGCGCAGCACCACGCCATCGTGGCCGACGGCCCAGCCGTCGTTGGCGCTGGGGAAGGCCACGGCCACCAGGTCGGAGCTGACCGGCACCTCGGCCTGGCGCCAGCTTTTGCCCTGGTCGTCGGACAGCAGCACGTGGCCGCGCTGGCCCACCGCCACCAGGCGCTCGCCGCTGCGGGCCAGGCCGTTGATCAGCGTGCGCGGGGCCAGCGCGCTCTTCGCGGCCGGCGTGTCGAGCACGTCGCGCCACGGGGTGTCGGTAGCGGCCCAGCTGAGGGCTGCCGTCCCGGCGACCAGCGCCGTCGCAAGGCATCGTTTGAACATCATGTCTCCTGTTGAAGTTGTAGATCCGTGCTCGACGCTGGCTGCCAGGCCACGGCTCGGCGTGCCGGACAGTGGGCGGAATTCTGCGATTCGGCAGGTGGCCAGCGCCCCCTCTTGGCTGGGGGGAAGAGGCGGGCTTGGCGCAGGCACGGCACCCCGCGGCGCTCAGCGGCGCCAGGGGCGCTGCCCGGCAGCGGGAAAGCGCGGCGTGGCCGGCCGTCAGCCCGGCGCCGGCGCGAGATCGAGGTCGAGATGGATCACGCCGCTGTCGCTGCGCCGGCGTAGCGGCAAGCCGCTGCGCTGGAACACCCTCAGCATCGGCGCATTGCTCGACAGCACCTCGGCCTCGAAGCGCACCAGGCCGTTGCGCCTGGCCAGCGTGACCAGCGCGGCAAGCAGCCGGCTTGCCAGGCCTTGCCCCTGGAAGTCCTCTTCGATCGTGAAGGCGACCTCGGCCACCTTGGCGCCGTCGGCATCGGTGCGGCCGACGTAGCTGGCGCCGCCGATGACGGTCTCGCCGTCGCCGTCGCCGATCGTCACCACCAGGCCAGCCAGGGTGACGAAGTCGATCTCGGCGATGCGCTCGAAGGCGCGATCGGGGATCGACTTGCGGAAGGAGAAGAAGCGGGTGTAGATCGACTGCGGATCGAGCTGCGCGAACGCGGCCTGCAGCCGCGGCTTGTCGTCCGGCCGCGTCACGCGGATCAATGCCGGCCGGCCATCGCGCAGCGTGAAGTGCTGTTGGAAGTCCAGATCGTCGTCGCGCATGGCACTTCGCTCCAGGGCCTCGGCAGACAGCGGCCACGTGTCGCGAGTTTATGCTAATCTGGTCAGCATGACTAGAAAGACATCGAGCTTGGCCCTGCCGACCGCGCAGCCACCGCGCGGGCGCTGGCGCCTTCAAGACGCGAAAGCGCGATTCAGCGAACTGGTGCGCATGGCGCACAGCGATGGGCCCCAGCACGTCACCTTGCACGGCCGCGATGCGGTGGTGGTGGTCGACGCCGACGAATTCAATCGCCTGAAAGGCGCGCGAACCGGCGAGTTGCTGATCGAGGCTCTGCAAGCTTCGCCGCATCGCCAGACCGAGATCGAACCACGCCGTTCCGCGATGCCGGTGCGGACGGTCAAGTTGTGAGCGGCTGGCTGCTCGATACCAACGTCATCTCGGAGTTGCGTCGACCGCGCCCGAGTGCGCGGGTACGCAGCTTCATCGCGCGCCAACGGCTCGAGGACTTGTTCGTCAGCACCGTCACTTTCGCCGAGATCCGCTTCGGCATCGAGGCCGTCGGCGATCCGATCCACCGCGCTGAACTGAACGACTGGCTGTTGCACAGAGTACGGCCCATGTTCAGTCAGCGCGTCCTGGAGGTCTCCGAGGAAGTGATGTTCAAGTGGCGGCTCCTCGTTGAAGAGGGCCGCAAAGGCGGCCATACGTTTTCGCAGCCCGACCTGATCATTGCGGCAACCGCCATGCAACACGGGCTCACGGTCGTGACCCGCGACATCGGCGACTACAAGCTCGCGCGCGTCCCGTTGTTGAATCCGTGGGTCGACGAGTCATTGTGACCCTTGTCTTACTAAGTAAGCCGTATAGTGAAATCTGTCAGCTTGGTTTAGGAAC
>CAYUPF010000215.1:0-6525 GCA_964446545.1 uncultured Rubrivivax sp.
GGCGCGGCCCGCGGGCGCGTGGCACATTCGGCCAACTGCGCTGCGAGAAGCCGGCATTCGCGCGCCGGTGCTGCGCATCGCCAAGGCGCCGGCGCGCAAGCGCAAGGCCTGAAGAGTCAGCCCAGACGCGCCAGCGCCGCGTCGATCTCGATGCGGATCTCGTCGAAACTGTTCAGCGGTTGCTCGGGCTGCGGCAGCGGTGTGACCTGCAGCGTCTGCAGATCGCATTGCACCGCGCCATAGATTGCCGGCCGGCCGGTCTGGGTCAGCACCTGCTCGTAGGCGTCGCCGCTGGAGTAGTGCCAGAACTCCCAGGGATAGTCGACGAAGCCGTGGCGGCGCATCAGTGCCGTGATCTCGCGGCGGTTCCGGCGCGCCTCGTCGGACACGAAGGGCGAGCCCATCGGCGTCAACGCCGACATCTCCAGGTACGGCGCGCCGCGATCGACCTCGCGCGTCGGCTCGTCCAGGTGCAGCACCGAGATGTCGATGGCGCTGCCCGACATGTGTGTGCCGAACTTCGGCACGCTCGCCACCAACGTGGAGCAACGGCGGAACATGAACTCCGGCGTCGGCCGCTGGCCGCCGAGCTCCCATGTCACACTCTTCAGCACCGCGTCGAAGACCTGTGGCACCAGGCCCAGGTGCTTCTGCATCTGCGGCGTGCGGTAGCCGTCCTCGACACGCATGACCCAGCCGCGCTCGTTCATCTCCGCGGCGGCGCCGATGAAGCCGGGGATCTGCCCGTCGCGCAGGTAGAACAGGCGGGGCAGACCCAGTGCGTGCGGCCGTGTCGAGAACTGCACGACCACGTCGGCCCGTTCCACGGCCTGCTGCAGCGACACCATCGGTTCATGGTCTTCGGCCACCGGGTAGGGCAGTACCTGCTCGAACATGAAGTGGTAGGCGGCTTCGAGTTCTTCGGTCCAGTAGGTGCGTCGAGTCGCATCGGTGTCAGGGTCGGACATGAGGGTTCGGGGCTGTGAGGACGGAGCCCACAGTTTGCATGAGAATGGCTGCGAAACTCAGGTTCTCGGCTCGTCACATAGGAGACATCGATCATGGGCATGTTGGACGGCAAGTCGATCATCGTCACCGGTGCCGGCCGCGGCATCGGCCGCGATATCGCGATGATGGCGGCGGCACAGGGCGCGATGGTGGTGGTCAACGACCCCGGGGTGTCGGAGTCGGGCTCCGGCCACGACGACGGCCCGGCGATGCAGGTGGTGGGCGAGATCCGCGCCGCCGGCGGCACCGCGGTGGCCAACACCGACAGCGTGGCCGAATGGGAATCGGCCAACCGCATCGTCAAGACCGCGACCGATGCCTTCGGCACGCTGCACGCGGTGGTCAACAACGCCGGCATCCTGCGCGACCGCATCTTCCACAACATGTCGGTGGAGGAGTGGAAAGCGGTGATCGACGTGCACCTGCACGGCAGCTTCTACATGGCGCGCGCCGCGGCGGCCATCTTCCGCAGCGAGGAGCGCGGCGCCTTCGTGCACATGACCTCGACCTCGGGGCTGATCGGCAACTTCGGCCAGGCCAACTACGCGGCGGCCAAGCTGGGCATCGTCGGCCTGTCCAAGTCGATCGCGCTGGACATGCAGCGCTTCCACGTACGCAGCAACTGCATCAGCCCCTTCGCCTGGAGCCGGCTGATCGGCACCATCCCCAGCGACACGCCCGAGCAGGCGGCGCGGCTGGCGCGCATGAAGGCGATGGAGACGAACAAGATCGCGCCGCTGGCGGTGTATCTGCTCAGCGACGAGGCCAAGGGTGTCAGCGGCCAGATCTTCGCGGTGCGCGCCAACGAGATCTTCCTGATGGGCCAGAGCCGGCCGATCCGCTCGGTGCACCGCGACGAGGGCTGGACGCCGCAGACCGTGGCCTCGCATGCCATGCCGGCGATGAAGGCCAGCTTCTACCCGCTCGACCGCTCGGCCGACGTGTTTTCGTGGGATCCGATCTGATGAGTAGCGGCGACTTCGGCATCCTGTCCTTCGGCGCCTACCTGCCGCGCGCGCGGCTGCAGCGCAAGGCCATCGCTGCGGCCAATGCCTGGTTCGCACCGGGGCTGCGCGGCCTGGCCAAGGGCGAGCGCAGCATCTGCAACTGGGACGAAGACAGCATCACCATGGGCGTGGAAGCCGCGCGCGACTGCCTGGCCGGCTTCGACCGCCAGGCCCTGACGCAGCTGGTGCTGACCTCGAGCACGCTGCCCTTCGACGACCGACAGAACGCCGGCGTGGTGGCCAACGCATTGCAGCTGAAGTCGGCGCTGCGTTCGATCGACCAGTCGGGCAGCCAGCGTGCCGGCAGCACCGCGCTGGCCGCGGCGCTGGACGGCGGCAGCGCGGCCGGCCAGACGCTGGTGGTGGCCGCCGATGCGCGCAAGTCCAAGGCCGGTAGCACGCAGGAGATGCACTACGGCGACGGCGCCGCGGCCATGCTGGTGGGCCAGGGCATGCCGCTGGCTCGGCTGGTGGCGTCGCACAGCGAGACCGTGGACTTCGTGCACCAGTACCGCATGCACGACCGCGCGCACGACTACGCCTGGGAAGAGCGCTGGGTGCGCGACGAGGGCTACCTGAAGATCGTGCCGCGCGCCGTGGCCGCGCTGCTGGCCAAGAGCGGTATCGATGCAGCCACGATCACGCATTTCTGCATGCCGGGCACGCTGTCGCGCATCGGCGCGGCGGTGGCCAAACGCTGCGGCCTGCTCGAGGGCGCGGTGCGCGACAACCTGGCCGCCGTCTGCGGCGATACCGGCGTCGCGCACCCCTTGCTGATGCTGGCCGCCGCGCTGGAAGACGCGAAGGCGGGCGACCGCATCCTGCTCGCCGCCTTCGGCGAAGGCTGCGACGCGCTGCTGTTCGAGGTGACGCCGGCGATTGCCCAAGCCAGCGAACGCCGCGGCGTCAAGGGCGCGCTGGCGGTGCGGCGCGAGGACGGCAACTACATGCGCTACCTGTCCTTCAACAACCTGGTCGATCTGGAACGCGGCATGCGCGCCGAGCCCGACAAGCCGACGCAGATGACGGTGCTGTACCGCAACCGCGACATGATCCAGGGCCTGATCGGCGGCAAGTGCCGCGTCTGCGGCACGGTGCAGTACCCGCGCCAGCGCTACTGCGTCAACCCCGAGTGCAACGCGCTGGACAGCCAGGACGACTATGCGTTCTCCGAACGCAGCGGCACGCTGATGTCCTACACCGCCGATGCGCTGACCTACAGTCCGGACCCGCCCACCTACTTCGGCATGGTGCAGTTCGACGGCGGCGGGCGCATGCTGCTGGACTTCAGCGAGGTCGAAGCGGGCAAGATCGACGTCGGCCTGCCGGTGCGCATGGTATTCCGCATCAAGGACGCCGATCCGATGCGCGGCTTCGTGCGCTATTTCTGGAAGGCCACGCCGGCTTGAGTGTGCCCACTAGATGATATCATTGACATCGTTGCAATCAACGAAATCACATGGAGGTCTCGTGGCCAGCATCACGATCCGCAATCTCGATGACGACTTGAAGGCCAGGTTGCGCGTGCGTGCCGCTCAGCAAGGACGATCGATGGAAGAAGAGGCGCGTGTGCTGCTGCGCGAGGCGCTCGACGGCCCACGAGCGGCGGCAAAACCGCATCTGGCGGACCTTGCGCAGTCGCTGTTCGGTGCGCGCCATGGCGTCGAACTTCCCCTGGTGCCGCGCGCCAAGGCGCGGCCGGTGCCGAGCTTCGACGAATGATCCTGCTCGACACCAATGTGGTTTCCGAGCTCATGCGCCCCGCGCCGGATGTGGCTGTGCTGGCCTGGACCCGGGCACAGTCCATCGATGAACTGGCCACCAGCGTGGTGACGGTGGCCGAGATCGGCGCCGGGCTGGCCTGCTTGCCTGCCGGCGCACGGCGCCGCGACCTGGTGGCGCGCTGGAGCCGTCTGCAAGACGATGGCTTCGGCGAGCGCATCTTCGGCCTGGACCATGCGGCCGCAAAGATGTACGGTGGACTCTTCGCGCAGCGCCAGCGCGCAGGACGGGCCACGGCGGCTTTCGACTTGCTGATCGCTGCGATTGCCCACATCCATGGCATGGCGGTGGCCACGCGCAATGTCCGCGACTTCGAGGACTGCGGCGTGCAGATCATCAACCCGTGGACGGCCGTGGCGCCGTCCTGAGCAAGGAGTTCGATATGGCCAGCGGCATCAAGGACAAGGTCGTCATCCTCGGCATGGGCTGTTCGAAGTTCGGCGAGCGCTGGGACTGCAACGCGCAGGACCTGATGGTCGAGGCCTTCGAGGAGGCGCTGGCCGACGCCGGCATCGAGCGCAAGCAGATCGAGGCCGCCTGGCTCGGCACGGCCATCGAGGAGCAGCACCTGGGCAAGTCGGCGGTGCCGCTGGCGATGACCTTGCGGCTGCCCTACATCCCGGTCACTAGGGTGGAGAACTACTGCGCCACCGGCACCGAGGCGTTGCGCGGCGCGGTCTATGCCGTGGCCTCGGGCGCGGCCGACATCGCGCTGGCCCTCGGCGTCGAGAAGTTGAAAGACACCGGCTACGGCGGCCTGCCGCAGCGCGGCCGCGGTGCGCTGAACGACCTGTTCTGGCCGAATCTTTCGGCACCGGGTTCCTTCGCGCAGCTGGCCGCCGCCTACCGCGCCAAGCACGGCGCCGACAAGGACGAGCTGAAGCGCGCGATGGCCCACATCTCGGTGAAGAGCCATGCCAATGCCGGCAAGAATCCGAAGGCGCACCTGCGCAATGCCATCACCGAAGACGACGTGCTGCGCGCGCCGATGATCGCCGAACCGCTGGGCCTGTACGACTGCTGCGGCGTCAGCGATGGCAGCGCCTGCGCCATCGTCACCACGCCCGACATCGCGCGCGGCCTGGGCAAGAAGGACCTGGTGGCGGTCAAGGCGCTGCAGGTGGCGGTGTCCAACGGCGAGGAGGTGCAGTTCGACCGCTGGGACGGCTCCTACTTCGCCACCACGCGCATCGCCGCGGCGCGCGCCTACAAGGAAGCCGGCATCAGCAAGCCGCGCGAGCAGGTGTCGCTGGTCGACGTGCACGACTGCTTCTCGGTGACCGAACTGGTGACGATGGAAGACTTGCAGCTGTCGCCCGAAGGCACGGCGATCCGCGACGTGCTCGACGGTTTCTTCGACGCCGAGGGCGCCGTGCCCTGCCAGATCGACGGCGGCCTGAAGTGCTTCGGCCACCCGATCGGCGCCTCGGGCTTGCGCATGGTCTACGAGATGTACCTGCAGCTCAGCGGCCGCGCCGGCGGCCGCCAGCTCGGCGCGCCGACCTGGGGCGTGACGCACAACCTGGGCGGCTTCCCCAGCCAGAACGTGGCTGCCATTTCCGTCATCGGCGCGTACGGAGCCTGAATGGCCATCGGTGACGATCGTCATGTCGAGATCCGCGATGCGGTGCGCGCGCTGTGCGCCGGCTTCCCGGACGAATACTTCCGCCGCGTCGACGCGGCGCGCGCCTATCCGGCCGAGTTCGTCGATGCGCTGACGCACGCCGGCTGGCTGGCGGCGCTGATCCCGCAGCAGTACGGCGGCTCGGGCCTGGGCCTGGCCGAGGCCAGCGTGATCATGGAGGAGATCAACCGCTGCGGCGGCAATGCCGGGGCCTGCCATGGCCAGATGTACAACATGGGCACGCTGCTGCGCCACGGTTCCGACGCGCAGAAGGCACGCTACCTGCCGGCCATCGCCAAGGGCGAGTTGCGGCTGCAGAGCATGGGCGTGACCGAGCCCACCACCGGCACCGACACCACCAAGATCAAGACCAGCGCGGTGAAGAAGGGCGACCGCTATGTCGTCAACGGCCAGAAGGTGTGGATCTCGCGCATCCAGCACAGCGAGCTGATGATCCTGCTGGCGCGCACCACGCCGCTGGCCGAGGTGGCGAAGAAGAGCGAGGGCCTGTCGATCTTCATCGTCGACCTGCGCGAGGCCGTCGGCAAGGGCCTGACGGTGCGGCCCATCGCCAACATGGTCAACCACGAGACCAACGAGCTGTTCTTCGAGAACCTGGAGATCCCGGCGGACAACCTGATCGGCCAGGAAGGCAAGGGCTTCAGGTACATCCTCGACGGGCTGAACGCCGAGCGCACGCTGATCGCCGCCGAGTGCATTGGCGACGGCTACTGGTTCGTCGACCGCGTCAGTGCGTACGTGAAGGAGCGCCAGGTCTTCGGCCGGCCGATCGGCCAGAACCAGGGCGTGCAGTTCCCGATCGCCGAAAGCCACATCGAGGTCGAGGCCGCCAACCTGATGCGCTGGCGCGCCTGCGAGCTGTTCGACGCGCATCGGCCCTGCGGCGCCGAGGCCAACATGGCCAAGTACCTGGCGGCCAAGGCCAGCTGGGAGGCGGCCAACGCCTGCCTGCAGTTCCACGGCGGCTTCGGCTTCGCCTGCGAATACGACGTGGAGCGCAAGTTCCGCGAGACGCGGCTGTACCAGGTGGCGCCGATCTCCACCAACATGGTGCTGTCCTACGTGGCCGAGCATGTGCTCGGG
>CAYUPF010000216.1:0-6514 GCA_964446545.1 uncultured Rubrivivax sp.
GCGCGCATCGAGAACCCGGTGTCCAAGCTGATCCTGCAGGGCCGCTTCGGCCCGAAGGACGTGATCCCGGTCGACGTCGAGGACGGCGAGTTCTCGTTCGAGCGCGTGGTGCACTGAGCCGGGGACACGAGGCCCTGCCCGCGCGGGACCTCGTGTTGCGCGGCGGCCGCGTCGTCGGTGCCCGCCTCGGGCCACGCTGCGCCGCCGCCGGCGATTACGCCGCCCGGCGGCTCAGCCTGACCGCCGGGAAATCGACCGGCACCGCCAGCGCGACGTTGACGTAGTTGGTGAACAGGTTCAGCGCCACGTGCGCCACGATCTCGACGATCTGTTCGTCGCCGAAACCCGCGGCGCGCAGCGCCTGCACGTCGGCGTCGGCCAGCCGGCCGCGCTGCTCCACCAGCTTCAGCGCAAAGCGCAGCGCCGCCGCGGTCTGCGGGTCGGCCGACTCGCCTTGTTGGGCCGCAGCCATCTCGTCGCCGCTGGCGCCGGCCTTGCGGCCGAGCGCGGTATGGGCCGCGAGGCAGTATTCGCAGGCGTTGCGGTCGGCCACGGCCACCGCGATCTGCTCGCCGAGCCGGGGCGGAATCACCCCGCCGGCCAGCGCCCCGAAGCTGCCCCACATGCTTTTCAGCGCCGCGGTGGAATTGGCGACGGCACGGAACATCGCCGGCGTGGCACCGAAGGCGCCGTGGATCTGGTCGAGCAGCTGCTTGCGCTCGCCGCTGGTTCGGACGGGGTCGATCAGTTCGATGCGGGACATGATGCTTTCCTTGGAAGCGCCTGGAACAGGCGGTGGGGACGAGGGGCTTGGGTGCAGCTGCCGGTGGGCAGTGTGGGCTGATCTCCCGTATCATTGGACGCATTTCGTCCAATTTACATACCATTTTGTCCAAACCGTGTCGGTGCCGTCGTCCATAGACCGGCTGAGCGCTCTGCTGGAGCGTTTCAAGGTGCACGCGCGGCTGTTCCACAAGGGGCCGCTGTGCGGCGTCAGCCGCTTTCCCGCCGAAGCGGGGCGCGGTTTCCTGCACGTGATGCGGCGCGGCGAGGTGGAACTGCGCCATGCCGCACGGCTCGGGCTGCCGCGGCGGGTGCGCGTCGCCGAACCGACGCTGCTGTTCTATCCGCGGCCGCTGGCGCATGAATTCCGCAACCCGCCGCAAGACGCTTCGGACTTCGTCTGCGCCGAGCTCGAGTTCGAGGGCGGCGCGCTGAATCCGCTGGCGCGCGCGCTGCCGCCGCTGGTGCTGCTGCCGCTGGCGCGGGTGGAGGGGCTGGCGCAGTCGCTGCAGCTGCTGTTCACCGAGACCGAACGGGTGCGCTGCGGCCAGCGGCTGCTGGCCGACCGGCTGTTCGAGGTGGTGCTGATCCAACTGCTGCGCTGGCTGATCGACCACCCGTGCGAGGCCGGCGTGCAGCCGGGCCTGATCACCGGGCTGTCGGACGAGCGGCTGGCACGGGTGCTGGTGGCATTGCACGAGGCCCCCGGCGAGCCCTGGGGGCTGCAGACGATGGCCGAGGCGGCGGGCATGTCGCGCAGTGCGTTCGCCGCGCACTTCAAGGCGGTGCTGGGCCAGACGCCGGCCACCTACCTGGCGCACTGGCGGCTGACGCTGGCCCAGGCCGGGCTGCGCCAGGGCCGGCCGCTGAAGCTGATTGCCGACGAGCTGGGCTACGCCAACGCGTCGGCGCTGTCGCGCCTGTTCAGCCGGCAATTGGGCTGCTCGCCGCGGCGGTGGCGCGAGCAGGCGGCATGATCGCCGCCGTCGGGCCGCGTTCGCTTCAGGCCGTTCAGGCCGTTGCCACCACCGAGGCCAGCGCCTCGAACAGCTCTTGCGCGAAGTTCAGATCGCGGCGGCCGCCTTCGGGCGTGGCGTTGACCATCACCGCGATGCTGGCGCCGCTGCGCGGGTCGTTCATCGCCGCCAGCTGGTAGCCCAGGCCGCTGCCGGTGTGGCCCCACCAGCCGTCGATCTCGCCCAGGCCCAGGCCGTAGTTCGCATATTCGGGCCCGTTGGTGACCGGCCGCGACCGGCTCCTGCGCAGCTGTGCCAGCGTGCTGTCGATCAGGCTGCCGCTGCCCAGCTCGTCGCTCCAGCTCAGCAGGTCGGCCAGCGTCGAGCGCATGGCGCCGGAGCCGGCCAGCGCCGTCGGGCTGATCTGCGGCTGCTCGCTGGCTTCGCCGGTGTTCACGTCCACCGCATAGGGCGTCGGGAAGGGCGCGGGCAGCGCCGCATCCGAGGGGTAGGCGGAACCGGCCAGCCCCAGCGGAGCGAAGATGCGCGTGCCCAGCTGCTCGGCCAGCGTCTGCCCGGTGACGCTCTCGACCACCATGCCCAGCAGCACCGTGTTGGTGTTGCAGTACATGCATTCGGCGCCGGGATCGAAGACCGTCGGCTGCGTCAGCGCGAAGTCCACCAGTTCCTGCTCGGTCCAGCGGCGCTGGAAGTCGGCGACGAACAGGTCGACGAATGGCTTGGTCGCCGAATAGTCCACCAGCCCGCTCTGCATGCCGGCCAGGTCGGTCAGCGTGATGCGGTCGCCGTTGGGCACCCCGGGCACATGACGGTCGATGGTGTGCTCCAGCGCGAGCAGGTCGTCGCGCACCAACTGCAGCACGAGCGTGACGGTGAAGGACTTGGTGACGCTGCGTATCGGGAAGCTGCTGCCCGGCGCCAGCGGCGCGCGCGTATCCAGGTTCGCGAAGCCGAAGGCGCCGGACCATTGCGGCCGGCCGGGCCGCCGCACCGCCGCCAGCACGCCGGGCAGGGCGTAGGTGGACATCAGATCCTGGACCGCGCCGGCGTATGCCGGCTCCGCCGCAGGAAGGTCGTCGCCGCTGCCGCAGGAGATCAGCAACGGAAGCGCTCCGAGGGCCATGGCACCCTGGGTGAAGCGGAGCGAGGGTTCAACGGCGTCATGAGCGGCGTGTCGAGTGCAGGGTCGTGCCATTGTGCAGGCGGGCCGCAGGCTTGTCCAAGCCTTGTTCCGGGGCGTCGGCCGACGCCTGCCGCAAGGCCCGGTGGCGAAAACCGCGCCGGCGGCCCCCTCAGGCGCCGGTGCTGCCGAGTACCGCCTGGTCGATCTGCTGCAGTTGCGCGCGGGCCAGGCCGATGTTGCCGTGGCTGCGGTCGATCAGCAGGTGCAGCGCCACGCGCGGGCGGCCCGGCATCGGGCGCAGCAACAGGTAGTGCTGCGCCAGCGTGATCGCGGCGTCCGGGTTGGCGGGCCCCAGGCCGAGCACGTTGGCGCAGTCGCTCATCATCGCGTGCAGCATCGCGCCCTTGGCGGCCAGCCGCTCGGCCATGCGCGGTGTGCCTGAATGTGCCAATGCGCGCTGCTGGTCGATGTCGAAGACGCAGCACTCGAGCACGCCCTTGATGGCAGCGCAGCGCCGCACGTAGTCCTGCCATGGCGCGGCGCCGGTCGTGGCCCGCAGCGGCGCGGGCGGGGCACCGGTGGCGGGCATCGGGCTCAGCTCCAGCGGCTGCGTCGGCGCATGGGTTGCGGCGGTGGGCGGCGGCGCGAACTCCTGCCGCACCGGCGCCGCGCCGCTGTTGAGGCGGTTCCACGCGCCGCTGATGAAGGACCATGCCTCGGTCGGCCGGCTGGCCTGCGGCGTGGTGCTGACCATCACGCCGCTGCGCCCGGGCAGCGTGGCGGCCTGCGCGGGCAGCGTCGCGGCCGGCGCCAGCGGCACCAGCAGCATCTGCCGGTTGGGCCAGGGGCCGGCGGCCATGGCATCGCGCAGCGGCTGCAGGCTGCTGCCCAACGCATGCGACGGCAGCTCGCCGATCATGACCACCGCCAGCCGGCTGTGCGCCAGCAGCACTTGCGCCAGCTGATGGCGCGTCTGCGTGTCGGCGTCGATCTGCGTGGTATAGACGCGCAGATTGCGCCCCGGCGTCAGCGGCAGTTCGACGAACTGCAGCGTCGCCAGCGCCACGCCGTAGCCCTGGCGGCGGATCACCAGCTTCTGCAGCTTGCGCTGCGAAGCCGTGGCAACTGCGCCGAGCAGCCGCGCCGAGGTGGTGGTGCCGACATCGTGAATGGCAATGAAGTCCGGCGTCTGCCGTGCAAACTGCTGCAGCATCGCTTCGGCCGGATGACAGACCACGAACAGCTCGAGCTGGTCGTCGGCGATGCGCCGGCCGATGTCGGTAGGCGCGTTGCCGAGGTAGGCCTCCTTGTCGCCGACGATCTGCGTGGCCGGCGCCAGCAGCTCGGTGTCGCGCTCGGCGTTGTCGGCGGCGCTGGCCTGAAGGCGGTCGTGCACGATCTGTGACATGGCGTGGCCTGGTGACAGCCCATGGGCAAGGGCCCGCCGAGTGTACGGGGGTGCCGGCAGCCGCGAGTGTGCGTTAGCGCACGCGCGCGCCTGGCGCAAGCCTGCCGTGGGCGAGACCGAGGCGCTCCGTAGAATAGGTCGCAAAACTCGACACTTCGTCATGGCCGAAGCTCCCTCATTGTTGAATCCGGCACCGGTCGTCATCGTCGGCGCCGGCCTGGCCGGGCTGGCCGTGGCGCTGCGCGTGGCCGAGGAACGCGCGGTGGTGGTGCTGGCCAAGCGCCAGCTCGACGAGGGCGCCACCGTCTGGGCGCAGGGTGGCATCGTTGGCGTGCTGGGGGAGGACGACAGCATCGATTCGCATGTGCGCGACACGCAGGACGCCGGCGCCGGCCTGGTGGACGAACACACCGCACGCTTCATCGCCGAGCGCAGCGCTGTTGCCGTGGAATGGCTGGTGGCGCAAGGCGTGCCCTTCTCGCCCGACCCGGCCGGGCCGCTGGGCCTGCACCTGACGCGCGAAGGCGGCCATGCGGTGCGGCGCATCGCCCATGCGGCCGATGCCACCGGCAAGGCCATCCACGACGCGCTGCTGGCCAAGGCGCGCGCGCACCCCAACATCACGCTGCGCGAGCGCTGGATGGCGGTGGACCTGATCACCACCCGCCACCTCAAGGGCACTGCCGACGAGGTGCCGCCGCGCTGCCATGGCGTGTATGCGCTGGACATGGACCGCAAGCGCGTGGAGACACTGCGCGCCTCGGCGGTGGTGCTGGCCACCGGCGGCGTCGGCAAGGTCTATCGCTACACCAGCAACCCCGACACCGCCACCGGCGACGGCATCGCCATGGCCTGGCGCGCCGGCTGCCGCGTCGGCAACATGGAGTTCATCCAGTTCCACCCGACCTGCCTGTACCACCCGCAGGAGCGCAGCTTCCTCATCACCGAGGCGCTGCGCGGCGAGGGCGCGCAGCTCAAGCTGCCTTCCACCGCGCCGGGTGACCCTGGGAGCACGCGCTTCATGCAAGCGCACGACGAACGCATGGAGCTGGCGCCGCGCGACATCGTCGCCCGCGCCATCGACTTCGAGATGAAAAAGCATGGCCTGGACCACGTGTGGCTGGATGCCACGCACCTGGGCGAAGCCTTCCTGAAGGCGCACTTCCCGACCATCCACGCGCGCTGCCTGCAGCTGGGCATCGACATCGCGCGCCAGCCTATTCCCGTGGTGCCGGCTGCGCACTACACCTGCGGCGGCATCGTCACCGACCTCGACGGACGCAGCGACCTGCCCGGGCTGTATGCGGTGGGCGAGACCACCTACACCGGGCTGCACGGTGCCAACCGGCTGGCCAGCAACTCGCTGCTCGAATGCGTGGTGGTGGGCACCTGCTGTGCCGAGCGCATCCTGCAAGGTACCGCGGTGCCGGCCGAGAGCGTGCCCGACTGGGACGAAAGTCAGGTCGAGGACGCCGACGAGCAGGTGGTGATCGCGCACAACTGGGACGAGCTGCGGCTGATGATGTGGAACTACGTCGGCATCGTGCGCACCACGCGCCGGCTGGAGCGCGCGCTGCACCGCATCAAGCTGCTGAAGGGCGAGATCGACGACTACTACGCCAACTTCCGCGTCAACCGAGACCTGCTGGAACTGCGCAACCTGGTGGTCTGCGCCGAGCTGATCGTGCGCTCGGCGCTGGTGCGCCACGAAAGCCGCGGCCTGCACTACAGCCGCGATTTCCCGCAGACGCTGCCGGTCAGCTTCCCGACGGTGCTGACGCGGCGGGCGAAGAGCGCGCCGCGCTGAGGAGCTGAGTATGTTGAGCGTTGGCAGCCACGTTGAGCACCGCGTCGCGCTCCGGATTGAGAGTGTGGCCACACCGATGTGCGACCAGTTGCGCGTGTTGCCGGACCAGCGCGCCGGGTTGCGCTGTCTGGCTTGGAGGTACAGCGCGTGGCGAGTTGCCAGGATGGCCTCATCTTCGCCAGCGTGGCGCTGCTGCGGGCTGACGTAGCGGATGCCGCTGTGGCGGTGATCGACGTTGTACCAACGCACGAACTCGGCCGCCCAGGCCCTGGCCCCGTCCAGGCTGGCGAAGCCCTTGGCGGTACCTTGGCGGTAATCAGCCACGCATCGCTGGACAAGACCTCTGATTGACGCATCAGCGGTGCGCACATGAGGTGCCGCAATGAACATCACGCTTTCCGTAGACGAGCGAATCG
>CAYUPF010000217.1:0-6507 GCA_964446545.1 uncultured Rubrivivax sp.
ACCGGCAGCACCATCTCGCCGCGGCGCGATTGCACGCGCACCAGTTCGCCGGCCTGCCAGCCGCGGCGCGCCAGATCCTGCGGGTGCAGTTCGATCGCCGGTTCGGCCGCCTGGCCGAAGAGTCGGCCGAGCGTGCCGCTGCGGCTCATGCCGTGCCACTGGTCGCGGTGGCGTCCGGTCGTCAGCGACAGCGGGAAGCGCGCGTCGCGCACCTCGGCCAAGGGCCGCCAGGCGACATCGACGAACCTGGCGCGGCCGTCGGCAGTGGCGAACACGCCGTCCTCGTACAGGCGCGTCTTGCCTTCGGCCGCGCCGGCCGGGAAGGGCCATTGCTGCGGCCGGTCCAGCGCCGCCCAGCTCAGGCCGGTGATGTCCAGGTCGCGGCCGCGCGTGCTGTCGCGGTGTTCGTTCCACACCGCTTCGGCATCGGCATAGGGGAACAGGCTGCGGACCTTGCCCAGCCGCCGCTCCAGCCGGCGCGCGAAGTCCACACCGATGGCCCAGTCGTCGCGCGCTTCGCCCGGCGGCGGCACCGCGCGGCGCACGCGGCTGATGCGGCGCTCGCTGTTGGTGACCGTGCCTTGCTTCTCGCCCCAGCTGCTGGCGGGCAGCAGCAGGTCGGCATAGCGCGCGGTGGCGGTGTGGGCGAAGGCTTCCTGCAGCACCACGTACTCGCAGCGTTCCAGCGCGCGGCGCACGGTCGCCTGGTCGGGCATCGATTGCGCCGGGTTGGTGCAGGCGATCCACAGCGCGCGGATCTCGCCGTCGGCCGCGGCCTGGAACATCTCCACCGCGCTCTTGCCGGGTTTGTCCGGCACCGCGTCGATGCCCCACAGCGCGGCGACTTCGGCGCGATGCTGCGCATCGCCCAGGTCGCGGTGCGCGCTGAGCAGGTTGGCGAGCGCACCGACTTCGCGCCCGCCCATCGCGTTGGGCTGGCCGGTCAGCGAAAAGGGCCCCGCGCCCGGCTTGCCGATCTGCCCGGTGGCCAGGTGCAGGTTGATCAGCGCGGCATTCTTGTCGGTGCCGTTGCGGCTCTGGTTCAGGCCCTGGCAGTACAGCGACAGCGTCGGCGTGTTCGCACCGAACCAGCGCGCCGCCTGCACGATGTCGGCTTCCTTCAGCCCGCACAGCTGCGCCACGTGCTTGGGCGTGAACTCGCGCACGCGATCGCGCAGCGCCTCGATGCCGCGGGTGTGCGCGGCGACGAAGGCGCTGTTGCCCAGGCCCTCCCACAACATCAGGTGCAGCAGCCCGTGGAACAGCGCCACGTCGCTGCCCGGCAGCAGCTGCAGGTGCAGGTCGGCCAGCGCGGCGGTTTCGGTGCGGCGCGGGTCGATCACGATCCATTTCTGCGCCGGGTTGGCGGCGCGTGCGTCTTCCAGTCGGCGGAACAGCACCGGATGCGCCCAGGCCATGTTCGAGCCGGCGATGAACACCGTGCTCGCCAGTGCCAGGTCCTCGTAGCAGGCCGGCGGCGCGTCGGCACCGAGCGTGGCCTTGTAGCCGGCGACCGCGCTGCTCATGCACAGCCGCGAATTGGTGTCGACGTTGTTCGTGCCGATCAAGCCCTTGCCCAGCTTGTTGAAGACGTAGTAGTCCTCGGTGAGCATCTGGCCCGACAGGTACAGGCCCACCGCGTCGGGGCCGTGGTTTTCGATGATCGAAGCGAAGCGCTCGGTGGCCTCGTCCAGCGCCGCGTCCCAGCCCACCGGTGTCGGCGCGGCATCTCGGGCTGCGCGGCGCAGCGGCTGCAGCAGCCGTGCCTGCTGCGTCACAGCGGCGCTGGCGGTCAGGTGCAGCGTGCTGCCCTTGCTGCACAGCCGGCCGAAGTTGGCCGGGTGCTGCGGGTCGCCGCGCACGCCGGTGATCTGCGCGCCCTTCGATTCGATGATCACGCCGCAGCCCACGCCGCAGTACGGGCAGGTGGAGCGTGTCTCGCTGACGATGGGGATCACGCCGCGGCTTTCGCGTCGTCGAGCGCCAGGCGCTGCAGTTCTTCGGCGTCGAGCATCACCGTGCCGTTGGCCACGCGCACGCTGAACTTCACCGTGCAGCCGACATCGGGCGCTTGCGCGCAGCCGTCGGCCAGGCCGATGCTCCAGTTGTGCAGCGGGCAGGCCACGCTGTGGCCGAAGACGATGCCCTGGCTCAGCGGCCCGCCCTTGTGCGGGCAGCGGTCGAGCAGCGCGAACACATGGTCGTCGGCGGCGCGGAACAGCGCCACCGCGTGGCCCTGTGCGCGCTGCACGCGGCGCGCGCCCAGGGCCGGAATGTCGCCCAGCGCGCAGATGGGGATCCAGTCGCTCATTTCGCCTCCACCAATTCGACCCTGGGTGCGGCGGCCAGCGCGTCGAACTGGCGCAGGTCCACCGAGGCCTTGGCGAACTCGAACCACGGGTCGGGCTCGCCGTCCAGGCTGAACTGCAGCCGCTCCCACAGCGCCAGGCGGCCGGGCGCGTCGTCGAGGATGCGCTTCTTCACGTAGTCCAGCCCGACGCGGCCGATGTAGTGCACGGTGCGCTCCAGATACCAGCCTTCCTCGCGGTACAGCTGCAGGAAGGCGCCGCTGTATTCCAGCACCTCGTCGGCGGTTTTGAGCTTGCACAGGAACTGCGCCACCTCGGTCTTGATGCCGCCGTTGCCGCCGACGTAGATCTCCCAGCCCGAGTCGACGCCGATCACGCCCACGTCCTTGATGCCGGCCTCGGCGCAGTTGCGCGGGCAGCCCGACACCGCGAGCTTGACCTTGTGCGGCGCGTACATGCGCCACAGCGCCCGTTCCAGGTCCTTGCCCATCTGCGTCGAGTCCTGCGTGCCGAAGCGGCACCACTCGCTGCCGACGCAGGTCTTCACCGTGCGCAGCGCCTTGGCATAGGCATGGCCGCTGGGCATGCCGATGTCCTGCCACACCGCGGGCAGGTCTTCCTTCTTCACGCCCAGCAGGTCGATGCGCTGGCCGCCGGTGACCTTGACGGTGCGGATCTGGTACTTGTCCACCGCGTCGGCGATGCGCCGCAACTCGCCGGCGTTGGTCTCGCCGCCCCACATGCGCGGGATCACGCTGTACGTGCCGTCCTTCTGGATGTTGGCGTGGCTGCGTTCATTGATGAAGCGGCTCTGCGGGTCGTCCTTGGCTTCCTTGGGCCAAGTGCTGATCAGGTAGTAGTTGATCGCCGGGCGGCAGCTGGCGCAGCCGTTGGGCGTGCGCCAGCCCATATGCTGGTAAACGCTGTCGATGCTGAGCAGGTGCTGGCTGCGGATCGCCTCGCGCGCGTCCTGGTGGCTGGCGTCGGTGCAGCCGCACATCGCGCGCTGGGTCGGCGGCTTGGAATAGTCGCCGCCGGCGGTGAACATCAGCAACTGCTCCACCAGCCCGGTGCACGAGCCGCAGGAGGCGCTGGCCTTGGTGTGCTTGCGCACCTCGTCCAAGGTGAACAGGCCCTTGTCCTTGATGGCCTTGCAGATCGTGCCCTTGGTGACGCCGTTGCAGCCGCAGACCTCGTCGCTGTCGGCCATCGCGGCGGCGCGGGTGTTGCCCTCGTGGCCGGTGTCGCCGATGTTCGATTCGCCGAACATCAGCTTGTCGCGGATGTCGCCGATGGCGCGGCCTTCGCGCAGCAGCTTGAAGTACCAGCTGCCGTCGACCGTGTCGCCGTACAGGCAGGCGCCGACCAGCCTGTCGTTGCGGATGACCAGCTTCTTGTACACGCCGCCGTAGGGATCGCTCATCACGATTTCTTCGCAGCCTTCACCGCCCGTGAAGTTGCCGGCGGAGAACAGATCGATGCCCGTGACCTTGAGCTTGGTGCTGGTCTGGCTGCCGCTGTAGCGGCCGATGCCGAACTGCGCCAGGTGCGTGGCGCAGACCTTGCCCTGTTCGAACAGCGGTGCCACCAAGCCGTAGGTGGTGCCGCGGTGCGCTGCACATTCACCGATGGCGTAGATGCGCGGGTCGGTCAAGGTCTGCAGCGTGTCGTTGACGGCGATGCCGCCGCGGCCGTCGTAGATGCAGTGCAGGCCGGCATCGAGCGCCAGCTCGGTGTTGGGGCGGATGCCGGCGGCCATCACCACCAGGTCGGCCTCTTCTTCGCTGCCGTCCTTGAAGCGCACCGCCTTGACGCGGCCATCGTCGCCGCCGACCAGGCGCTCGGTCTGCGCGCCGAGGCGGAAGCGCAGGCCGCGCTCTTCCAGCGACTTCTGCAGCAGCTTGCCGGCGACGTCGTCGAGCTGGCGCTCCATCAGCCAGGGCATCAGGTGCACCACGGTGACCTGCATGCCGCGCAGCATCAGTCCGTTGGCGGCTTCCAGGCCGAGCAACCCGCCGCCGATGACCACCGCGTGCTTGTACCTGGCGGCGGCGTCGATCATCGCTTCGGTGTCGGCGATGTCGCGGTAGGCGATCACGCCCTGCAGTTCCTTGCCCGGCACCGGCAGGATGAAGGGCTTGGAGCCGGTGGCCAACAGCACCCGGTCATAGGGCGTGACGCTGCCGTCGTCGGCCAGTACCACGCGCTTGACGCGGTCGAGGCGCGTGACCCTGCGGCTCAAGCGCAGCCGGATGCCGTTGTCCTCGTACCAGCTCAGCGGATTGAGGATGATCTGCTCGATCGTCTGCTCACCGGCCAGCACCGGCGACAGCAGGATGCGGTTGTAGTTGGGATGCGGCTCGGCGCCGAAGACGCTGATGTCGTACAGATCGGGGGCGATCTTCAGCAGTTCCTCGACGGCGCGGATGCCGGCCATGCCGTTGCCGACGACGACCAGGCGCGCTCGGTGGGCGGCAGGCTGCGGAAGGGGGTGCGGATGCAACATCGTGGTGTTCCTGGGTTCGGATTCGGGCCTGCAAACAGAAAAAGGCGTCTCGACTGCAGTGGCCGGCCACAAACCGGATCTGCAAGTCGGACGCCTTTGCCCGAATACGACGGCAGCCACACTGCCACCGTCGTAGCCGCAGCGCACGCAACTGCCGTGCCAGCGTTGCGGCGCCATCGCGGCGGGCGAATTGCACCGACCCTGCGCCGCAGCGTGCGCATATGGTGCATCGCAGCAACCTATGCACCGGCAGATGGCATGGCGCAGCTGCGCACGCCAATTGCTTGGCTAGCAGCCATGAACCCTGCACTGGCCTTCCTGATCGCCGCGCGGCGCAGCGAGATCCACTCCCTGGAGCAGCTGCGCGCGACCAGCGACCTGGTGCGCGGCATGAGCGAATGGGTGCACCGCCTGCAGCGCGAACGCGGCGCGTCCAACGTGTTCCTGGGCTCGCGCGGCCAGCGCTTCGCCGCCGAACGCCAGCAATGTGTGGACGACAGCCGCGCGGTCGAGACGGCAGTGCGCCAGCGCCACTTCCAGCCAGAGGCCGACCCCGGTGTCAGCTTCGGCGGCATGCGGCTGCTGAGCCGCATCGCGCAGATGCTGCATGCGGTGGACAGCCTGCCGCAGCTGCGCCAGCGCATCGCGCAGCGCACGCCGACGCCGGAGCAAGCGACACGCTGCTATTCAGAATGCATCGCGGCCATGCTGGCGGTGGTGTTCGAGGCGGCGGACACCGCGGCCGACCCGGGCGTGTCGCGCGCGCTGGTGGCGCTGTTCAACTTCATGCAGGGCAAGGAACTGGCCGGGCAGGAACGTGCTGCGGGGGCCGCGGCCTTCGCGTCGGCGCAGTTCGATGCGCCGGTGCAGCAGCGCCTGGCGCATCTGGTCGAGGCACAGGAGCGCTGCTTCCAGATCTTTCAGGTGTTTGCGCAGCCCGAGCTGCAGGCCATCTGGTCGCGGCTGCTGGCCGGCAGCGAAACCCGCGATGTTGCCGCGCTGCGCCAGGTGCTGCGCGAGGGCGGCAGCGCACGCGCCGCCGGCGACGTGGCCGAACGCTGGTTCGCCGCCACCACGCGCCGCATCGACGCGATGCGCAGCGTCGAGGACGGCGCGACCAGTGCACTGGTCGCGCTGTGCGAGGCGCGCCTGGCGCAGGCACGCGGCGGGTTGCCGGATATCCAGGCACCGCCGCCCGAGCCGGCATCGATGGCGCTGCTCTTCACCCCCGGCCACGGTCTGCTGGCTACCGAGGGCATGGGGCCGCAACTCGGCCGTTCGATGCTCGACCTGGTGCAGGCGCAGGCACAGCGGCTGCAGGCCATGGGTGACGAACTGCTCGCGGCGCAGACCTCGCTGCGCGAACGCAAGCTGGTCGAGCGCGCCAAGGGCCTGATGATGGAGCGCCGCGGTCTCAGCGAGGAGGCCGCGTACCGGCTGCTGCGGCAGACCGCGATGCAGCAGAACCGGCGCCTCGGCGACGTGGCCGAGTCGGTATTGCAGATGGGGCCGCTGTTGGAAAGTCTCTGACCGAAGTCGGCAGCCCAGCGCAGGATCAGGCCCGCTCGGCCACCCAGCCGCGCACCGAGTCCAGCGCCGCGGACAACCTGGACGGGTCGGTGCCTCCGGCCATCGCCAGGTCGGGCTTGCCGCCGCCCTTGCCGCCGACCTGCTGGGCGACGAAGTTGACGA
>CAYUPF010000218.1:0-6499 GCA_964446545.1 uncultured Rubrivivax sp.
GCACTGCTGTGCGCCACGCTGCAGGCCGCCGCCTTCGACCTGCAGGGCCACCGCGGCGCGCGCGGCCTGGCGCCGGAGAACACGCTGGCCGGCTTTGCGCTGACGCTGTCGCTGGGCGTCGACACGCTGGAAACCGACATCGCCGTCAGCCGCGACGGCGTGCTGCTGATCTCGCACGACCCTGCCCTCAACCCCGACATCACGCGCGGCCCGGACGGGCAGTTCCTCAGCGCGCGCGGGCCGGTGATCTGGCACACCGACTTCGCCGAGCTGCAGCGCTACGACGTGGGCCGCCTGAAGCCGGGCACGCGCTATGCCGCGATGTATCCCGAGCAGAAGCCGCACGACGGCGCGCGGCTGCCGAAGCTGGACGAGCTGTTCGCGCTGGTCGAGCGCTCGGGCAACGAGCAGGTGCGCCTGGCACTGGAGATCAAGGTGCGCCCCGACGCGCCCGACGAGACCATGGCGCCGGAGCCCTTTGCGCGCAAGCTGGTCGACGCGGTGCGTGCGGCCGGCATGGCGCCGCGCACCACGGTCCTGTCCTTCGACTGGCGCGCGCTGCAGGCGGTGCAGCAGCTGGCGCCGGAGATCGGCACCGTCTACCTGAGCATCCAGCGGCCCAGCTTCGACAACATCGGCGCCGGCAGGCCCGGCGCATCGCCGTGGACCGCAGGCTTCGCCCATGCCGAGCACGGCTCGGTGCCGAAGATGGTGAAGGCGGCGGGCGGACGCATCTGGTCCAGCTTCCACCTCGACCTGGACGCGGTCAAGGTGAAGGAGGCGCAGGCGCTGGGCCTGACGGTGCTGGCCTGGACGGTGAACGAGCCGGCACGCATCGCGCAGGTCATGGACATGGGCGTGGACGGCATCGTCACCGACCGGCCCGACCTGCTGCGCCAGGAGATGCAGCGCCGCGGCATGCCGCTGCCGGCCGCGACGCCGGTGCAGCCGTAGCGCTGGGCGCGCACCTCACAAACACCCGGTCCGGCCCCGCGCCGATGCCGGGATAATCGGCCTCCCTCACCGCCTGCCACAGGTCCAGCCATGAACCACCTCAGCGGCATCGACGCTGCCTTCCTGCACCTGGAGTCGCCCGAGATGCCCATGCACGTGGGCTCGCTGCACGTGCTGGAGCTGCCCGCCGGCCATGGCGGCGACTTCTTCGAGGACGTCAAGGCCTGCCTGGCGCAGCGGCTGCATCTGGCCGACGTGTTCACGCGCAAGCTGGCGCTGATGCCCTTCGACCTGAGCAACCCGGTGTGGGTGGAAGACGAGGACATCGACCTCGAGCACCACATCCGCCACATCACGCTGCCCAAGCCCGGCAGCAACACGCAGCTGCAGCAGTACGTGGCGCGGCTGCATTCCACGCTGCTCGACCGCAGCCGCCCGCTGTGGGAGTTCTTCGTCATCGACGGCCTGCGCAGCGGCGAGGTGGCGCTGTACATCAAGGTGCACCACGCACGCCTGGACGGCCAGGCCGGCGTGGCGCTGGGCCGCGCCATCTTCGACACCACACCCGAAGGCCGCCACATCAAGCCACCGCGGCCGCGCGCGCGCCACAACCAGTACCAGCTGGGCGTGGCCGAGCTGCTCGGCGCCGCGGCCAGCAACACCGTGCAGCAGGTGCTCAAGCTGGTGAAGACGCTGCCGGCCATCGGCCGCGCGGCCGGCACGCTGCTGCTGCCCGACAAGGACGAAGACGGCCGCCGTCAATGGCGCTTGCCGCGCGACATGAACTTCTTCGCGCCGCGCACCGCCTTCAACGTGGCCATCACCAACCAGCGGCGCTTTGCCGCGCGCACCGTGCCGCTGGCCGAGGTGAAGGAGATCGCCAAGCGCTGCGGCGTGTCGCTCAACGACGTGGTCATGGGCACGGTGGCCGGCGGGCTGCGCGAATACTTCATCGGCCACCGCGAACTGCCGCAGCGTGCGCTGTCGGCGGCGGTGCCGGTGAGCCTGCGCGCCGCCGGCGACGAAAGCGCCAACAACCAGGTCAGCATGGTGACGATGACGCTGGCCACCGACGTGGCCGATGCGCTGCAACGGCTGAAGACCATCGCTGCCGGCTCCGCCCTGACCAAGGCGCGGCTGGGCCAGGTGAAGGCGGCGATCCCGATGGACTTTCCGATGCTGGCCGCACCCTGGCTGATGTCGGGGCTGGCCTCGCTGTACGGCCGCTCGCGCCTGGCCAACGTGCTGCCGCCGCTGGCCAACCTGGTGATCTCCAACGTGCCCGGCATCCAGCAGCAGCTGTACTTTGCCGGCGCGCGCATCGTCAGCTACTACCCGGTGTCGATCCCGGCGCACGGCATGGCGCTGAACGTCACCGTGCAGAGCTACAACGGCCGGCTCGACTACGGCCTGATCGGCTGCCGGCGTGCGCTGCCCGACATCATGGACCTGGCCGACGCGCTGCTGGCCGAGCACCGCAAGCTGCTCGAGCTGGCGCGCAGCCTGGAGCCGGCGGTCGAGGCGGCCGCGCCGGTGAAGCCGGCGCCGGCCGCCGTGCGTGCCAAGGCGCCGGCCGCGGCCAAGCGCCGCCCGGTGCGGCGTCGGGCGGCCTCGAACCCGGTGGCCAAGCCGGCCCGCCCGCGCGCCGCTTCAGCCAAACAGGCGGCCAAGCGCCTGGCCTGAGGGCTGGCCTGAGCGCCGGCATGGCGCTGCCGGTTACGCGCCGGCAGCGATCGATGCGTGCGCCTCGCGCAGCACCTGGGCCGAATGCGCCAGCGCGGCGCGTTCGGCCTCGTCCATGGCCGGCGCCACCACGCGCGTGCCGCCCTGCCGGCCGACGACGGTAGGCAGCGACAAGGCCACGTCGCGCAGGCCCAGCACGCCTTCCTGCACGCGCGAGACGGTCAGCACGCGCTGGTCGCCGCGCAGCATGCTGCGCAGCAGCTGCGCGGTGACCAGGCCGATGGCATGGTTGGTGAAGCCCTTGCGCTGGATCACCTCGTAGGCCGCAGCGCGCACCTGCTGCGCCAGCGCCGGCTCCTGCGCGCGGCGCCACCCCGGCCAGTCGCGCAGCGGCACGCCGCCGACATCGGCGCTGGACCACAGCAGCACCGACGAATCGCCATGTTCGCCCAGCACCTGGGCATGCACCGAGCTCGACGCCAGGTGCAGCTTGTGGCCCAGCATCTGGCGCAGCCGCGAGGTGTCGAGCATCGTGCCGGTGCCCAGCACACGCTGCGGCGGCAGCCCGCTGGCTTCGACCAGCACCCGCACCAGCACGTCGACCGGGTTGCTGACCACCACCACCGTGCCGGCAAAGCCGGCCAGCGTGCGGCCGATGTCGCGGGCCACGCGCGCGTTGTCGCGCAGCAGGTCGAGCCGGGTTTCGTCCGGCCGGCCGCCGCGGCCTGCGGCCACCACCACCACCTGGGCGTTGCGCATCTCCTCGACGCTGGCGGTGCGCACCTTGCAGGCCGGGTAGAACCAGGCGCCGTGGGCCAGGTCCATGGCTTCGCCTTCGGCGCGCGCGGCATCCAGATCGTGCAGCCACAGCTCGTCGGCGGCGCCGGAATGCAAGGTCGAGATCGCCACGCTGGCGCCGACGGCACCGACACCGATGATGCCCACCTTGTGATGCATGCGGCCTCCCGTTCGAAGAGGCGGATTCTGCACGCGATGTCAGGCAGCCGTGTCGCCGTGCCGCAGCAGCAGCACCGGCACCGGGCTCGTGCGCAGCACCAGCTCGGCATCGCTGCCCATGGCCAGGCGCTGCAGGCCGCGGCGGCCGTGCGTGCCCATGACGATCAGTTCACAGCGGCTGGCGCGCGCCTGCTGCACGATGGCGTCGCCCACCGTCTGCGCGCCGATCTCCTGCAGCAGCGCCTCGGCGCCCACGCCGGCCGAAGCGGCCTGTTCGCGGGCCTCGTCCAGCAGCGCTTCGCCGCGCCGGCGCAGGCGCTGCAGCGCCTCGCGGTAGGCGGGGGCCGGCGCCAGCTCCAGGTGCCGGGGGAAGTCGTCGACCACGTGCAGCAGCACCAGCTGCGCGCCCAGCGCACGCGCCAGCGCCACGGCCTCTTGCAGACCGCGCTGCGACGGCCCGCTGCCGTCCAGCGGGACGAGGATGCGTTGAATCATGCGAAGCGCCTCAGACCGGCCGCAGTGTGCCCGCGGCCCACATCTCGCGCAGCTTGAACTTCTGGATCTTGCCCGAGCCGGTCAGCGGGAAGGCGTCGAGCTTGAACCAGTGCTTCGGCGTCTTGTGCGGCGACAGGTGCTCGCGCATGTAGGCCACCAGCAGCTCGGCGTCGAAGCTCTGGCCCGCCGCCGGGCGCACGAAGGCCGCCACCTGCTCGCCCCACTTGTCGTCGGGCAGGCCGACCACCGCCACCTCGCCCACCATCGGGTGCTTGAACAGCAGCTCCTCCAGCTCGCGCGGGTAGATGTTCTCGCCGCCGCGGATGATCATGTCCTTGAGCCTCCCTTCCACCGTGCAGTAGCCGCGCGCATCCATCGCGCACAGGTCGCCGGTGTGCAGCCAGCCGTCGGCGTCGATGGCCGCGGCCGTGGCCTCGGGGTTCTCGAAGTAGCCGTGCATCACGTGGTAGCCGCGCGTGCAGTATTCGCCCACCTGGCCCACCGGCAGCGTCTGGCCGCTGGCCGGGTCGATGATCTTCACCTCCACGTGCGGCATCGGCGTGCCGATGGTGCCGGCCTTGTCCTCGACCGTGTCGTCGGGCCGCGTCATCGACGCCACCGGCGAACATTCGGTCTGGCCGAAGACGATGGTGAACGGCGCCTTCAGCTGTTCCTCGAAGCGCCGCACCAGCGCCGCCGGCACGGTGGAGCCGCCGGAGCAGATGCCCTGCACCTGCGACAGGTCGGTGGCGGCGAAGCCGGGGTGTTCCATCATCGCCACCAGCATGGTCGGCACGCCGACCATGGCATTGCCGCGGTAGGTGTCGAACAGCTCCAGCACCAGCCCCGGCTCGAAGGCCTCGACCAGCACCTGCGTGGCGCGCACCGACACCGCGCCGAGCACGCAGCAGACGCAGCCGCCGGTGTGGAACAGCGGCATCGTCGTGATCCACACCGCGCCGTCGCTGATGCCCATGCGCTCGGCCGTGTGCGCACCGTTGTTGACCAGCCCGCGGTGGTGCAGCAGCGCGCCCTTGGGAAAGCCGGTGGTGCCCGAGGTGTACTGGATCATCGCCGCGTCGCCGGGTTTCACCGCGGGCAGCGTGATGCCGGGCGCGTCGCCGCCTGCGAGGAAGTCCTCCCATGCGTCGAAGCGGATGACCTGGCGCAGCTCGGGGCAGCCGGGCGCCACCTGCAGAACGGTGGCATGCATCGGGTTGCCGCGGAAGGCGTCGACGACGAAGATACCGGCCGCGCGTGACTGCTTCAGCACGAATTCCAGCTCGTGCGCGCGAAAGGCCGGGTTGACGGTGACGAGCACGACGCCGGCCAGCGCGCAGCCGAATTCCATCATCACCCATTCGGGCAGGTTCGGCGCCCACACCGCGACGCGCTCGCCGGGCTCGAAATGCGCGCGCAGCGCACGCGCGGTGCGCAGCGACTGCGCGTACAGCTCGGCATAGGTCCATTGGCGGCGCGCCGCCGGGTCGGGCACGCCGGCGATCAGCGCCACGCGCTCGGGCGTGGTCTCGGCCGCCCAGGCCAGCAGCTGGCCGAGCGTCAGTTCGCGCAGCGGCGGCTCGCTGGGTCCGGTGGCGTGGGAAAGGCTCAGTTCCATGGGTCAGGCTCCGCTGAAGCGATGCACCGGTTCACGCTATCACGGCGACGCGGCACCGACCATGCGGCGAAGCACGGACATGGCCGTGGGCGCAAAATCGCCGTTCCCGTCCAACCCCACTGCGAGGTCTGCATGATCCACGTCGTCGCCATCATCACCGCCCACCCGGGCCAGCGTGCCAAGGTGCTGGAGGCCTTCCTGGCCAACACCGCCGCAGTGCGCGCCGAAGAAGGCTGCATCGAATACGGCGCGACGATCGACGCCAAGGGCATGCCGCCGTCGCCGGGCAGCATCGGCGAGGACAGCTTCATCGTCGTCGAGAAGTGGGCCAGCCTGGCGGCCTTGCAGGCCCATGCGGTGGCGCCGCACATGAAGGCCTATGCGGCCAAGGTCAAGGAGTGGACCGCCAAGCGCGTGATCCACGTGCTCGAACCGGTCTGATGATCGACAAGATCGTCCCCAGCGCCGCGGCGGCGCTGGCCGACGTGGCCGACGGCGCCACGGTGATGATCGGCGGCTTCGGCACCGCCGGGCTGCCCGACGAGTTGACGCAGGCGCTGCTGGCGCAGGGTGCGCGCGATCTCACCATCGTCAACAACAACGCCGGCAACGGCGACACCGGTCTGGCCGCGCTGCTGGCCGCCGGGCGGGTGCGCAAGATCATCTGCAGCTTCCCGCGCCAGACCGACAGCCACCACTTCGACCGGCTGTACCGCGCCGGCAAGATCGAGCTGGAGCTGGTGCCGCAAGGCAACCTGGCCGAGCGCATCCGCGCGGCCGGCGCCGGCATCG
>CAYUPF010000219.1:0-6489 GCA_964446545.1 uncultured Rubrivivax sp.
CACCTTAGAGCGCTGCAGCCGGCGCAGGGCAGCCGTTAGCATTGCGCGCTACCGCCTCCCGCCGCGCTGCCCCCATGCATTGCCCGCCACTGGTTTTCCAGTCCCTGCACGTCCTGCGCGCGCCCGCTTGGCGCGTGCTCGCACTGTTCGTGCTGACGGCCGGTCTGGCAGGTTGCGCCAGCCTGCCCGACAAGGTCGAGCGCCAGGCCTCCAAGTCCCAGGGTGCGGCGCTGGACACGCCGCTGGGCCGCATTGCCAAGGCCTCGACGGCCGATCCCGAACAGAGCGGCTTCCGGCTGATGCCCACCGGGCAGTTCGCGCTGCAGGCACGCATCGAACTGGCACGTCGCGCGCAGCGCACGCTGGACGTGCAGTACTACCAGATCCACGACGACCGCACCGGGCGCTACCTGCTGCGCACGCTGCGCGACGCCTCGCAACGCGGCGTGCGCGTGCGCCTCCTCATCGATGACCTCTACACCTCGGGCCAGGACCCGCTGCTGCTGGGACTGGACGCCTACGCCAACGTCGAGGTGCAGCTGTTCAACCCCTTCCCGGCGGGGCGCAAGAACTTCCTGACGCGCTTTGCGGTGAACTGGCACGAGTTCGACCGCGTGCACCGGCGCATGCACAACAAGCTGTTCATCGCCGACGGCGTGATGGCGGTGGTCGGCGGGCGCAACATCGCCGACGAATACTTCGGCACCGGCGACAGTGCCAACTTCATCGACCTGGACACCTTCGTCATCGGCGGCATCCTGCCGCGGCTGTCGTCGCTGTTCGACGGCTACTGGAACAGCGAGCGCGTGCTGCCCATCCGCGCCGTCGTGCAGACCGAACGCTCCGATGAAGAGTTGCGCCAGGACTTCGAGCGCATGACCTCGGCCGAGGCGGTGCCGGTCCTGCGCATCACCACGATGCCGGCCGAGATGGGCATCGGCGAGACGGTGGAAGTCATCGGCAGCAGCGGCGGCACGCCCGAGCCCGCGCCGCCACCGCCAAACGACGTGCTCGGCTACGGGCCCATCGTCGACGAGCTGAACGCCGGCAAGGTGGGCCTGATCTGGGCCGATGCGCAGGCCTACGCCGATTCGCCCGACAAGGTCATCGGCCGTGTCTCCACCTATGGCGTGGTGCCGATCGACGACGTCGACAGCGTGCGCTACAACGTCATCGAGATGATGCGGCGCGCGCGCAAGGACGTGGTCATCACCAGCCCGTACCTGATCCCGGGCGAAGCCGGTATCGAGACCTTCCGCAACTCGATCGAGCGCTGGCACGTCAAGTACACGCTGGTCACCAACTCACTGGCCGCCACCGACGAGCCGGTGGTGCATACCGGCTACCGGCGCTATCGGCCGGAGATGCTGAAGCTGGGCATGAACCTGTACGAGCTGAGCCCGCAGCAGGTCCGCCGCAGCCTGCGCCTGGGGCGTTTTTCCACCTCGATCGGGCGGCTGCACGCGAAGAGCGCGGTGGTCGACGGCGAGCGCGTGTTCATCGGCTCGATGAACTTCGACCCGCGCTCCGACCAGCACAACACCGAGATGGGGCTGTTCATCCGGAGCCCGCAACTGGCGCAGCAGGTGCTGAAGCTGGTGGACGTGATCCGCCAGCAAGGCGCCTACAAGGTCGTGCTGGCGCCGAACGGCAAGGACATGGTCTGGACCACCACCGGCCCGGGCGGCCGCGAAGAGGTGGTCGAGGAGCCCGAAACCGATGCGTGGACGCGCATCATGCTCGAGGTACTTTCGGTGATCGCACCCGAAGGCCTGCTGTAGCCGTCGCCTACTGCAGCTTGATCGCCTCGATCTGGATGATCAGCTTGACCGCGTCCTCGAAGCCGACCTGCAGGCCCCACAGCACACCCCACTGGCTGCGCTGGATCAGGGTTTCGAAGTCGCCGCCGCAGACCTCCCGCTTCAGCAGCGGGGCGACGTAGCAGTTGAACTTGGCGGCCTTCAGCACGACCGGGTGGGTCTGGCCCTTCAGCGTCAGCTGGCCCTGCACCTCGCTGACCTTGTCGCCGTCGAAGATGAACTTGTCCGACGTGAAGGTGGCGGTAGGAAAGTCGGCGACATTGAAGAAGTCCTTGCCCTGGATCTGCCGGTTCAGGAAATCCACCCCGGTGTTGACCGATGAGATGTCGATGACGATCTCGACCTTGCCCTGCTGGTTGGCGCGGTCGAAGAACAGCGTGCCGTCCTTCATGCTGAAGCGGCCGCGGTTGGTGGTCGTGCCGTAGTGCCCGTTCTCGTAGTTGACGAAGGTGTGCAGCGGGTCGATGGCGTAGTTGGGGGCCTGGACCTGCGCGGCCGCAGTCCACACCCACCCGGCGGCCAGACATGCCGCCCACTTGCCGGCGGCCCTCACAGCGGCCCCAGGCCGGTCAGGGCCAGCTTGAACTTCACCGTCACGTCGTTGGCCACCACCGTGGTGTCGGTCCATTCTTCCTCGCCGATCTTGAAATCGAGCCGCTTGATGACGAAGCTGCCGGTGGCCGTGGAGCTGGCACCGGACTGCGTGATCTGCACCGGCACGACCACGTCGCGCGTGTTGCCCTTGATGTCCAGCTTGCCGGCGACCTCGAACTTGCCGTTGCCCAGGCCCTTGATGGCCGTCGACTTGAAGGTGGCCTGCGGGAACTTGGCGACGTTGAACCAGATGTCCTTGGGCATCTCGGCATCGCTCTCGGGCACGCCCAGGCTGGCACTGCCGGTGTCGATGCTGATGGCCACGCTGCCGGCCGCGGGATTCTTCGGGTCGAGACTGATCTGCGCGTCGAACTTCTTGAAGCGGCCGTCCACGGGCACGCCCATCTGCTTGGTGACGAAGGCCACCTCGCTTTGCGCAGGCACCAGCTTGGCGGGCGACTGGGCCAGCGCCAGCGCCGGCGCCGCCTGCAGGGCCAGGGCAAGCAGCGCGACGGAGCAGCATCGATGCATTTTCATCGCCCTATGCTATCGAAAATCACGCAAGCCAGAGCAAGTCCGAGGGCAGGCCGCGGGGAATGGCCGGGCCCGGGAAATGCAACACAATCGTGTGTCGCGGCATGCTGCGTTGCGACACGAGGCCCACGAGACCCCGTCATCAAGGACACCGCTTCCATGCACTTCGACATCATCACCGTCACCGGCCTCGTCGCCGGCGTCTTCTATCTGGCCAGCCACTACATGAGGCGCATGGTGCCGCTGCGCGCGTTGTCACTGTGCAGCAATGTCCTGTTCATCATCTACGCCGTCTTTCACCTCGACTTCGACTGGGCCAAGCTGGCCGTGCTGCCGGAATTCCTGCTGAATACCATCTTGCTGCCGGTCAACGCCAAGCGGCTGATGGAGATCCTGCGGCTGACGAAGGAAATCGAGAAGGTGACCGAGAAGTCGCCGGTGTCCGAATGGCTGCTGCCGCACATGCACCTGCACAAGCACGAGGCCGGCCACGTGCTGTTCCGCGAGGGCGACGAAGCCGACGAGATCTACTACGTGGGCAGCGGCCGTTTGCGGCTGGAAGGCGTGGGCGCGACCATCGGCCCGGACAGCCTGATCGGCGAGATCGCGCTGTTCTCGCCCGACAAGAAGCGCACGCTGACCGTGGTCTGCGAGACCGACTGCGATCTCTACACGATGACCGACGAGCAGATCTACCAGCTCTACTATCAGAACCCGAAGCTGGGCTTCTACTTCATGCGGCTGGTCATCGCACGGCTGCTCAGCGACGTGCAGCGGCACAAGGCGGCGGCTCAGGCGGCGTAGCTCGCCGTTGAAGCACACAGCAAAGGCGTGCAGAATGCGCCATCGCTTGCTCCCAGGAAGGGGATACCCATGGCCCTGTTCGTGATCGAACGTCAATTCGCCGAGCAGCTGGAGATGACCCCTGAGGCCGCCCGGCTGATAGGCCAGGTCAACGGCGAAGTCGGCGTGCACTGGCTGTTCTCCTTCCTCTCGGCCGACAAGAAGAAGACCTATTGCCTGTACGAGGCACCCAACCCCGAGGCGATACGCGAAGCGGCACGGCGCGCCAACATCCCGGCCGACGTGATCGTCGAAGTCACCGAGGTGCGGCCCGAAGCCTTCGCCTGAGCGCGCTGCGCGGTCCTGGAAAGCCCCATGGACCCGCCCGCCGAGCGCCGCTTCGTCGGCCGACGCGCCGAGCTCCAGGCGTTGCAGCAGGCGCTGCAGCGCGCCGTGGCCGGCCAGCCCGGCATCACGTTGCTGGCCGGCGAGCCGGGTATCGGCAAGACGCGCACGGCGCAGGAGATGATCGCTTTCGCCGCGCAGCACCAGGTGCTCGCGCTGTGGGGGCGCTGCCCCGAGGAGGCCGGCGCCCCGCCCTACTGGCCCTGGGTGCAGCTGATGCGCCGCTGGATCGCGCTGCAGGACGAAGCCGAGCGGGTGCGCGCCTTCGGTGCGGCGTCGCCGCTGGCATCGCTGGACCCGCAGTTCGCGCCCTACCTGCCGCAGGCGGCCGCGGAGCAGGCCGCGGCCGACCCGGCGCAGGCGCGCTTCCGTCTCTTCGATGCCGTGGCCGGCTTCTGGCAGCGTGCCGCCGCGCGCCAGCCGCTGCTGCTGGTGCTGGACGACCTGCACCGCGCCGACGCACCCTCGCTGCGGCTGCTGGAATTCGTCATGGCCGAAGCCGGCCGCAGCCGCCTGCTGGTGCTGGGCACCTACCGCGACGCGGAACTGACGCGCCAGCATCCGCTGGCCGACAGCCTGCTGCAGCTGCATCGCCACGCCCAGGTGCAGCGGCTGCTGCTGGGCGGCTTCTCCGCCGCCGAGACGGCCGAGTTCGTCGCCGCCGCCGGGCTGGCCACGCCCGAGCTGGCCGCGCTGATGCACGAGCAGACCGAGGGTCACCCGCTGTTCCTGGCCGAGATGGTGCGCGACATGCTGCCTGCGCGTGCGGCCACGGGCACCGACCCCCACAGGGCGTTGCGGCGCGTGCCCAAGGGCGTGCGCGAGGTCATCGGCGCGCGGCTAAACGCGCTCACGCCGCCTTGCCTGAGCCTGCTGCAGCGCGCAGCGGTGATCGGCCGGCAGTTCCCTGCGGCCCTCCTCAGCCGCTTGGCCGACGAACCGGTCGCAACGCATTGCCTGGACTTGCTGCAAGAAGCGCGCGCGGCCAGCCTGGCCGACGAGAGCGCCGACGCCGGCATCTGGCAGTTCTCGCACATGCTGGTGCGCGATGCGCTGTACGACGAGCTGCCCGCCGCACAACGCCAGGCGCTGCACCGGCGTGTGGCCGAGGCCCTGGCGCAACAGCACGCCGACGACAAGACGGTGCCGCTGTCGGCGCTGGCCCACCACTGGTACGCGGCCGGCGACTCCGCCAATGCCATCGAGTACGCGACGCAGGCCGCGAGGCGGGCCACGGCCATGCTGGCGCACGAAGAGGCGGTGCGGCACTACCGGCTCGCCATCGGGGCCCTGTCGGCAGAAACCAGCCGCGATGCGCAGCGCTGCCGCCTGCTGCTGAGCCTGGGCGAGGCCCAGAACAGCGCCGGCGACAGCACTGGGGCGCTACCCACCTTCACCCACGCGGCAGAACTTGGGCGGCGCGCGAACGATGCCGCCTTGTTTGCCGCCTCGGCCATCGGGGTCGGCAACACCATCTGGCGGCAAGGCAGCGACGGCGCGCCCGCCGTGACGCTGCTGCGCGAAGCGCTGTCGCGGGTGGCGCCAGCCGACAGCCGCGAGCGCGTCGGCCTGCTCAGCGCCTTGTGCCGGTCGCTGCTCTTTGCCAGCCGGCCGCTCGAGGCGCAGCAGGCCTCGCGCGAGGCCGTCGCCATGGCGCGCCGCCTCGGCGACCCGCAGATGTTGTACGAAGCCCTGAGCGCGATCGTCGCGGGTCGCTGGTACCCCGAAGGCCTGGCGCAGCGCATCGAGGCGGCGCGCGAGGGCATCGAGCTGGCTGGGCGCGCGCCGCGTCTGGCGTGGTCGCATTCGACTTTCATGGGCTGGCACTCCGGCGACCTGATGGAGTCCGGCGACAGCGTGGCCGCGCTGGCCGCGTCGCGCATGCACCTCGAGCACAGCCTCGCGACCGGCGAGCCCTTCAACGAAGCCACCGCGCTGGCGGCACAGGCGATGATCGCCACGCACCAGGGCCGCTTCGCCGACGCCGAGGCGCTGGCGCTGCAGTCGATGCGCTGCGGCCAGCGCTTCGACCGCGCCAATGCCGCCGGCATCTTCGGCGTGCAGATGTTCACGCTGCGCCGCCATCAGGGGCGGCTGCGCGAACTGGCGCCTGTGCTCAAGCAGTTTCTCGATAGCGGCTCGCTGGCCAGCACCTGGCGGCCGGGGCTGGCCATACTGCACTGCGAGCTGGGCGCGCGCGACGAGGCGCAGCAAGTCCTCGACGCGCTGGCCGGCGACGGCTTTGCCGGCATCGCCAACGACGCCATCCGCACCGCCAGCCTGGCCTACCTGGCGGAGGTCTGCGCCTGGCTCAGCGATGCGGCGCGCGCGCCGCGGCTGTACGAACTGCTGC
>CAYUPF010000220.1:0-6438 GCA_964446545.1 uncultured Rubrivivax sp.
CCATGCACGAAGTTGGACTTCGTCCGCTTCGGCTCGCCCACCACCTCGATGCGCGCAAAACGCTTCAGGATCTCCTGCCACAGCACCTTGAGCTGTAGTTCGGCCAGCCGGTTGCCGACGCAGCGGTGGATGCCGAAGCCGAAGGCCATGTGCTGGCGCGGCCGCGCGCGGTCGATGATGAAGCGGTCGGCATCTTCGATGGCCTCGCTGTCGCGGTTGCCCGACAGGTACCACATCACCACCTTGTCGCCCTTGCGGATGGTCTTGCCGCCCAGGATTGCGTCGCGCACGGCCGTGCGGCGCATGTGCGCCAGCGGCGTCTGCCAGCGGATGATCTCCGGCACCAGGCTCTCGACCAGCGCCGGGTTGGCGCGCAGCTTGTCGTATTCGGCCGGAAACCGGTTCAGCGCCAGCAGCCCGCCGCTGATCGAGTTGCGCGTGGTGTCGTTGCCGCCGACGATCAGCAGGATCACGTTGCCCAGGTATTCCTGCGGGCTCATGTGCCGCGTCGCCGGCGCATGCGCCAGCATCGAGATCAGGTCGTTGCCCGGCGCGGCATTGACGCGCTCGTTCCACAACCGGGTGAAGTAGTCCTGGCATTGGCCCAGCTCGGCGCTGCGCTGCTCCCACGACGTGACCGGGCCGTTGCCGGCGGGGTCACCGGTGGCCATGTCGGACCACCAGGTCAGCAGATGCCGGTCCGCGAAGGGGAAGTCGAACAGCGTGGCCAGCATCTGCGTGGTCAGCTCGATCGATACGCGCGGCACCCAGTCGAATTCCTCGCCGATGGGCAGGCCGTCCAGGATACGCGCGGCGCGTTCGCGGATCGTGCCCTCCAACAGCGCCAGATGGCCCGGCGCGACGATCGGGCTCACCGTCTTGCGCTGCTCGTCGTGGCGCGGCGGGTCCATCGCGATGAAGCTGGGGAAGACCTCCGGCCCCGGCGCCTCGGCCAGCGAGATGCCGCCCAGGTGCGCGTCCGACGAATAGGTGGCGTGGTCGGTGTCCACGGCCATGATGTCCTTGTAGGTCGTCACCGACCAGTACGGGCCGAAGCGCTTGCTGTGCGCCAGGTGCACCGGGTCGTCGCGGCGCAGCCGCTCGAAGTACCAGCCGACGTAGTCGTGCTCGAACAGGTAGCCCTTGCTCGGGTCGATCTGCTCCAGCGGCATCGACCAGGCCTTGTCTCTCTCGGGGTGGGAAGCCTCGGTATGCATGATTCGTTCTCGTCTTGAGCCCCGGCCAGCGTACACGATCGCCAGGGGCGGCGGCTACACTTCGCGCTCCCGATTTTGCAGCCCCTGGATCTACACCATGCTCCGCTGTGCCCCAACTCTGCTCGTTGCCTGTGCGCTGGCGCTTCCGCTGGCGGCGCAGGCGCAGCGCACCTTCACGGCCAAGGCCCTGCGCGGCGAAGTCGCCTTCGGCACGCCACCCGAAGTCAAGCTGAACGGCAAGCCGGCGCGGCTGGCGCCCGGCGCACGCATCCGCGACGAGAACAACATGCTGCACCTGCCGGGTTCGCTGGCCGGCAAGAAGTTCGTGGTGAACTACACCACCGAACTCGAAGGAATGCTGCTGGACGTGTGGATCTTGAGCCGCAGCGAAATGGCGCGCAAGCCCTGGCCCAGCAGCGAGAAGGAAGCGCTGGCCTGGCAGTTCAACCCCGACGCGCAGGCCTGGACCAAGCCATGAGCGACGTGGCGAAGAAGGTCTTCATCCGCAGCTTCGGCTGCCAGATGAACGACTACGACTCGGCCAAGATGGCCGACGTGCTGCATGCGGCCGAAGGCTACGAGCCGACCAGCGACCCCGAGCAGGCCGACCTGATCCTGTTCAACACCTGCTCGATCCGCGAGAAGGCGCAGGAAAAGGTGTTCAGCGACCTGGGCCGTGTCAAGCATCTCAAGGACAAGGGCGTGCTGATCGGCGTGGGCGGCTGCGTCGCCAGCCAGGAAGGCGCGGCGCTGATCGAACGCGCGCCCTATGTCGACCTGGTGTTCGGCCCGCAGACGCTGCACCGGCTGCCGCAGATGATCGCCGCGCGCCGCGAGACGCGACGGCCGCAGGTGGACATCAGCTTTCCCGAGATCGAGAAGTTCGACCACCTGCCCCCTGCGCGGGTCGATGGGCCGACGGCCTTCGTCTCGATCATGGAAGGCTGCTCCAAGTACTGCTCCTACTGCGTGGTGCCCTACACCCGCGGCGAGGAGGTCAGCCGCCCCTTCGACGACGTGCTGGCCGAGGTGGCGACGCTCGCTGACCAGGGCGTGCGCGAGGTCACGCTGCTGGGGCAGAACGTCAACGCGTATCGAGGGGCGATGGGCGATAGCACGGACATCGCCGACTTCGCGCTGCTGATCGAGGTGGTGGCGCAGATCCCCGGCATCGAGCGCATCCGCTACACCACCAGCCACCCGAACGAGTTCACGCAGCGGCTGATCGACGTCTATGCGCGCGTGCCGCAGCTGGTGAACCACCTGCACCTGCCGGTGCAGCACGGCAGCGACCGCATCCTCAGCGCGATGAAGCGCGGCTACACCGCGCTGCAGTACAAGAGCATCGTGCGCAAGCTGCGCGCCGTGCGGCCGGAGATCTCGCTGTCCACCGACTTCATTGTCGGCTTTCCCGGCGAGACCGACGCCGACCATGCGCTGACGATGAAGCTGATCGAGGACATCGGCTTCGACGCCAGCTTCAGCTTCATCTTCAGCGCCCGCCCCGGCACGCCGGCGGCGGCGCTGCCCGACGAAACGCCGCAGGCCGTCAAGCTGCAGCGGCTGCAGCAGCTGCAGGCGCGCATCGAGGGCAACGCACGGCGCATCGCCGCATCGCGCGTGGGCACGGTGCAGCGCATCCTGGTCGAAGGCGCGTCGCGCAAGTCCAGCGCCGAAGCGCCCGAGCTGATGGGGCGCACCGAGTGCAACCGCATCGTCAACTTCATCGGCCCGCGCTCGCTGGTCGGCCGGCTGATCGACGTGGACATCACCGAGGCCTACCCTCACTCGCTGCGCGGCCGCACGAAGCCGGCCCACCACAGGGCCAGCGCCGAGGCCGCGACCATCGCGCCGTAGCTGGCCATGCGGCCGTCGCGGCCGAAGAGCACCAGCCCGCCCAGCAGCGCCAGCGAGCCCGCGGCGCAGGCCCAGGCGACCAGCCGCAGCCAGCGCACGCGCCGCAGCTCGGCGCGCCAGAACAGCCCCTTGGCCGCGGTCGCGGCGATCAGCCCGGTGCCCAGCGCCGGCAGGAACAGGCCCAGCACATGCCAGAAGGCGTCGATAGCACTCATCGTCGAGGACCGGCGGGTTGATGCAGCGCAAGCCGGCGTCAGGCCGGGGCTGGGTGGGAAAAGGCGGCGCGATTTTATAATCCGGCAATGAGCGTCATCGCCCTCGGCCTGAACCACGCGACCGCGCCGCTGGACCTGCGCGGCCGCGTCGCGTTCGCGCCGGAGCAGTTGTCGACGGCGCTGCACGGTTTTAGGGAGCGCATCCGGCCGCACGACCGGCCCGAGGCGGCGCTGCTGTCCACCTGCAACCGCACCGAGCTGTACTTCGCCGCCAACGACGGCCGCCCCGGCGAACTGGTGCGCCCGGCCATCGACTGGCTGGCGGCGCAGGGCAGCATCAGCGGCGAGCGCATGCTGGACCACACCTACGTGCTCGAGGACCGCGCCGCCGCGCGCCATGCCTTCCGCGTGGCTTCGGGGCTGGACTCGATGGTGCTGGGCGAGCCGCAGATCCTGGGGCAGATGAAGGAAGCGGTGCGCCAGGCCGAATCGGCCGGCACGCTGGGCAGCATGCTGCACCAGCTGTTCCAGCGCTCCTTCTCGGTGGCCAAGGAGGTGCGCAGCGCCACCGAGATCGGCAGCCATTCCATCAGCATGGCGGCGGCCTCGGTGCGGCTGGCGGCGCAGCTGTTCGAGGACCTGGGCCAGATCCGCGTGCTCTTCGTCGGCGCCGGCGAGATGGTGGAACTGGTAGCGACGCACTTCGCGGCACGCCGGCCCAAGGCCATGGCGGTGGCCAACCGCACGCTGGAACGCGGCGAGAAGCTGGCCACGCGCTTCGGCGCGCAGGCGCTGCGCCTGGCCGACCTGCCCGGCATCCTGCACGAGTACGACGCGGTCGTGTCCTGCACCGCCAGCAGCCTGCCGATCATCGGCCTGGGCGCGGTGGAGCGCGCGCTGAAGGCGCGGCGCCACCGGCCGATGTTCATGGTCGACCTGGCGGTGCCGCGCGACATCGAGCCCGAGGTCGGCCAGCTGTCCGACGTCTACCTGTACACGGTGGACGACCTGGCCGCCGTGGTGCAGACCGCGGGCGAGAAACGCCAGGCGGCGGTCGAGCAGGCCGAGGCCATCGTCGACGCCGGCGTGCAGAGCTTCGCCCACTGGCTGGACCAGCGCGCCGCGGTGCCGCTGATCCAGGCGCTGAACCGCCAGGCCGACGACTGGCGCGGGGCAGAGATGGCGCGCGCGCGCAAGCTGCTGGCGCGCGGCGCCGACGTCGACCATGTGCTGGACGTGCTGTCGCGCGGGCTGACGCAGAAGCTGCTGCACGGCGCGCTGGCCGAACTGCATTCGACCGAAGGCGCGCAGCGCGAGCAGCTGGCGCAGACCGTCTCGCGCCTGTTCCTGCGCCAGACCCCGCGCAGCCCCGAAGGCGACGAGCGTTAGCGCCGCAGCGGCGTGCCCGGCGGCGCCGCCCGGCGCCCGCCTTTGACCCTTTTTTCGCCTGACAGCCCCCATGAACCCCACCTTGCGCGAGCAGTTCGAACGCCTAGCCATGCGCCTCGCCGAGCTGGACGCCAATTTGTCCGACCCGCAGGTGCTGGCCGACATCAACCGCTGGCGCAGCCTGTCGCGCGAACAGGCCGAAGTCGCGCAGGTGGTGCAGCAGTTTCGCGAATACCAGCAGCGCGAGCGCGACCTGCAGGCCGGCCGCGAGATGCTCGCCGACCCGGAGATGGCCGAGCTGGCGGCCGAGGAGATCGCCGCCGCCGAGGCCGACCTGGAGCGGCTGCAGGCCCAGCTGCAGGTCGCGCTGCTGCCGCGCGACCCGGACGACGAGCGCAATGCCTTCCTGGAAATCCGCGCCGGCACCGGCGGCGACGAATCGGCGCTGTTCGCCGGCGACCTGGCGCGTTTGTACCTGCGCTACTGCGAGCGCCGCGGCTGGCGCAGCGAGGTGATGAGCGAGAGCCCGTCCGAACTGGGCGGCTACAAGGAGCTGGTGCTGCGTATCGCCGGCGACAAGGTCTACGAGGCGCTGCGCTTCGAATCCGGCGGCCACCGCGTTCAGCGCGTGCCGGCCACCGAAAGCCAGGGCCGCATCCACACCAGCGCCTGCACGGTGGCCGTGATGCCCGAGCCCGACGAGGCCGAGGAGATCACGTTGAACCCGGCCGAGCTGCGCATCGACACCTTCCGCGCCAGCGGCGCCGGCGGCCAGCACGTCAACAAGACCGACAGCGCGATCCGCATCACCCACCTGCCCACCGGGCTGGTGGCCGAATGCCAGGACGACCGCAGCCAGCACCGCAACAAGGCCAAGGCTCTTGCCGTGCTGCAGGCGCGGCTGCGCGACAAGGAGCGCAACGAACGCGCCGCCAAGGAGGCAGCCACGCGCAAGGGGCTGATCGGCAGCGGCGACCGCTCGGACCGCATCCGCACCTACAACTTCCCGCAGGGGCGGCTGACCGACCACCGCATCAACCTGACGCTGTACAAGCTCGACCGGGTGATGGACGGCGAGCTCGACGACGTGGTCGAGGCGCTGCGCGCGGCGCGTGCCGCCGAACAGCTGGCTGCCCTGGAGTCCGGTGCGTGAACGTGGCCGCGGCGCTGGCGCAGGCGCGCGCGCTGGGGCTGGACCGGCTGGACGCGCAACTGCTGCTATCGCACACGCTGCAGCAGCCGCGCCCCTGGCTCATCGCCCATGACGATGCTGTACTGGCGCCAGCGCAGCAACAGGCCTTCAATGCCGTCTGCAGTCGCCGCGCCGACGGCGAGCCGATGGCCTATCTGCTGGGCGAGCGCGAATTCCATGGCCTGAAGCTGCAGGTCAGCCCTGCCGTGCTGGTGCCGCGCCCGGATACCGAGACCCTGGTCGACTGGGCGCTGGACCTGCTGGATGGGGCCGATGCCCCGCAGGTGGCCGACCTGGGTACGGGCAGCGGCGCCATCGCGCTGGCGCTGAAGCACCGGCACCCGGCAGCCAGCGTCTGCGCCACCGACTGCAGCGCCGCTGCGCTGGAGGTGGCCCAGGCCAACGCCGATCGGCTGGCGCTAAAGCTGGAATTCGTGCAGGGCCACTGGTGGCAGCCACTATGGGGCCGGCGCTTTCATGTGGTGGTCAGCAACCCGCCCTACATCGCCGGCGACGACCCGCACCTGGACGCGCTGCGCCACGAACCGGCGCTGGCCCTGACGCCCGG
>CAYUPF010000221.1:0-6429 GCA_964446545.1 uncultured Rubrivivax sp.
CGACCGCGAACTGACGCGCAATTCCTACTACGCCGCCACGGCCGCGCGCGAGCAGGTCTTTCCACCGCTGCTAGGCGCACAAGGGTGCGACGTGGCGGTGGTCGGCGGCGGGCTGGCCGGCCTGTCGGCGGCGCTGGATCTGGCCGAGCGCGGTTTTTCGGTCACGCTGCTCGAAGCGCGGGAGCTGGGCTGCGGCGCCAGCGGCCGCAACGGCGGCCAGGCCATCCACGGCCTGGCCTGTGGCCAGGAAACGATCGAACAGCAGCTCGGCCTGGACGCGGCGCGGCGCGTCTGGGACATGTCGATCGAGGCGTTGGAGCTGCTGCGCGAGCGCATGCGCCGCCATGCCATCGCCTGCGACTGGCGCGACGGCTACCTCGGCCTGGCCACCAGCGCACGCAAGGGCCGCGAGCTGCAGGCCTGGGCCGAGCGTTTGGCACGGGTCTACGGCTACGCGCAGCAGAGCATCGCCCTGGCGGACATGCCGCGCTGGATCGCCAGCCCGCGCTTCCACAGCGGCGTGTTCGACCCACGCTCGGGCCACCTGCATCCGCTGAAGTACACGCTGGGCCTGGCGCGCGCCGCCGCCGCGGCCGGCGTGACATTGCACGAACAGACACCGGTGCAGTCGCTGCAGCCGGGCGCGACGGCGCGCCTGCGCACGCCACAGGGCGAGCTGGCGGCACGCCACGTGCTGCTGGCCGGCAACGTCTACCTGCAAGGCCTCGCGCCGCAACTGCAGTCGCGCATCATGCCGGTGGGCACTTATGTCGCCTGCACCGAAATCCTGGACAACGCGCTGGCCGGCAGCCTGATCCCGTCGCGCGCGGCGGTGTGCGACACCAACTTCGTGCTCGACTACTTCCGCACCACCGCCGACCAGCGCCTGCTCTACGGCGGCCGTGTCAGCTACAGCACGGTGACGCCGATGAACCTGGCCGAAAGCATGCGCCGGCGCATGCTGCTGACCTTCCCGCAACTGGCCGCCGCGAAGATCGAATACGCCTGGGGCGGCTTCGTCGACATCACGATGAACCGCGCGCCCGATTTCGGGCGGCTGCCCGCGGCGGGCAGCTATGCTGCGAACGTGTACTACCTGCAAGGTTTTTCCGGCCACGGCCTGGCGCTCACCGGGCTGGCCGGCCGCCTGGTCGCCGAGGCCATCGCCGGCGACGCCGGCCGCTTCGACCTGTTCGCGCGGCTGAAGCACCGCCCCTTCCCCGGCGGGCGGCTGCTGCGCACGCCGGCGCTGGTGCTGGGCATGGCCTGGTATCGCCTGAGGGACCTGATCGCATGACCCCCAACCTTCCCGTGGTGCTGGTGCCGGCCTGCAACCGGCAGATCGGCCTGCACCCCTTCCACGTCGCCGGCAAGAAGTACGTCGACTTCGTGCGCCTGGCCGGCTGCCTGCCGCTGGTGGTACCGAACGCGCTGGACGGCGAGATCGACGCGCTGCTCGACCTGGCGCACGGCGTGCTGCTCACCGGCTCGCCGTCCAACGTGCACCCGCGCCACTTCGACGAAGGCGTGCACAACCCGGCCCTGCCGCTGGACACGGACCGCGACGACTGGACCTTGCCCTTCATCCCCAAGGTGCTGGCGCGCGGGCTGCCGCTGTTTGCCATCTGCCGCGGCACGCAGGAGACCAACGTCGCGCTCGGCGGCACGCTGCACCAGGCGGTGCAGGAGGTGGCCGGGCATTTAGACCACCGCGCGCCGTCCGACGAGGACGCCGAACTGCAGTACGGACTGGCGCACGAGGTCGAGGTGGTGAGCGGCGGCGTGCTGTCGCGCATCGTCGACCGATCGCGCTTCCAGGTGAACTCGGTGCACGGCCAGGGCGTGAAACGTTTGGCGCAGGACTTGCATGTCGAGGCACGGGCCCCGGACGGGCTGATCGAGGCGTTTTCCTACGCCAAGGCGACCGGCTTCAACCTGTGCGTGCAGTGGCATCCCGAATGGCAGGCGAGCCGCAACCCGGTGTCGGTGCAACTGGCCCAGGCCTTCGGCCAGGCCTGCCGCGCCTACCAGCAACAGCCCAGGTGACCCATGGTGCAGAGAGACAAGTTCACATTCAGCGAGCTCGAACAGTGGCTCAACACGCATCGCGTGACCGAGATCGAATGCCTGGTGCCCGACCTCACCGGCGTGGCGCGCGGCAAGATCCTGCCGCGCGAGAAGTTCACCGAGGACCGCGGCATGCGCCTGCCCGAGGCGGTGGTGGCGATGGGCGTGACGGGAGAGTTCCCCGAGGAAGGGCCGTACTACGACGTCATCAGTCCCACCGATCAGGACATGCACCTGCGCCCCGACCCGAGCACGGTGCGCATCGTGCCCTGGGCCACCGACCCGACGGCGCAGGTCATTCACGACTGCTACGACAAGCACGGCGTGCTGGTGCCCTTCGCGCCGCGCTCGGTGCTGCGCCGCGTCTGCGGCCTGTTCGAGTCCGAGGGCTGGATGCCGGTGGTGGCGCCGGAACTCGAGTTCTACCTGGTGGCGCGCAACACCGACCCCGACCAACCGCTGAAACCTCCCGTGGGGCGCAGCGGCCGCGCCGAAACCAGCCGCCAAGCCTACTCGATCGACGCGGTCAACGAGTTCGACCCGCTGTTCGAGGACGTCTACGACTGCTGCGAGAAGATGGAGCTGAACGTCGACACGCTGATCCACGAGGTCGGCGCCGGGCAGATGGAGATCAACTTCTTCCACGCCCACCCGCTGGGCCTGGCCGACGAGACTTTTTTGTTCAAGCGCACGGTGCGCGAGGTGGCGCTGCGCCACGACATGTACGCCACCTTCATGGCCAAGCCGATCGCCGGCGAGCCGGGCAGCGCAATGCACGTGCACCAGAGCCTGGTCGACCGCAGCAGCGGCCAGAACCTGTTCAGCAAGCCCGACGGCACGCCCAGCGACGCCTTCTACTGGTACATCGGCGGGCTGCAGAAGTACGTGCCGGCGGCGATGGCGCTGTTCGCGCCCTACGTCAACAGCTACCGTCGCCTGGTGCGCAGCAACGCCGCGCCGATCAACATCCAGTGGGGCACCGACAACCGCACCGTGGGCATCCGCTCGCCGGTGGCGGGCGCGCAGGCGCGGCGCATCGAGAACCGCGTGATCGGTGCCGACGCCAACCCCTACGTGGCGCTGGCGGCCACGCTGGCCTGTGGCTACCTGGGCATCAAGCAGCGCATCCAGCCCACCGCCGAATGCAAGGGCGACGCCTATCTAGGCGCGCATGCGCTGCCGCGCAGCCTGGGCGAGGCGCTGCAGCTGCTGCGCGACGACAAGGACCTGGCCGAGGTGCTGGGCGAAGCCTTCGTCACCGTCTACACCGAGGTCAAGGAGATCGAACACACCGAGTTCATGAAGGTCATCTCCCCCTGGGAACGCGAACACCTGCTGCTGCACGTCTGAAGGATCCGCCGATGGAACGCACCACCGCCGAATGGCAACGCGCCGACGCCGCCCACTTCCTGCACCCCTTCACCGATTTCAAGGCGCTTTCGGCCAAGGGTGCGCGCATCATCCAGCGCGCCGACAACATCTACTTGTGGGACAGCGACGGCCACAAGATCCTGGACGCGATGTCGGGCCTGTGGTGCGTCAACGTCGGCTACGGCCAGCGTGCGCTGGTCGACGCAGCGACGCGGCAGCTGGGCGAGCTGCCTTTCTACAACGCCTTCTTCCAGACCGCCACGCCGCCGGCCATCGCGCTGGCCGAGCTGCTGTCCGAGGTGACGCCGCCGCAGTTCCAGCACGTGTTCTTCTCCGGCTCCGGCTCCGAGGGCAACGACACCATCGTGCGCATGGTGCGCCGCTACTGGGACCTGCTGGGCCAGCCCGAGCGGCAGGTGATCATCAGCCGGCACAACGCCTATCACGGCAGCACGATGGCCGGTGCCTCGCTCGGCGGCATGGGTGGCATGCATGCGCAGGGCGGGCTGCCGATCCCCGGCATCGTGCACATCGAGCAGCCGCACTGGTGGGAGCACGGCCGACCCGAAAGCCTGAGCCGCGAGGACTTCGGCCGCGTCGCCGCGAGCTGGCTGGAGCAGAAGATCCTGGACGTCGGCGCCGGCAAGGTGGCGGCCTTCATCGGCGAGCCGGTGCAAGGCGCCGGCGGCGTGATCGTGCCGCCCGAAAGCTACTGGCCCGAGATCCAGCGCATCTGCGACAAGTACGGCGTGCTGCTGGTCAGCGACGAGGTCATCTGCGGCTTCGGCCGCACCGGCCACTGGTTCGGCTGCGAGCGCTTCGGCTTCAAGCCCGACTTGATGACCTTCGCCAAGGGCGTGACCAGCGGCTACGTGCCGCTGGGTGGTGTGATGGTCGGCGATCGCATCGCCAAGGTGCTGATCGAGCGCGGCGGCGAGTTCAACCACGGCTACACCTATTCGGGCCACCCGGTGGCCTGCGCGGTGGGTCTGGCCAACCTGCGGCTGATCCGTGAGCTGAAACTGGTCGAGCACGTGCGCGACGAGGTCGGCCCGTACCTGGCGGCGCAGTTCGAGGCGCTGGCCGCGCATCCGCTGGTGGGCGAGGTGCAGAGCTGCGGCCTGATGGCCGCGCTGCAGCTGGTCAAGGACAAGGCCAAGGGCGCGGCCTTCCCCGCCGAGCTGGAAATCGGCATGGTCTGCCGCGGCCACTGTTTCGGCAACGGCCTGATCATGCGCGCCGTCGGCGACCGCATGATCATCGCACCGCCGCTGGTCATCACCCGCGCGCAGATCGACGAGATGATGGCGCTGATCCGCCGCTGCCTGGACCTGACGCTGGCCGACGCGCAGCGCCAGGGCTGGCTGACGTGAAACACCCCCGAAGCGCCTGCGGCGCGCCAGCCGGCATGCAGGCCGGCTGGCCTTCGCAGGCGACAGGCCGTCCGCAAGGACGGTCTGTCGTCCGGGCTCAGCCCCTCAAGGGGGGCGAGTCGGACGAGGAACAGTCCGAAGCGGACTGTTCCTCGCCTACGAGCGCCAACAGCGTTCTCGCTGTTGGCGACACCAGTGGCCCGGCAAAGCCGGTTCCACGGCATCCGCTTGGAGGCGCCGGTTTCATGCGTCGCGCGTCGCGCGAGGCGCGGTGGAGCAACTGAAATGAACCACCCCCTACGCGCTTCGCGAGCGCCGGCAGCGTCCTCGCTGCCGGCATCGCTGGCGGACCGGCAGTGCCGGATCCGCGGCAGTCGTTCGATGCGGCTGGTTCATGTGTCGCAGGTGGCGCTTTGGCGACAACTGGCCTGAAACCTGCACTAGCATCGCCGTCGCATCGCCTTCACCCGCCGGAGCCTGCCCATGAACCTCGCCTCCTTCCGTCCCGTGACTGCGCTGCTCGCCACGGGTCTTGCCCTCGCCTGTTCACTGGCATCGGCACAGGAGGAGGAGAAGGTCCTCAACGTCTACAACTGGTCCGACTACATCTCCGAAGACACGATCAGGAACTTCGAGAAGGAAACCGGCATCAAGGTGCGCTACGACAATTTCGACAACAACGAAATCGTGCACGCCAAGCTGGTGGCCGGACGCACCGGCTACGACATCGTCGTGCCTTCGTCCAACTGGGCCAAGCTGCAGGTCGACGGCGGCTTGCTGCGCAAGATCGACAAGGCGCAACTGTCCAACTACAAGCACCTCGACCCGGCGCTGCAGGCGCAGCTGGCGCAGCTGGATCCGGGCAACGACTTCATGGTCAACTGGCTGTGGGGCTACACCACGGTGGGCATCAACGTCGACAAGGTCAAGGCGGCGCTGGGCGAGCTGCCGATGCCCGAGAACGTCTGGGACCTGATCTTCAAGCCCGAATACCTCAGCCGGCTGAAGAGCTGCGGCGTGTCCTACCTAGACTCGGCCACCGAGGTGGTGCCGGCCGCGCTGCACTACCTGGGCAAGCCACCATTCAGCAAGACGGTAGCCGACTACACCGCCGCCGCCCAGGTGCTGAAAGCGGCGCGCCCGTACATCACGGTGTTCAGCTCCTCCGGCTACATCAACGACCTGGCCAACGGTTCGATCTGCGTGGCGCTGGGCTGGTCGGGCGACATCAACATCGCGCGCCAGCGCGCCATCGACGGCAAGACCGGCAACGACATCCAGGCGCTGATCCCGAAGAACGGCGGGCTGCTGTTCTTCGACGTCATGGTCATTCCCGCCGATGCCGCGCACCCGGGCAATGCGCACAAGTTCATCGACTACATCCTGCGCCCCGAGGTGCACGCCTCGCTGACCAACAAGGTCTTCTACGCCAACCCCAACCTGGAATCGAAGCCCTTCATCAAGCCCGAGGTCGCCACCAACCCAACCGTGTTCCTGCCGCCGGCCGACATGAAGAACATGGTGCCGCCGGAGGCGCTGAACAACGACCTGCGCCGGCTGATGACGCGCACCTTCACGACCTTCAAGACCGGCCTGTAGTCGCCTCATGCTGAACCCC
>CAYUPF010000222.1:0-6422 GCA_964446545.1 uncultured Rubrivivax sp.
GCGCCGAGAACTGACTCTGGCCTTCGAAGATTCGACAAGCGAATCGGTATCAGCGCTTCTTTGCCGTCACGTCCAACGTCACCAGGCCGGCCACGTCTTCGTCGATCAGAGGCCAAAAGGGGTTGCTGCGCAGCCGCGTCAGCGAACCCAGCGAGAGGGCGATGGCGCCGTTCTCGCCGCGCAGCAGCCACGAGCCGATGCTCGGAATGCCGTCGCGGCCGCTGCCGCTCACGAAGCCGTAGACCGGATCCTCGGCCGGAAAAGGCAGCGCCACGTGGCCCAGCGACACCAGGCCGGCTGGCCAGTCGAGCGTGGTCGCGCGCAGCTGCGCGCTGCCGCCCGGCACGGAGCGGCGCACCACGATGCGCGGCAGCCGAGCGCTGTCGTTGCTCACCACGTCCAGCGTGTAGCCGCGCGGCGCACGTTCCAGCCGCTCGATGAGCGCGCGCGCCGCCGGCCGCGCCACGCTGCCCAACTCAGGCAGGCGGTTCATGTCGAACATCACCAGCCGGTGGGCCGCGCCGTTCAGCCGCGCATAAACCTGGTCGACCACGCCCACCGAGCCCACGGTGGAATCGACCACCGATTGCCAGGTGACCACCGGCGGCAGCTGCGCCAGGCGCCCGGCACGTTGTGCCTCTTCCAGCGAGCTCTGCAGCGCGCGCGTGGCGCGGTTGATCTGCCGCGACGCATTAACCGGGAAGGAATTGAACTTGTAGGGGTCGAATTCCGGCGCGATGGTCTGCCAGCGCGCCTTGTCCAGCACCGGCAGCGGCACCACGGTGAAGATGTCGATGACTTCGGCCAGCGCCGCCACCCGCGTCAGCTCGATCGCCGGCGACACCAGCAGCACGCGGTCGGGGCGGCGCAGCGCGTCGTCCTGCAGCGCATCCAGCGCGTACTGCAGCACCAGCGTGCCGCCGGACGAATAGCCGCCGACGTAGAAGGGCTGGCCCGGCGCCACGCGCGCGGCCACGTCCTTGGCGGCGATGCGCACCGCCGCGGTCCAGTCGCGCGCGCTCATCGCCGTCATCATCGACGGCAGCGTGCCGTGGCCGGGCAGGCGCAGCACCGTGACATCGAAGCCGCGCGTGTGCAGCGACTGCGCGATCGCACGCATCGAATAGGGCGAATCGGTCAGACCATGCACCAGCAGCGCATGGCCCGACGGGCTGGGCTGCACCAACCGGAACGAGCGGTTGTAGGGCGCGCCCTCGACCAGCCGCTGCAGCCAGCCGCCATGGTTGAAGCGGCTGTGGCGAAAGGCCTCGTCGGCCTCGGCGCGGCAGTCGGCAGCGGGCACCGCGCCCAGTGGCGCACAGGTGGGGTCCAGGCCGTCGCGCGCCCACTTCTCGGTCTTCGCCTGCAGTTCGTCGAAGAGCTGCCCCTCCAGCCGCTGATAGCCGGCGAAGTCCAGGTCCTTGTGCTTGTCGGCATCGAACTCGTTGCGCAGCAGTTCGGTGTGCCAGGGCTGCAGCGGCGGCAGCGCGTTCACCGCAAAGAGCGTGAAGCCCAGCGCCAGCGTCAGCGCCAAGACCACCAGCCACACCAGCAGGCGCAGCCCCCAGCGCAGCGCGGTCGCCATCAGTGGGCCACGAACACCGCGAACCAGTCCTGCGGGTCGGTCCAGCAGCGCGTGCGGGTGTAGCCGGCGCGGCGCAGCAGCGCGTCGAAGCCCTCGACGCTGTACTTGCAGGCGCTCTCGGTGTGCACACGTTCACCGGCGCGTCGAATCAGGCCACCGCCGGGCCAGCGCACCTGCAGGTCGCAGCGCGCCTCCAGGTGCATCTCGACGCGGGATCGTGCCGCATCGAACACCGCCACGTGGCGCCATTGCGAGATGTCGAAATCGCTGCCCAGCAACCGGTTGACGTGGCGCAACAGGTTCAGGTTGAAGGCTGCGGTTACGCCCAGCGCGTCGTCGTAGGCGCGCTGCAGCAGCGCTGCCGGCTTGAGCAGGTCGACACCGATGAGCAGCCCCCCGCCCGGCGCGGCGGCGCGCACGCGGCGCAGGAATTCCACCGCCCTCTCGGGTGCGAAGTTGCCGATGCTGGAGCCGGGATAGAACATCAGCCGCGTACCGCTGCCCACCTGCGGCGGCAGCTCCAGCGCTGCGCTGAAGTCCAGCCCCAGGCCGAGCATCGGCAGCTGCGGATGGCGCGCCTGCAACTCGTGCAAGGCACGGTGCAGGAATTCGACCGAGATGTCCACCGCCACGTAGCGGCTGGGACGCAGCGCAGCGAACAGGCCGGCCGCCTTGGCGCAATTGCCGGCGCCCAGGTCGACCAGCGTGTGGCCCGTGCCGCAGGCCTGCGCCAGTGCGTCGCGATGGCGCTCGAAGATCGCCGCCTCGGTGCGTGTCGGGTAATACTCGTCGAGCTCGGTGATGGCCTCGAACAGCTTCGAGCCCAGCGCGTCGTAGAGGAACTTCGCTGCGATGGCCGGCGGCGGCTGCAGCAGGCCCTGCGCCAGTTCGTCGCCCAGCGCCTGCGGCCGAGCCGACGCCAGTTGCAGGAACTCGGCCTGCAGCGGGGAGGCTGGGGTCGATGGCATGCGTCGACTTTAGCAGCGCGAGCGCGTCAGCCGGGCTTGGCCTCGGCGACGGCGCGGGCCAGTTCGTCGCGGCTGCGGTAGTGCGGCACGCGGTCGACGCGCCGCCATAGGCCCTGCCAGGCGCTGTTGCTGCCGGCAACCTCGGACTTCCAGTACTTGTCGGCCAGCGCCACGTTGCCCGCCAGGTCCAGTTCGAAGGCGGCCTTCGATGCGGCGTCGGCAAACAGGAATACGCGCCCATCGATGCTGCGCCACACCGTCGGGTCGGCCAGCTCGGGAATGGCGTAGACCATGCGCGTGGCGTCGTAGCCGTGGTACGCGGGCTGGTACTTCGCCGGCTCGCGCAGGAACAGCGCCAAGTGCTCGGCACTGGCGAATTGGTAGCTCACGCCCTCGAACTGGGTGCGGAACTGCGCTGAACCCGGCACGGCCCGGGCGTCGGTGACGTAGGCCACGACGTCGTAGCCGCGCAGCATCAGCCGTGCATCGTCGCCGCTGCGCACGGCGTTTACCGGCTGCATGGTCGTGGCCGGGTTCTGCGCCACCAGCGAGTTGCAGCCCGCCAGCGCCACCGTCGCGGCCAGCAGCGCCGCGGCCCGCAGCTTGGCGCTCAACGCTGCGTCACGGGCTTCACCTCGCGCGACGGCGCGCCGGAGTACAGCTGGCGCGGGCGGCCGATCTTGTATTCGGGGTCGGCGATCATCTCGTTAAGCTGCGCGATCCAGCCCACCGTGCGTGCCAGCGCGAAGATGGCGGTGAACAGGCTCACCGGGATGCCGATGGCGCGTTGCACGATGCCGGAATAGAAGTCGACGTTCGGGTACAGCTTGCGCGCGACGAAGTACTCGTCTTCCAGCGCGATCTTCTCCAGCGACATCGCCAGCTTGAACAGCGGGTCGTCGTGCAGGCCCAGCGCCTCCAGCACCTCGTGGCAGGTCTCGCGCATCAGCTTGGCGCGCGGGTCGTAGTTCTTGTAGACGCGGTGGCCGAAGCCCATCAGCTTGACGCTGGAGTTCTTGTCCTTGACCTGCTTGATGAACTCGCCGATCTTCTCGACGCCGCCGTTCTTCTGGATGTCCTCGAGCATGTTCAGCGCCGCCTCGTTGGCACCGCCGTGCGCCGGACCCCACAGGCAGGCCACGCCGGCGGCGATGGCCGCGAAGGGGTTGGTGCCCGAGCTGCCGCACAGCCGCACGGTGGAGGTCGACGCGTTCTGCTCGTGGTCGGCGTGCAGGATGAAGATGCGGTCCATCGCGCGCACCAGCACCTCGTTGGGCTCGTAGTCCGCGCAGGGCGTGGCGAACATCATGCGCATGAAGTTGCCGGCGTAGGACAGCTCGTTGCGCGGGTACATGAAGGGCTGGCCGACGCCGTACTTGTAGGCCATGGCCACCAAGGTGGGCATCTTGGCGATCAGGCGGATCGCGGCGATCTCGCGGTGGCGCGGATTGTTGATGTCGGTGCTGTCGTGATAGAAGGCCGACAGCGCGCCCACCAGGCCGGTCATCACCGCCATCGGATGCGCGTCGCGGCGGAAGCCACGCAGGAAGAACTGCATCTGCTCGTTGACCATCGTGTGGTTGTTGACGAGCTTGTGGAAGGTCTTCTGCTGCTCGGCGTTGGGCAGCTCCCCGTACAGCAGCAGGTAGCAGGTGTCGAGGAAGTCGCACTGCGTGGCCAACTGCTCGATCGGGTAGCCGCGGTACAGCAGCTCACCCTTGTCGCCGTCGATGTAGGTGATCGTGCTGTTGCACGAGGCGGTCGACAGGAAACCCGGGTCGTAGGTGAACTTGCCGGTCTGTGCGTAGAGCTTGCGGATGTCGATCACGTCCGGGCCGATGCTGCCCTTGTAGATCGGCAGTTCCATCGTCGGGCTGCCGTCCGAGAACGACAACGTGGCTTTCACATCGGACAGGGACATCATGGCGTCATTCCTTCACTTCCACAGTAGAAACCGGCAGGGGCCTGCGCAACTGGCTCAGCACCTCACGGACCTCGGGTCTGTCCATCGAGGGAGAAAGTTCGCTGCGCCGCAGCAGCAGATCGAGCAGGTCGTTGTCGGACAGGTCCATCAGGTGTTGCAAGCCCCGCGCCTGCCGCAGGCTCAAGTGAGGTTCATGGGTCTGGAAAAAGCGCTGAATGAACAGGTCGTTCTCCAGCAGGCCGCGCCGACAGCTCCATTTCAGGCGGCTTAAGCCCCGTTCATCGATGATGCAGTCCGCAGCGTCCGTCACTGTTTCCGGTCCGAATGGTACTCAGATTGTGCGCCGCACAATCATTTCCTTGATCTTGCCGATGGCACGCGTCGGGTTCAGGCCCTTCGGGCAGACATCGACGCAGTTCATGATGGAGCGGCAGCGGAACAGCCGGTACGGGTCTTCCAGGTTGTCCAGCCGCGCCGCGGTGTCCTGGTCGCGGCTGTCGACGATGAAGCGGTAGGCCTGCAGCAGCCCGGCCGGGCCGACGAACTTGTCCGGGTTCCACCAGAAGCTGGGACAGCTGGTCGAGCAGCTGGCGCACAGGATGCACTCGTACAGCCCGTTCAGCTCGTCGCGCTCCTCGGGCGACTGCAGCCGCTCCTTCTCGGGCGGCGGCGTGTCGTTGATCAGGTAGGGCTTGATCGAGTCGTACTGGGTGAAGAACTGCGTCATGTCGACGATCAGGTCGCGGATCACCGGCAGCCCGGGCAGCGGCTTGAGCACGATCGTGCCCGGCAGCGTGCGCATGTTGGTCAGGCAGGCCAGGCCGTTCTTGCCGTTGATGTTCATTGCGTCCGAGCCGCACACGCCCTCGCGGCAGCTGCGGCGGAAGCTCAAGGAGGGGTCGACCGCCTTCAGCTTCATCAGCGCGTCGAGCAGCATGCGCTCCGAGCCGTCGAGTTCGACCTGCAGCGTCTGCATGGTGGGCTTGGCGTCCTTGTCCGGGTCGTAGCGGTAGATCTGGAAAGTTCTGGTTGTCATTGATTTCTCCAAGCTGCCGCCGCGGAACCGCACTTGCCGGGCCGCTGGAGGCGCCCCCTTGAGGGGGAGGCGCCGAAGGTGCTGCGGGGGTGGGCCATCAGAACGTGCGGACCTTCGGCGGGACGGATTCCACTGTCAGCGGCTGCAGCTTCACCGGCTTGTAGTCGAGCCGGTCGCCGTCGGAATACCACAGCGTGTGCCTCAGCCACTGCGCGTCGTTGCGGCCGAGCGGGAATTCGGCGCTGTCGGCATAGTCGTTCACGGTGTGCGCGCCACGGCTCTCGTGGCGCGCCGCGGCCGAGACGATGGTGGCGCGTGCGGCCTCGATCAGGTTCTCGACCTCCAGCGCCTCGATGCGCGCGGTGTTGAAGACCTGGCTCTTGTCCTTCAGCGTGATGCCCTTGACGCGCTCGGCCAGCGCGGCGATCCGGACCACGCCTTCGTCCATGTTGGCCTGCGTGCGGAACACGCCGGCATGTTTCTGCATCGTGCTGCGGATGTCGTTGGCCACGTCCTGTGCGTATTCACCCGACGTGCTGCCGTCCAGCCGCGCCAGCCGCGCCAGCGACGGCTCGGCCGCATCGGCTGGCAGCGGCTTGTGCGACTGGGTCTTGCCGACCTGGTCGACGATGTGCAGCCCCGCCGCACGGCCGAAGACCAGCAGGTCGAGCAGCGAATTGGTGCCCAGCCGGTTGGCCCCATGCACGCTGACGCAGGAGCATTCGCCCACCGCATACAGCCCCGGGATCACGCTGTTCGGGTCACCGTCCTTCGGCGCCACCACCTGGCCGTGGATGTTGGTGGGGATGCCGCCCATCTGGTAGTGAATCGTCGGCACCACCGGAATCGGCTCCTTGGTGATGTCGACGTTGGCGAAGTTGTGGCCGATCTCGAACACGCTGGGCAGGC
>CAYUPF010000223.1:0-6410 GCA_964446545.1 uncultured Rubrivivax sp.
GCGCCCACCGCCAGCACCACCGCGCAGATGGCGCTGGGTGATGCGCTGGCGGTGGCGCTGCTCGATGCGCGCGGCTTCCGCGAGGCGGACTTCGCTCGCTCGCACCCCGGCGGCAGCCTGGGGCGCAAGCTGCTGATGCACGTGCGCGACCTGATGCGTTCGGGCAGCGCGCTGCCGCGCGTGGGCCCACGCGCCAGCTTCATCGAGATGCTGGGCGAGATGACGGGCAAGGGCCTGGGCTTCACCGCCATCGTCGATGGCGACGGCCATGCCGTGGGCATCTTCACCGACGGCGACCTGCGCCGGCTGATCGAACGCGGTGCCGACCTGCGCGCGCTGCACGCCGAAGACGTGATGCACCGCCAGCCGCGATGTGTCAGCGCCGATGCGCTGGCGGTGGACGCGGCCGAGGTGATGGAGCGCCATCGCGTCACCAGCGTGCTGGCCGTCGACACCGAAGGCCGCATGGTCGGCGCGCTGAACACCAACGACCTGATGCGCGCCAAGGTGATCTGATGCCCGCGCTGTACTTCGCGCCGCAACTGCTGCTCAAGGCGCAGGGCATGCGCTGCGCGATCTTCGACGTCGACGGCGTGCTCACCGACGGGCGGCTGTACATCGGCGAGCAGGGCGAGACGGTCAAGGCTTTCCACGTGCTCGACGGCCACGGGCTGAAGCTGCTGCAACAGGCCGGCATCACGCCGCTGGTCATCACCGGCCGCGACTCGGCGGCGGTGCGGCGACGGGTCGCCGACCTGGGCCTGACACATGCGGTGTACGGCGCGCAGGACAAGCTTGCCGCGGCGCAGGCGCAGCTCGACGCACTGGGCGTGGCCTGGGACGACACCGCCGCCATCGGCGACGACTGGCCCGACCTGCCGCTGCTGCAGCGTGCGGCCTTCGCCTGCGCCAGCGCCAACGCCCATGCCGAGGTGCTGGCCGTGGCCGACCATGTGACCACGCGTGCGGGCGGCCACGGCGCTGCGCGCGAGTTCTGCGACCTGCTGCTGATCGCCGGCGGTCGCTATGCCGCGCTGCTGCGCGCGCAGACCCGGACGCTGGACGCGCGCTGAAAAGAGCCATGGCGCTGGAACTGCACCTGCCCGACCTGAGCGACGGCACGCTCGGGCCGCTGCCGCCGCGCGCGCTGCCGCCGCGCGCGCCTCAGCCCTGGCACCAGCAGGCGCGCGAGCTGGTGGCCACCTACCTGCCGCTGCTGCTGATGCTGGTGCTGGCGCTGGGCACCTGGTGGCTGGTGAAGAACACGCCCGGGCCCGATGTGCCGCCCGAAGCGCCGCTGTCGCGCGAGGAGCCCGACTACACGATGGACCATTTCGTGGTCGAGCGCTTCGACAAGGACGGCCGGCTCAAGATGCGCCTGCAGGGCGAGCGGCTGCGCCACTTTTCCGCCACCGACATCATCGAGGTCGACCAGGCGCAGGTACGCGCGGTGGCGGAGGATGGGCGCGTCACGCTGGCGCGCTCGCGCCGCGCCGTAGCCAACGGCGACGGCAGCGAGGTGCAGCTGATCGGCGATGCGCGCGTCGACAGCAGCGGCCCACGCGGCGAGCCGATCCAGTTCCGCGGCGAGTTCCTGCATGCCTTCCTCAACACCGAACGGGTGCGTTCGCACCTGCCGGTGGTGGTGACCAGCCAGGGCAGCGAGTTCCGCGCCGCCGGCATGGACTACGACCACCTCACCGGCAAGCTGCAGCTGCAGGGCCGGATGAACGCGCTGCTGCAGCCTTCGACGGGCGCACGCAAGCCCGCGGCCGCGGCGTCCGGGAGCCCGCGTTGACGGCGTCGCTGGTTTTCATCACCGGCGCGTCCAGCGGCATCGGCCAGGCGCTGGCGCTGCGCTTCGCGCAAGCCGGCTGGCGCCTGGCCCTGGTGGCGCGGCGCGGCGCCGAGCTGCAGGCCTGGGTCGACGACCAGGGCTGGAACCCGACACAGGCGCGGGTCTACGCGGCCGACGTGCGCGACGTGCGCAGCATCGTCGATGCCGGCCATGCCTGCATCGCCGGGCAGGGGCTGCCCGACGCGGTGGTGGCCAATGCCGGCATCAGCGTGGGCATGGCCACCGCCGACTTCGACGACCTGGAAGTGCTGCGCGCGACGCTCGAGACCAACAACCTGGGCATGGCGGCGACCTTCCATCCCTTCGTGGCCGCGATGTGCCAGCGCGGCAGCGGCCGGCTGGTGGGCATTGCCAGCGTTGCCGGCATCCGCGGCCTGCCCGGGCATGGCGCCTATTGCGCCAGCAAGGCCGCGGCCATCAGCTACTGCGAAAGCCTGCGCGGCGAATGCGCGCCCAGCGGCGTCAAGGTGGTGACCTTGCTGCCGGGCTACATCGACACGCCGCTGACGCGCGGCAACCGCTATTCGATGCCCTTCCTGATGCCGGTCGAGGCCTTTGCCGAGCGCGCCTTCGCCGCCATCGTCGCCGGCGACAGCTACCGCGTCATCCCGTGGCAGATGGGTATGGTGGCCAAGCTGCTGCGGCTGCTGCCGAACGCGCTGTTCGACCGTGCGCTGTCCAAGCGCGCTCGCAAGCGCCGCCGCCAGGACTGAGAGCCTGTGCCATGACAAAGGGCGCGGATGCGAAGCATCGGCGCCCTGGAAGGGCCGCGCCAGCGGCGCGGCAGGAAATAAAGGTTGCTCAGTAGCCGCCGCGGCCACCGCCGCTGCCGCCACCACCACCGCCGTAGCCGCCGCGGCCGCCACCACCGCCGCCACTGCCGTAGGGGCTGCGGCCACCGCCGCCGCCACCGCCACCGCCATAGGGACTGCGGCCACCGCCGCCACCACCGCCGCCGCCGTAGCCGCCACGGCTACCGCCGCCGCCACCGAAGCCGCCCGGACGCTCTTCGCGCGGACGGGCTTCGTTGACGACGATGGCGCGGCCTTCGAGGGCTTGGCCGTTCATGCCGTTGATGGCGGACTGCGCCTCGGCGTCCGAGCCCATCTCGACGAAGCCGAAGCCCTTCGAGCGGCCGGTGTCACGATCCATCATGACCTTGGCGGACGTGACGGTGCCGAATTGCGAGAACGCCTGATGCAGCGATTCGTCGCGCACCGAGTAGGCAAGATTGCCGACGTAAAGTTTGTTTCCCACGGGGGAGCCCTCTATCAAGAAATGTGAACCATGTGGAGCTTCAACCCAGCGAGAACCATTCAGGCGAAGGCGCCGCATCCGACACGCGCATAGACGCGTAATCGATTATCCGGGCATCCCGCAAGGGGGCGCAAAGGCGTGGAAGCGATAGTGTTGTTTTGTCGTCTACAGGCTAACCCGTAGGTACTGGGCCATGGCGGCCACGAGAGCCACGTAGCATTGGCCAATGGACCTGCTGAAGCCGTTGATCGCATTGTTGGCGATCGTCAATCCGATCGGCGTGGTGCCCTTTTTCATCCACTTTACGCAGAACCTGAACCCGGCACAGTGCCGCCGCACCATGCAGGTGAGCGCTTTCAGCGCCTTCGTGGTGATTGCCGTCAGCGCGCTGGCCGGGCAGCGCATCATCGGCTTCTTCGGCATCTCGATCGCTTCGTTCCAGGTCGGCGGCGGCATGCTGCTGCTGATCAGCGCGCTGCAGATGCTGCATGCCCAGCCGCCGCAGTCCAAGCCCACCGACGTCAGCGAAGGCGAGGCCAAGCTCGATGCAGGCGCCAGCATCGCGGTGGTGCCGTTGACCATCCCGCTGCTCACCGGGCCGGCGACGATCTCGACCATGATCATCTACGCGCAGCGTTCGCGGCTGTGGTGGGAGGAAGCGGTGCTGGTCGGCTACGGCGTCGTCGTGGGCGTGGCGGTGTACCTGGCCTTTGCGGCGTCGGGGCGCATCACGCGGCTGCTCGGGCGCACCGGCATCGACATCATGACGCGGCTGATGGGCCTGATCCTGGCGGCACTGGCCGTGGAGATCATGGCCGACGGCCTGGGGGCGCTGTTTCCGGTGCTGGCCGGCGCCGGGAAAACACCGTAGACGCTGACCTCGCCGCTGCCTACAGTGCGCCCACTCGACACCAGCCCTCAGCGGCCGGTGCCGGACCTTGGAAGCGAGGAGACAAGGCCGCCATCGACAAGCCCGCGCGACATCGCGTCGAGGCTGCGGCACGGTGACACACCAGAACCAACAAGGGCGTGCGTGGCTGCACCGCCCTTTTTCTTTGGCGCGCCCCAAGCCTTAGCATTGCACCCTCCTGTACGAGCCGAGCGCTTGCCATGCCCGTCGACCCCGAACTGCGCACGCTGCAAATCGACATCCCGGCGCGGCCCGAGTCGCTGGTGCAGCTGTCGCTGCTGATGGCCGACGAGGACATGAACCTGCAGGCCGCCTCGCGGCTGATCGAAGACGACATGGCGCTGGCCGCCGCGGTGATGAAGGCGGTGAATTCCTCGCTCTACGGGCTCAAGGGCCGGGTGCAGAGCGTGCAGCAGGCCATCACCTACCTGGGCATGCGCGAGGTCGCGGCCATCACCTTCGAGATGGGGCTGCGCGCCGCCTTCCCGCCGGCCGTCGAGCTCGATCCGATCTGGGCGCGCGCGGCACAGCGCGGCCTGATCATGGGCCGGCTGGCGTCGGCGATGGGCCAGGACGCCTGGGCCGCACATTCGGCCGGGCTGTTCGAGGAATGCGGCAAGGCGGTGCTGTTCCGCCATGCGCCGGATCACTACCCGTCGATGCTGCGCGCCGCGCGCGACGATGCCGAACTGGTCACGCTGGAGGCGGCCGGCTTCGGCGTCAGCCACGACGCGCTCGGCGCCGCGCTGTGCGAAAGCTGGGGCCTGGGCGGCGCGGCGGTGGCCAGCGTGCGCCACCATGTGCAGGCGCAGGCCGAGGGCGTGTTGCCCGAAGCCGTGCCGCGGCGTGCCATCACCGCGCTGTCGGTGATCGCGCACACCACCATGGTCGAGCCCGACCGTCTGGACGAGGTGGTCGCGCAGCTGGCGCCGCAGGCCGGCTTCGACCCGACGCTGGCGCTGCGCTCGGCGCGCCGCGTGTTCGAACAGCTGCAGGACGCTGCCGCGCGCTCGCGCTGAGCCCGGCGCGGCTTACGGGTAGTCCTGCTGTACGCAGGACTTGAGTTTGGCTAGGCTCGCCGTTCCCGACCGAACCCCTGCCCAGCATCGATAGAAAGCAGCCCATGGCCTCGTCCGCATTGCCAGAAACTCTTGCCCTGCAACGCCTTTATCACTGGGAGAAGACCAGCCCCGACAAGCTGGTCTTCACGCAGCCGATGGGCGGCGGCGTGGTCAAGGACTACAGCTGGAAGCAGGCGCTGGACGAGACACGGCGCATGGCGGCCTACCTGAAGAGCCTGAACTTCGAGCCGGGCACGCGCATCGCGCTGCTCGCCAAGAACACCGCCCACTGGATGCTGGCCGACTGGGCCATCTGGATGGCCGGCCATGTGTCGGTGCCGCTGTACCCGACGCTGGCCGCCAACACCGTGCGCCAGATCCTCGAGCACAGCGAGTCGAAGCTGCTGTTCGTCGGCAAGCTCGACGTGTGGGAGGAGATGAAGCCCGGCGTGCCGGCGGGGCTGCCGATGATCACGCTGCCGCTGGCGCCGAAGGTCGACGGCGCACCGAGCTGGGACGAGATCATCGCGCGCACGCCGCCGCTGACCGACAGCCCGCTGCGCCCGGCCGACGAGCTGTGCACGCTGATCTACACCTCGGGCACCACCGGGCAGCCGAAGGGCGTGATGCACAGCTTCGGCACCTTTGCCTGGTCGATCACCAGCGGCCTGAAGCGCGTGCCGCTGGATTCCAACGGGCGCATGCTGAGCTACCTGCCGCTGGCGCACGTGGCCGAGCGCATGATCGTCGAGCACGGCCTGATGGCCACCGGCATGCACGTGTTCTTCGCAGAGAGCCTGGAAACCTTCGTCGCCGACATCCAGCGCGCGCGGCCGACCGTGTTCTTCTCGGTGCCGCGGCTGTGGGTCAAGTTCCAGCAGGGCGTGCAGGCCAAGATGCCGGCCGAGAAGCTGGAAAAGCTGCTGAAGATCCCGATCCTGCGCGGCATCGTCAAGAAGAAGATCCTCGCCGGCCTCGGCTTCGACCAGATCGTCTGGTGCGGCGGCGGCGCCGCGCCGATGCCGACCTCGCTGCTGAACTGGTACCGCAGCCTCGGGCTGGACATCTGCGAGGTCTACGGCATGACCGAGAACTGCGGCCTGTCCCATTCCACCGTGCGCGGCAAGCCGCGGCCCGGCACCGTGGGCACCACCTACGACGGCGTGATGTGCCGCATCGACAAGGACAGCGGCGAGATCCAGGTCAAGGGCGAATGCCTGATGCTCGGCTACTACAAGCAGCCCGAGGCCACCCAGGCCACCTTCACCGACGACGGCTGGCTCAAGACCGGCGACAAGGGCTCGATCGACGCCGAAGGCAACCT
>CAYUPF010000224.1:0-6390 GCA_964446545.1 uncultured Rubrivivax sp.
CCGCCCCACCGACCGGCTGGCGCGTTCGTGGATGGGCTTCGATGACGCGTTCAGCCGCGCGCTGGCGGCACGCGGCTGGGTTGGACTGACCTTGCCGCCGCAGTACGGTGGCGGCGGCAAGGACGCCTTCCACCGCTTCGTGCTGGCCGAGGAACTGCTGGCGCGCGGCGCGCCGGTGTCGGCGCACTGGATCGCCGACCGGCAAAGCGGCCCGCTGATCCTCAAGTACGGCAGCAGCGCGCAGAAGGACTTCTTCCTGCCGAAGATATGCGCCGCCAACGTCTTCTTCTGCATCGGCATGAGCGAGCCGCAAAGCGGCTCCGACCTGGCCGGGCTGCGCACGCGCGCCACGCGCACGGCCGACGGCTGGGTGCTCAAGGGCCAGAAGCTGTGGACCACCAACGCGCACCGCGCGCAGTACATGATCGCGCTGGTGCGCACCAGCGGCAGCCCCGAAGACCGGCATGCCGGCCTGTCGCAGATGATCGTCGACCTGTCGCTGCCCGGCATCACCGTGCGCACCATCGGCGACCTGGCCGGCGACGCGCATTTCAACGAGGTCTTCTTCGACGACGTGCGCCTGCCTGCCGATGCGCTGGTCGGCGAGGAGGGCGCCGGCTGGGCCCAGGTGACGGCCGAGCTGGCCTATGAGCGCAGCGGGCCCGAGCGCATCTACGGCAGCATCGTGCTCTTCGATGCCTGGCTCGCGCATCTGCGCAGCCTGGAGCGTGCCGGCGATGCCGATGTGATGCTCGCCGGCAGGTTGATGGCGCATCTGGCGCCGCTGCGCGAGATGTCGCTGGCGCTGACCGCGCGCCTCGTCGACGGTGCGAGTCCGGTGATCGAGGCCGCGCTGGTCAAGGACCTGGGCACCGAATTCGAACAGGCGCTGCCCAACCTGCTGGCCGATGCGCTGTATGCGTCGCCCGAGGCTGCACCGCCCGAGATGCTGCTGCGCACGCTGCATTACGTGCTGCAGGTGTGCCCGAGCTTCTCGCTGCGCGGCGGCACGCGCGAGATCCTGCGCGGCGTGATCGCACGCGGACTGGGGTTGCGCTGATGGACGCCTTGCTGGTCGAATCCTTCGAGCGCCTGCTGCAGGGCGCCTGCAACCCGGCCACCGTGCGCGAGGTGGAGCGCACGGCCGATGCGGCCGCGCTGTGGGCCATGGTCGAGGCTTCCGGCTACCTGGACCTGCTGGTGCCGGACGAGGGCGGCGCCGGCTTGCGCGAGGCCTTTGCGCTGTGGCTGGCCTGCGGCCATCACACGCTGCCGCTGCCGCTGGCGCAGACGATGTGGGCGCGCGGCGTGTTGGGCGCAGACGCGGGTGCGGGCGCCATCGCCATCGCGCCGATGGTTCAGCGCCAGCGCGACGGCAGCTTGCACTGCCGCGGCGTGCCCTTCGGCGCTGTCGCGCAGTCGCTATTGCTGAAGACGCCCGATGGCGAACTGTGGTGCGTGCCGCTGTCGGCAGCCAAGGTGCAGCGCTCGGGCGTGCACGGCAGCCTGCAGGCGCACATCGTGCTGCCCGCGATGCCGGCCGATGCGGCAAGGCTGCCCGATGCCATCGACTTGCAGGCGGCAGGCGCGCTGATCACCGCCACGCTGATGGCCGGCGCGCTGCAGCGTCTGCTGGCGATGACGCTGCAGTACGCCAACGACCGCGCGCAGTTCGGCAAGCCGATCGGCAAGTTCCAAGCGATCCAGCAGCAGCTGGCGGTGCTGGCCGAGCAGGCCTTCGCGGCGCGCATGGCCGCCGAGCTGGGCTGCGCCGAGACGGGCGTGATGCCGCAGCGCCTGCGTGCCGCGGTGGCCAAGGCGCGCGCCGCCGAGGCGGCCGACAAGGCCGTCGCCATCGCGCATGCGGTGCACGGTGCCATCGGCGTCACGGCCGAATTCGACCTGCAGTTGGTCACCCGCCGCCTGCAGGAATGGCGCGGCGACCATGGCTCTGCCTCGTACTGGCACATGCAGCTCGGCCGTGCGCTGCTCGATCAGCGCGGCACGCCGACGCTGCCTTTCCTGCTCGACACGCTGCTGCCCGCAGCGGCGGCGCGGTGAGCGCACTCGCACAGCGCCTTGGCCTGCGCTGGCCGCTGATCCAGGCGCCGATGGCCGGCGTGCAGCTGCATGCGTTGACGGTGGCGGTCAGCGAGGCCGGTGCGTTGGGCTCGCTGCCGGCGGCGATGCTCACGCCCGCCGCGCTGCGCGACGAACTGCAGGCGATCCGCGCCGCCACCGACCGCCCCTGGAACCTGAACTTCTTCTGCCATGCCGAGCCCGCGCCGGATGACGCTGCGGAGGCAGCATGGCGCGACGCGCTGCTGCCGTACTACCGCGAGCTCGGCGTCGATCCCGCGAAGATCTCCGCCGGCGCCTCGCGCGCACCTTTCGGCGAGGAGGCCGCGGTGCTGGTCGAGCAGTTCCGGCCGCGGGTCGTCAGCTTCCACTTCGGCCTGCCGCCGGCGCCGCTGCTCGAACGCGTGCAGCGCAGCGGCGCCTTCGTGCTGAGTTCGGCCACCACGGTGGACGAGGCACGCTGGCTCGAAGTGCAGGGCGTCGACGCGGTGATCGCGCAGGGCCTGGAAGCCGGTGGCCACCGCGGCCATTTCCTGTCCGACGAGCTGAGCCGCCAGCTCGGCAGCTTCGCGCTGCTGCCGCAGATCAAGCGCGCCGTGCGCGTGCCGGTCATCGCCGCCGGCGGCATGGCCGATGCCGAAGGCGTGGCCGCGGCGATGGCGCTGGGTGCCGACGGCGTGCAGCTCGGCACCGCCTACCTGCTGTGCCCGGAGGCGACGACCAGCGCCGTGCACCGCGCCGCGCTGCAGAGCGACGCGGCGGCGCACACGGCGCTGACCAACCTGTTCACCGGCCGGCCGGCGCGCGGCATCGTCAACCGCGTGATGCGCGAGCTGGGGCCGATGCGTGTGCCGCCGCATCCGGCCTTTCCGCGTTCCACCGCGGCGCTGGCGCCGTTGCGCGCGGCGGCCGAGGCGCTGGGCAGCGGCGACTTCTCGCCGCTGTGGTCGGGGCAGAACAACAGCGGCTGCCGGGCCGTTCCCGCAGCCGAACTGACGCGCGCACTGTGCCGCGGCTTCAAAGGACCCGAAGAATGAGCGACTTCCTCAAGTACGAACAGGACGGCGCGGTCGTCACGCTGACGATGAACGCGCCCGAGGTGCGCAACGCGCTGACCGGCAATGCCGCGGTCGACGAGTTCGTCGCCGCCGTCGATCGCATCAATGCCGACCCTTCGGTGCGCGTGATGATCCTCACCGGCGCCGGCACGGTGTTCTCGTCCGGCGGCAACGTCAAGGACATGAAGCGCTTCACCACCGATGCGGTCACGCCGGACCAGATCGGCCAGTGGTACCGCAACGGCATCCAGCGCCTGCCGCTGGCGCTGCAGAAGCTGGAGGTGCCGAGCATCGCCGCCGTCAACGGAGCGGCGGTGGGCGCCGGCAACGACCTGGCCTGCATGTGCGACATGCGCATCGCCTCCACGATGGCCAGCTTCGCCGAAAGCTTCATCCGCGTCGGGCTGATCCCGGGCGACGGCGGCGCCTGGCTGCTGCCGCGCGTGGTCGGCCTGTCACGGGCGATGGAGATGTCCTTCACCGGCGATGCGGTCAAGGCCGAAGAGGCGCTGGCCATCGGCCTGGTGTCGCGCGTGGTTGCGCCCGAGGCCTTGATGGCCGAGGCCAATGCGCTGGCCGCGCGCATCGCGCGCAACCCGGGGCAGACGCTGCGCCTGACCAAGCGGCTGCTGCGCGAAGGCCAGCATCAACGGCTGGATTCGCTGCTGGAACTGTCGGCCGCGCTGCAGGTGATCGCGCACAAGACGCCCGCGCATGCCGAGGCGGTGAACGCCTTCATCGACAAGCGCGAGCCGAAGTTCGGCGACGTGTGAAATCAGCGCAGGTCGCCGTGCGGCGGCGCTTGCGGCAGCGCCGGGCCGCTGACGCGCAGCATCAGGCGCAGGTATTCGAGCCGCGCATGCAGCGCCATCATCTGCCGCCGCAGCCTGCGCAGCGATTGCAGGCGGGCTTCGAGCTCTTCGGTCAGCGACATCGGTGCCGGGCTGTGGGGCTGTTGCATGTTCATGGTTCGGGCGTGCAGCGCAGCGGTTGTTGCGCCCATCTTCGGCGGCGCGCCGCGGCGGGTCAACCCCGCACTCGGGTGCCGCGCTGCCCTGCTAGATTCGCCCTGCGTGCACACAAGGAAACATCTGGCATGAAGGTCTGCATCTACGGCGCCGGCGCGATCGGCGGCTTTATCGGCGCGCGCCTGGCGGCCAGCGGCGACTGCGCGGTCAGCGCGGTGGCGCGCGGTGCCACGCTGCGCTCGCTGCGCGACCACGGCTGGCGCCTGCGCCAGGGCGGCGAGCTGCTGCGCGCGCCGCTGGCCGCGGCGGCCGATGACCCGCGCGAACTGGGCGCGATGGACCTGGTGGTGGTCGCGGTCAAGGGCCCGGCGCTGGCCGAGGTGGCCGCGCGCATCGGCCCGCTGCTCGGCGCGCAGACGGTGGTGCTGCCGGCGATGAACGGCGTGCCCTGGTGGTTTGCGCAGAGCACGCCGGCACTGGGCGGCGAGCCGCTGCGCAGCGTCGATCCTGGCGGCCGCATCGGCGCGAGCATTCCGCTGGCGCATGTCGTGGGCTGCGTGGTGCACGCCAGCACCTTCACGCCCGAGCCTGGCCTGGTGGAACAGCGCATGGGGCAGGGGCTGATCATCGGCGAGCCGGCCGGCGGCGAATCGCCGCGCGTGCAGCGCCTGGCCGGGCTGTTGCGCAACGCTGGTTTCGACACCACGCTGTCGCCCGACATCCGCCAGGACATCTGGTTCAAGTTGTGGGGCAACATGACCATGAACCCGGTGTCGGCCATCACCGGTGCCAGCGTCGACCGCATCATGGCCGACCCGCTGGTGCTGGCCTTCTGCACGGCCGCGATGCAGGAGGCCGCGCAGATCGGCGCGGGCATCGGCTGCGCGGTGGCGCAGACCCCCGAAGAGCGGCACGCGGTCACGCGCAAGCTCGGCGCCTTCCGCACCTCGATGCAGAACGACGTGGATGCCGGCCGTGCCATCGAACTCGACGCGCTGGTGACGGTGGTGCGCGAGATCGCGCAGCGGCTGCAGATCGCCACGCCGAACATCGATGCGCTGCTCGGCCTGACACGGCTGTTCGCGCGGGTACACGGCCTGTATCCGCAAGAGCCCTGACCCATGGCCCACACCCGGTTCCAGATCCCGTTGCCGTCGATGACGCCGGGCAACGCCCGCCATGTGGTGGTGCACCGCTTCGGCACCGTGGGCGCGCGGCCCAAGGTGTATCTGCAGGCGGCGGTGCATGCCAACGAATTCCCCGGCGCGATGGCGCTGCACCACCTGATGCCGCTGCTGCTGAAGGCCGACGCGGCCGGGCGCATCCGCGGCGAGGTGGTGGTGGTGCCCACCGTCAACCCCATCGGGCTGTCGCAGCTGGTGGGCAACAACCATCTGGGCCGCTACGACCAGCTGGGCCGTGACAACTTCAACCGCAACTGGCTCGACCTGGCCCCGGCCGTGGCCGAGCGCGTGGGTGCCCGGCTCGGCCGTGACGCGGCGGCCAACATCGTGCTGATCCGCCAGGCCGCGCTAGCCGCGCTGGCCGCGATGCGGCCGCTGAACGAACTGCAGACGCTGCGCGTCGAGATCATGAAGCTGTCGATCGACGCCGACCTGATGCTCGACCTGCATTGCGACCTGGAGGCGGTGCTGCACCTGTTCGTCTCGCGCCGCGACTGGCCGGGCCCGGCGATGGCGCTGGCGGCCGAGCTGGGCGCCGAGGCGACGCTGGTCAACGAACCCTATCCGCAGGCGCTGACCTTCTCGGGCGCCAACGGTGCGCTGTGGGCGCGGCTGGCTGACGCCTTCCCCGAGGCCGACATACCGCAGGCCTGCCTCAGCGCCACCGTCGAATACCGCGGCCAGCACGACGTGAACCATGCGCTCGGTGCGGCTGACGCGGCCAATCTGCTGCGCTTCCTGCAGCGCTGCGGCGCGGTCGCCGGCAGGCCCGGCAAGCTGCCGGCGCTGAAGGCCGAGGCCACGCCGATCGCCGGCATGGACCGGGGCTACTGCCCATGCAGCGGCATCCTGGTGTATCGCGTCACCAAGGGCGCGCGCGTGCGCAAGGGCCAGGTCATCTGCGAGGTCATCGACCCGGTCGATGCGCGCGGGCCGCAGGCGCGCACGCCGATGCGCGCCGGTGGCGACGGGCTGCTGTTCGCGCGCCGCCTGGACGGCACGCTGGCCTGGCCGGGCAAGGGAGCCTTTTCCATTGCCGGGCCGAAGCCGCTGCCGCACCGCGCCGGCATGAGCAGCCTGGACGACTGAGCCACACGATGA
>CAYUPF010000225.1:0-3371 GCA_964446545.1 uncultured Rubrivivax sp.
GGACATGCTGGGCGGTGAACTGTCGTTCCATCTGCTGAACGTGCTGCTGCTGACGCTGGGCATCGCGCCGCTGGTGCTGTGGCGCTACCGGCGCGCCGTGCTGGCCGGCATGCAGGGCCGTGCCGAAACGACGCTGCCGGTGGCCGTGGCCAGCGCACCGCCGCCGCCGGTGGCGGGTGCCGGACCGGACCCGCTGCACTGGGAGGCGCGGCTGCGGCGCCGCGTCTTCATCGCGGTGCTGGGTGCCACCTTCCTGTCGGCCCTGCCGCTGTCGGCGCTGTTCTTCGGGCTGGCCGGCGAGCCGGCGACGCCGGTGCACCTGTACCTGAAGGCCGGCGTGCTGGCCAGTGCAGCGGTGCCGATGTTCGCGGTGCTGGCGGCCATCCCCTTCTGGCGAGCGCTGGCGCTGTGGCTGGCGACGCTGGCCGCGCTGGCGGCCCTGGGCGTGCTGCTGTCGATGCTGCAGCGGCCTTTGTACGGCAAGGCGCCGAGCCTGGACCAGGCGATGAACTTCGTCGTCTTCTTCCAGTTTGCCGCCGTCACGCTGTGGCTGCCGATGCTGCTGGGCCTGGCCACCGGCGCTCGGCGTGTGCGCGGCGTGGCGCCGATCACCTTTGCCGCCCTGCTGGTCTTCGGCCTGGCGCCGCTGCTCGGGCTGCGGCTGACGCAGTGGCTGACGGGCACGCAGTCCGGCGCGTCCTGGGTGCTGTCGGGCCCGGGCCTGTACACCGGCTTCATCGTGGTGGCGCTGCCGATGGGGCTGCTGGCCTGGTGGCGGCTGAAGGCGCTGGCGCGGCGCTACGAGGCCAAGCGCTTCTCCGATGCGCAGCTGCTGGCCGGCACCTGGTGGCTGCTGATCGTGGCCAGCGAAGCGGTGGAGCGCATCAGCGTGCACCCCGGCGTCGGGCCGCTGCTGTGGGTGCTGGCGGTGGCCGCGCTGTCGGCGGCGATGTTCCCGCCGCTGCTGGCGGCCGGGCTGAAGCGCGCGCAGCGCGGCCTCGAACGGCCGCCGCCGCGCACGCTGCTGCTGCTGCGCGTCTTCGGCGACACCGCGCGCACCGAGGCGCTGTTCGACCGCATCGCCTCGCGCTGGCGCTGGTTCGGCCCGCTGACGATGATCGCCGCGCCCGACGTGGTGGCGCGCACCGTGGACCCGGGCGACTTCCTGCAGTTTGCCTCGGGCCACATCGGCGCCAGCTTCGTCAATACGCAGGCAGAGCTGGAGCAGCGCCTGGCGGCGTTGGACCGGGCACCCGACCCCGACGGCCGCTACCGCGTCAACGAGTTCTGCTGCCGCGACAGCAGCTGGCAGGCCACGGTGGTGCAGCTGATCGAGCGTGCCGACGCGGTGGTGATGGACCTGCGCGGCTTCAACGCGCAGCGCGCCGGCTGCGCCTTCGAGCTGGGCGAACTGGCGCGCCGCCGCCGGCCGCAGCAGGTGGTGCTGCTGGTGGACGCCAGCACCGACCGCGCGCGCCTCGAGCCCTGGCTGGGCCCGCCCGACGCGCGGCCGACGATGATCGAATTGCCCAAGGGCGACCGGCACGCGGTGGATCGGGCCTTCGAGGGCTTGTTGCGGGCGGCAGGGGTCGGTCGATGAGCCGGGGACGCAACCGCCGGCAGCAAGGCTTTGCCGTCGCCTTCAGCTTCAGGCCCGGTCTCGGCGACCCGCAGCAGTTGCAGGTGCTGACGAGCTTTGTGGGGTCGAGGCGATCGAGGCGCGGCAGCTGTTGTTCGGCGGCGGTGATCGCGGCGGCTTCGTCACCCAGGCCGGGCGCGGCTCGACCACCGAAGACGATCGCCAAGCCGTGATCGCCTGGCTGGACGCCTGTCCCGATGTCGAGCAGGTGATGGTGGGCGAGATGGAAGACGCTTGGTAGGCTGCCCCATAGGAGTTCCCCATGCCCACGCTGCAGACTCTTAAACGTTTCATCACCCGTGTCGAAGCCAACGCCCATGCCGAGGCCAACGAGGAGTTCTACACCCTCGATTCGTCGATGCGGGAGAACCAGGGCCCGCCCCGCGTGGGCCGCGACAAGCACGTGGACGCCGAGCGCAGGATCCTGGCGCGTGCGAAGTCGATCCGTTCGCAGTGCGTGCGCCCCTATTTCATCGACGGCGACTTCGTGGTCATCCGCTGGATCTTCCGCTTCGAATGGCTGGACGGTTCCATCACCGAGATGGAGGAGCTGGCCTACCAGCGCTGGCAGGGCGAGCTGATCGCCGAGGAACAGTTCTTCTACGACCCGGCGCAACGCCTGCCGCGCAAGCCTGCCGGCTGAGGCAGGGCCTCAACCGGCCTCGGCCGCGCGCAGCTCTTCCTGCGGCGCCTCGGGCAGAGGGAGGTGTGCATCGCCGGCCGTCAGCGTCATCAGGATGTCGGCATACCAGGCGCAGTTCAGGCCCAGCGACTCGTCCTGCTGGCGGTCGCGGCTGCTCATGTCCATGCGCATCGAATGCACGCCCAGCAGCTTCCAGGGCAGCTGCGGGTCGCCGTCCCCATCGCGCATGACCACCGGCGCGCCGCTGGTGCCGCGGTGCGTGCGCCCATCGGTGAGAAAGTAGCCCTGGCCCTGGAAGCGCAAGCCGAAGGACGAGGCGATGCTCGCCTGGCGCACCACCGGCAGGTGGTGCAGCGTGTCGTGGAAGCCCAGCGGGAAGCCCACGATCAGCAGCGAGCTGCCGACCTCCACGTCCTGCAGCGATCCCTGCAGGTGCGCCGGCCCGAAGCAGCGCAGCAGCACCGATGGCGGCAGGGCCGAGCGCTGCAGTTCGATCACCGCCACGTCGATCTCGCCGCCGGCGTCGCGGCCTTCGCGCCACACGCCCACGCCGTCGCGATACAGCAGCACCGACAGCACCGCCGACTGCGTCAGGTTCTGCGCGTCGGTGTGCAGTTCGATCTCGATGCGGTCGGGCCGGTGCCCGCTGGGCGGGTCGAACAGCACATGCCGGCTGGTGACGAAGAACAAGCGTTCGTCGCGCTCGAAGAAGAAGCCGCTGGCGCCGGTGAGCGGCTGCGTGCCGAAGAAGGTGCCGACGCGGGCGGTGCTCAGCAGCAGCGGTTCGATCATTTCTTGTCTTTGCCTACCTGGTTGCCGATGACGCCGCCCACGGCCGCGCCGCCCACGGTGCCGACCGCGCTGCCGCCGGTGAGGACGGCGCCGCCGACCGCACCCACGCCGGCGCCGACGGCCGTGTTCTTGTCGCGCGTGGACATGCTGGAGCAGCCGCCGACGGCCAGGATCACGGCGGCGACGGGAGCGAGCAGGGTGATGCGGGACAGGGTGTTCTTCATGGGGGACCTCCAATGTCGATGCGGTGCATCGTGGCGGCCAGTGTGGACATCATGCACCTTCGCGTACAGCGGT
>CAYUPF010000225.1:3471-6349 GCA_964446545.1 uncultured Rubrivivax sp.
GCGACTTCGCGCACCTGTGCATCGCCTTCTGCCGCGCGCTGAACATCCCGGCGCGGCTGGTCAGCGGCTATGCGCGCTTCGACGAGCCGCCGCCGGACTTCCATGCGGTGTTCGAGGCCTACCTGGGCGGCCGCTGGGTGTTGTTCGACCCGACGCAGATGGTGCCGGTGGACCAGCTGGTGCGCGTGGCCCACGGGCTGGATGCCAAGGACATCGCCTTCGCCACCATCTACGGCCCGGCGCGCATGACCGGCATGAGCCCCGAGGTCGAGATGCTCACGACGCCCTTGGCGCAAAGGGCTGCCTGATGGCCACGGCACGCGGCGCGCAGTCGCCCTTCATCTTCAACCAGCCGGCATTGCGCGCGACGGCCGAGCTGTTTCTTGCGCATCCATCGCCGCGGCGCATGGCCGGCGCTAGGATCGTGAACCCTGTTGCTACACCCGTGCGTGCCATGCAAGCATCTACCTTGTCCACACCCTATGGCGACATCGCCGTCGCACAAAGCCGCAGCGACGGCCCGCCGGTGCTGCTGGTGCACGGCAACTCCGCCTGCAAGGAGATCTTCGCGCGCCAGTTCGACAGCCCGGCGCTGTCGGAATACCGGCTGATCGCACTGGACCTGCCCGGCCACGGCGCGTCGACCGACGCGCCCGACCCGCAGGCCGCCTATGCGCTGGACGGTTTTGCCGCGGCCTGTGCGGCGGTGCTCGACCAGCTGGGTACCGGTCCCGTGCGGCTGCTCGGCTGGTCGCTGGGCGGCCACATCGGCCTGGAGCTGCTGGGCCGCCGGCCCGAGCTGGTGTCGGCGTTGATGATCGTCGGCACGCCGCCGATTCCGCTGGACCTGTCGGTCATGGGCGCGGCCTTCAAGCCCAGCCCGGTGATGGGTCTGACCGGCAAGGAAGACTTCAGCGACGAAGAAGCCTCGCTCTACGCGCAGCACGCCTCGGCGGTGAACGGCGCGGTCGATCCGCATCTGCTGGCGATGTGCAAGCGTGCCGATGGCCGTTTCCGGCGAATGATGTTCGAGTCGCTGGCTGCCGGCCGCGCGCTGGATGAAGTGGCGATCGTGCGCGAAGGCAGAGTGCCGCTGGCGGTGGTCAACGGCGCCGAGGATGCGTTCGTCAATCTCGACTACATCGCCGGTCTGCCCTATGGTCGGCTGTGGGAAGGCAAGACGCAGGTGCTGCCGAGCCTGGGGCATGCACCCTTTCTGCAGGGCCCGGAGCAGTTCAACCCGATCTTCGCGCGCTTTCTGGCGTCGACTGGCGCGGTCTGATTCGGAGCCCGGGTTCGAGCGATTCGTGGCGGGTTTCGGCGCAGAGCGACTGTTCGTGCAATGCCGGCGTTCGAGCATCGACGCAAGGCCGCGGCCTCGCAGGCGTCGCTGGAGCGGCGGCGTTTCAGCTGAAGCACCTGCCTCCACCTTCGGCAATGGCGTGACCAGTCCGACCTCGCGTGCTGAGCCGCAAGCGTCCCCTGACGCCGGCCATGATCCGCCGCCTGCACAAGAGCCTCGGGATCCCGGCGGAGGTGCTCATCGCCGAGAGCGCGAACGGCTGAGCGCGCGTGTCTGCAGCGGACAGGGCGGATGAGACAACCATGAACCGCGCACATGTGCTGCAGCAGTTGGCAGCGAGCAAGGCTGAACTCGCCAATCGGTACGGGGTGGCTCGTCTCGCGCTCTTCGGATCGACCTGGTCACCGACAAAGCGCGCGCTCTGAACTGCGCCCTGACGTGGAGCGCGCGGCCGTGCATGTCTGACGGCGTCCGCGAGTGGCGCTTCTACTTGGACGGCATGATCGCCTTGCGCGACGTGCGGCGGTAGGTGCATTCTGGTCCTGTTGCTCAGTGAGAAAGTTAAATTGCTATAGAGAAACTTGACTTGTCGTAAGGAAAGCCATATGTTTCAGTATGCCCGCGCTGTCCCAGACCCAAAGCCACCTTCGGTACCCGCTCACCAGCATCCTGGGTAGCGCCGGAAGCGTGCGCGTCCTGCGCGCGCTGGTGGCAGACCGGTCACCGCAATCGGCGCCACAACTCGCCGGTGTGGCTGGCCTCACGCCGCAGGGCGTGCGGCTGGTCCTGGACATGCTCGCCCGACAGCAGTTGGTGATCGTCCACGGCTCGGGGCGAACCCAGCTCTACGCACTGAATCCGTCACACCCCTTTGCCGGCGCTCTCGTCGCTCTGTTCCAGGAAGAACAACGGCGCTGGGATGCGTTGCTCGAATCGATCCGCAAGGTTCTGGCCAAGCGCGGTCCCGCGGTCAGCGCTGCGTGGCTCTACGGCAGCGTCGCACGCGGGGAGGACTCGCCCGCCAGCGATCTCGACATAGCGATCCTGGTCCGCTCGCAGACCGTGGCCGATCAGGTCCGGGAGGATCTGATGCCTCTCGAGGACGGGCAGCAACTGCGCATCTCGCTGACCGCGCTCACGCCAAAGGAACTGGCGGCCTTGCCTGAAGACGACCCCTGGTGGTCCGATGTCGTGCGTGATGGTCGGGTCCTCAAGGGTGCGGCGCCCGACCAGGCGCGCCGGCGACTCGCGAAGGCAGCCGCATGACGAATCAGGGCCCTCGCAAGGTGGTCGATGCCGTGCATTCGTCGGCTCGGCTGCTGCAGGCGCGCGAGTTTCACGAGTCGGCGCGCAGCCTGGTCACGCTCGGCCAGAGCAAGAGCTACAACGGCGCCATCACGCTCATGGTCACCGCAGCAATCGCGTACGGAGATGCCGTGACGGCCAAGGCCAAGGGCGTGGTCAACAAGCAGGACCATCAGAGTGCGACGAAGCTGCTGCGCGAGGTGCTGGGCAACCGCCTGCCCGACAAGCAGGAGAAGTTCTTTCGCAAGCTGCTCGGCCGCAAGGACGAAG
>CAYUPF010000226.1:0-6245 GCA_964446545.1 uncultured Rubrivivax sp.
ACGTCGACTAGACGCCCAACAGGTCATTGCAGCGGACATCCAAACGGCTGGCGGGTGTGGCTGCCGCTGAAATCAGACGTTGAGCGGCGGCAATCTGGCAAATCGACAGGCCACTGCCAGTCTTGAGCAGCCCAAGGAACGCCGCCCGAAGCCACTTCCCAAGGGGCAGGTAACACGCGCTCACACACGCGCCAGAAACTCCACCGCCCGCTGCACCCCGCCCTGCCCGATCGGAAGGCCTTGCGCGCGCAGCGCGGCTTCGACGCCGCCCAGCGCACCCAGCACCATCGCGGCATTGATGTCGCCCATGTGGCCGATGCGGAACACGCGGCCGGCCAGCGGCCCCAGACCGCCTGACAGCGCCACCTGGAAGCGCTCGCGCGCGATCGTGCGCAGCGCCTCGGGGTCGACGCCGCCTGACACCACCACCGCGGTGACTGAATGGGATCGGCATTCCGGCGGCTGGCAGAAGAAGCCCAGCGCGCCGCCTTCGCTCCAGCCCTGCACGGCGGCATGCACCGCGCCGGCCAGCAGCCGGTGGCGCGCGAACACCGCGTCCAGCCCTTCGTGGAAGATCAGCTGCAGCGCGGCCTGCATGCCGAACAGCAGGTTGATCGGCGGTGTGCCGCAGAACTTGCGGTACGACAGCACGTCGCGCCGGCGGCCCCAGTCCCAGTAGAAACGCGGCGCCGGGTTGCTCTCGGCCGCGACGCGGGCGCGCTCGTTCACCGCCACGAAGCCCAGCCCCGGCGGCAGCATCAGCCCCTTCTGCGACGCGCCGATGACCACGTCGGCGCGCAGCGCGTCCATGTCGAAGGGCACCACGCCGAGCGAGGCCACCACGTCGACGACGAACAGCGCCGGATGGTCCGCAGCATCGATGGCCGCGCGCAGCGCCTGCAGCTCGCTGGTGACGCCGCTGGCGGTGTCGGTGTGCACGCAGAACACGGCGACGATCTCGTGGTGCCTGTCGTCGCGCAGCACCTGCTCCACCGCCGCCGCGTCGATGGGCAAGCCCTCGACCCAGGGTGTGCGTTGCACCTTGGCGCCCAGCGCCTCGGTCTGGATGGCCCACGATTCCGAAAAGTGCCCGGTGCCTGGGATCAGCACCGCGCGCCCTGGCCCCAGCAGGTTGGCGCTGACCGCCTCCCAGGCGCCGTGGCCGTTGGCGGCGTACATCAGCACGTCGGCCAGCTGCGTGTGCAGCAACCGCTTCAGGCCGGTCTCGCAGTCGGCAATCGCTGCGTCCAGCCGCGGGTCGGCCAGATCCATCGGCTGCCGGCTCATCGCGTGCAACACCTCGTCGGGCAGGCGGGTCGGGCCGGGCGAGTGCAGGAAACGCTGGCCGGGGATGCGCGGGAACGGATTCATGGCGGGCTGCTGCAGTCCTTCGCTGGGGCACGGTGCCGGCGCTACCTGCCGGCCAGGTCTTCGTCGATGCAGCGCAGCGTCGGCTCGCGCAGCGCCGCGCGCGGCTCGATGCCGGGTTGCTCATCGTGCGCCTATCGTAGCGGCGGCTCAGCCGAGCAGTGCCGACAAGGCGCGCAGCACGCTCAGACCGGCGATCAGCAGCAGCAGGTTCAGCACGTGGCGGCGGAAGGCCTGGGGCGACACACCGACGAAGGCGCGCTGCCCGAACCAGATGCCGGCCAGCATCGCCGGCGTCAGCCACAGCGCCAGTTGCAGCGTGCGCGCGCCCAGCAGGTCCTGCCCCGCTTCGCCGGGCAGCACCGCGGCCCAGGCAAGCGCGTACAGGTCGGTGAACAGGAACAGCAGGATCATCGTGGCGCGCATCGCCGCCGGCGCCAGCGCGGTGCTGCTCAGCAGCACCGCCACGGCAATGCCGCCGATCGCGGCCACGCCGTTGACCAGGCCCGACACCAGACCGGTGAACAGGCGCACGCCGCGCGTCGGCGCCAACGCCAGCTTCCAGCCGCTGCGCAGCAACGTGGCCGCCAGCAGCAGCAACGCACCGATGAGCAGCCGCAACGGCGTCTCGTCGACGTAGGCGAGCAGCGCCACGCCCAGCGGAATGCACAGCACGTTGCCCGCCACCAGCCAGCCGAGCCAGCTCCAGTCCACGTCCTTCCAGGCGCTGCGCAACAGTGTCAGGCTGGCCAGCACCTCGAGCACGAAGACCGGCGGCACCACCTGCGCCGGCGACATGAACAAGGACATGCCGGCCACGCACAGCGCCGAAAAACCGAAGCCGGCAAAGCCGCGCACGATGCCGGCGGCGAAGACCACGCACAGGCTGGCCAGCAGCAGGCCCATGGGCATCGGCAGCGTGGGCATGTCAGCTGCTCCACCACACTTGGTGCGACCCGCGACGCATCAACCAGGCTGCCGACCGAGCGACCGCCGCGGATCCGGCTACGCCGGTCCGCCAGCGGCGCGCCCTTGAGGGGGCGCGCCAAGCGCGCAGGGGGTGGTTCACGTCAGCGCCGCGCCGGCCGCACCAGCAACTGCAGGATGTCGCGCAGCACCGCGTGGCCCGGCGGCATGCCCAGGTCCAGCGCCTGGCAATGCGAATAGAAGGGGCTCAGGTCCAGCCCGACACCGAGCGCGCAGATCTCGACACGGCCGTTGCGCTCGTGGCTCTGCAGCACCTGCTTCAGGTGGTTGTCCAGGTAGTACGTGTCGTTGGCCAGGTTCGTCGCGCCATCCATCGGGCAGCCGTCGGACACCACCAGCAGCAGCTTGCGCGCCTCGGGCCGCGCTTCCAGCCGCGCAACGGCCCAGTCCACGGCTTCGCCGTCGATGCCCTCGCGGAACAGGTCGGACTTCAGCAGCGCGGCGATGCCGGGGCGCGCGCGGCGCCAGCGGGTGTCGGCGTCCTTGAAGACCATGTGGCAGCGCTCGTTGAGCCTGCCGGGCAACGGCGGCTGGCCGGCCTTGAGCCAGTCGCGCCGTGCGCGCCCGCCGTTCCACGCGCCGGTGCTGAAGCCCAGCAGCTCATTGGCCACGCCCGCCTGTTCGAGCGCGCGTGTGAACACGTCCAGCAGCGTGGTCAGCGGCTCGATGTGCTGCTTCATCGAGCCGGAGCAGTCGATCAGGAAGGCGAGCACGCAGTCGGCCTCGGCGGTCACGTGCTCACTGCGGAACAGCCGCCGCTCGGTGGGCGAGGCGATCAACTGCGCCAGGCGGCGGCCGTCGATGCGCCCTTCTTCCATCGCGCTGTCCCAGCCGTCGTGCGTGGGCCGCGCCAGGATGGCCTTCAGCTCGCGCGCCAGCCGCGCCAGGTTCAGGCCCGACGCGGCGACCAGGCGGTCGAGCTGCACGCGGTGCTCGTGCAGCACTTCGGCACGGGCCAGCGCGGTGGCGGCGAGCTCGCGGTCGTAGGCGCGGGTGTAGATGCGGTACTGCGCCTGCGCGGCCTCGAAGACATGGCTGCGGCCGCTGACCGCTGCGGCCACGCGTTCGTCGACGCGCGCGTTCAGTTCCATCACCAGACTGAAGGCGGCGCGCTCGCTGTCCTCGGCGTCGGCGGCGTGGGCCGCTTCACCTTCCTCGTCGTCGGCCGAGCGCAGCATCTCGCCCACCAGCCGCGCGATGGCCAGCGCGTGCTGCGCGTAGGCCGTCTGGTCGTGACGCTGGCGGCGCAACCCCGCCAGTTCGCTGCCCATCGCCGGCGCCAGCGCGGCGCGCGTGGCTTCCATCAGATCTTCGGTCTCTGCCAGCACCGGCTCGCCGGTGACACGCGCGCGGCACACCTGGGCCACGGTGTAGAGCAGGATGCCGCGCGCGTTGTCGGTCAGGCGCGAGCGGTGGAAGGCCATCGACCATTGTTCGAAGCGGTGGCGCAGGTTGGCAGCCACGCCCTGCAGCGCCTGGGGCGCGAGCGATTCCACGCGCATCTGCTCCAGCAGTTCGAAGACCAGGCGCTCCACCGGGTCCGGCGGACACCTCCGCGCGTGCAGCGCCGCATCGGACAAGGACAGCCGCAGCGCCAGCCCGTCGGCTGCGCCGCGAAAGGAGCCGAAGTCGTCGCTCTCGATCGCCGGATGCAGATGCGGCGCGAACAGCGGCAGCCGCTGCCGGCCACGGTGCAGCCGGCGGCCGCGGAAGTGCAGATCGGCCTCGCCGCTGAGCGCGCGGATCGCGCCGGCGCACAGCTCCTCGACCCGCTGCTGGCGGCGCGCCAGCAGCTGCACCTCATTCATGACCGCCCCTCGTCCGACGGTTAGGTCGGCTGGCCCCCAAGGTGACGCGGGCCGGCTTGGGAGCGGCCCGCGCTCGGCCCGCAACACGGCACCTGTCATGCCGTGTCGCGGTACGACTCGTCCAGATCGCGGCCGAAGGCGCGCTGGAAGTATTCGGCCACCAGCGGTCGTTCGGCCTCGTCGCACTTGTTCAGGAAGGACAGCCTAAAGGCTGCGGCCGGGTCGTGGAAGATCTCGACGTTTTCGGCCCAGGTGATCACCGTGCGCGGTGACATCAGCGTGCTCAAGTCGCCGGCGGCGAAGCCCTTGCGCGTCAGGTCGGCCAGCGCCACCATCGAACGCAGCAGCGCACGGCCACCCTCACCCGCCAGCGCCGGCACGCGCGCGGCGACGATGGCCATTTCTTCGTCGCACGGCAGGTAGTTGAGCGTGGCGACGATGTTCCAGCGGTCGATCTGCGCATGGTTGAGCTTCTGCGCACCGTGGTACAGCCCGTTCAGGTTGCCCAGACCCACGGTGTTGGCGGTGGCAAAGAGGCGAAAGAAGGGATGCGGCACCAGCACCCGGTTCTGGTCCAGCAAAGTGAACTTGCCGTCGCTTTCGAGCAGGCGCTGGATGACGAACATCACGTCGGGACGGCCGGCGTCGTATTCGTCGAAGACCAGCGCCACCGGCCGCTGCAGCGCCCAGGGCACGATGCCTTCCTGGAACTCGGTCACCTGCTGGCCGTCACGCAGCACCACCGCGTCCTTGCCGACCAGATCGAGCCGGCTGATGAGGCCGTCGAGGTTGACGCGCACGCAGGGCCAGTTCAGCCGCGCCGCCACCTGCTCGACGTGCGTGGATTTGCCGCTGCCGTGCAGCCCCTGCACCATGACCCGCCGGTTGCGCATGAAGCCGGCGAGGATGGCCAGCGTGACGTCGGCATTGAAGCGGTAGACGGCATCGAGCTCGGGCACGTGCTCGTCGCGCTCGCCGAAGGCCGGCACCTGCAGATCGCTGTCGATGCCGAAGGTGTCGCGCACGCTCAAGCGGCGATCGGGGCGCAGCAGGTTCAGGTCGCTCATGGCCGCATCTTGCCCGATCTATAGTCGACGCCCGGCACCGATCCGCAGGAGAAACCCGATGAACGCCCCCCAGCCCCTTGCCCAGCGCAGCGTCGTCAGCGGCGTGCAGAAGATGACGCCCTCCGAAGCCTTCGTCGAGACGCTGGTCGCGCAGGGCGTGGACACGATGTTCGGCATCATGGGCTCGGCCTTCATGGACGCGATGGACATCTTCGCGCCGGCCGGCATCCGGCTCATCCCCGTCGTGCATGAGCAGGGTGCGGGCCACATGGCCGACGGCTATTCGCGCGCCAGCGGCCGGCACGGCGTGGTCATCGGCCAGAACGGCCCGGGCATCAGCAACTGCGTCACCGCCATCGCCGCGGCCTACTGGGCGCATTCGCCGGTGGTGCTGATCACGCCCGAGACCGGCACCATGGGTATCGGCCTGGGCGGCTTCCAGGAAGCGAACCAGCTGCCGATGTTCCAGGAGTTCACCAAGTACCAGGGCCACGTCAACAACAACAAGCGCATGGCCGAATACACCGCGCGCTGCTTCGACCGCGCGCATTCCGAACTGGGGCCGACGCAGCTGAACATCCCGCGCGACCTGTTCTACGGCGAGATCAGCTGCGAGATCCCGAAGCCGATGCGCCTGGACCGCGGCCCCGGCGGCGAGGCCAGCCTCAAGGCCGCGGCCGAACTGATCGCCAAGGCCGGGTTCCCGGTGCTGATCGCCGGCGGCGGCGTGGTCATGGGCGAGGCCTGGGACGAGTGCATCGCGCTGGCCGAACGCCTGGGCTGCCCGGTCGTCAACAGCTACCAGCACAACGACAGCTTCCCCGCCAGCCACCCGCAGTGGTGCGGTCCGCTCGGCTACCAGGGCAGCAAGGCCGGCATGAAGCTGGTGTCGCAGGCCGACGTGGTGATCGCGCTGGGCTCGCGGCTCGGGCCCTTCGGCACGCTGCCGCAGTACGGCATGGACTACTGGCCGAAGAACGCGAAGATCGTGCAGATCGACGCCGACCACAAGATG
>CAYUPF010000227.1:0-6217 GCA_964446545.1 uncultured Rubrivivax sp.
CCAGGCTGCCGTCCTCCAGGTCGGCCTGCGGCAGTTCTTCCTTGTCCACCGCATAGTCCTGCCGGTGCAGCCAGGGCAGCCGGTCACCCTGCTTCGGCAGCAGATGGATGCCGCGCTGGATGTAGCCGGGATTGAAGTTCTCCGGCTCGACCCAGGGCTTCAGGTCCATGCCCTGGTCCTGTGCGCGCAGCGTCGGCGTGACCACGCCCGCGCCTTTGTCGTCCATGTGCTGCAGTAGCCGACAGACGAATTCGGCCAGCAGGTCGGCGCGCAGCGTCCAGCTGGCGCGGAAGTAGCCGAAGACCCAGGCCATGTTCGGCACGCCGCTGAACATCGCACCGCGCCAGCCCACGGTCTGCGCAAAGTCCAGCGGCCGGCCGTCGATGGCAAAGCGCATGTCGCCCAGCACGTTGAGGTTGAAGCCGGTGGCGCTGACGATCACGTCGGCTTCAAGCAGCGTGCCGGATTTCAGGCGGATGCCCGCGGGCTCGAAGCTCTCGATCTCATCGGTGACAACCGAGGCCTGGCCCTCGCGCACCGCCTTGAACAGGTCGCCGTCGGGCACGAAGGCGATGCGTTGCTGCCACGGCCGGTAGCTGGGGTTGAAGTGCTGTTCCACCTCGGCCTCGTGCGCCGGGCCGAGCGCGGCGCGCACCCCCGCCAGCAGCTCCTGGCGCACGACTTCGGGCTCGGACACGCAGCGCCGCGTGAAGGCCGCCTGGTCGAACAGCACCTTGCGGCGCACGATCTCGTGCGTCCACTCGGCCGGGATGTCCAGCTGGCGCAGCATGTCGGCCAGCTCGTTGGCGTTGCGCCCGGTGATGAAGAAGGTGGGCGAGCGCTGCAGCATGGTGACGTGCGCGCAACTCCCGGCAATCGCCGGGATCAGCGTGGCCGCGGTCGCGCCCGAGCCGATGACCACCACCTTCTTGCCTGCCAGGTCCAGGTCCTCGGGCCACATCTGTGGGTGCACGATGCGTCCGGCGAACGAAGCCATGCCCGGCCACTGCGGCATGTAGCCCTCGGCATGGCGGTAGTAGCCCTGGCACATGAACAGGAAGCGCGCCTTGAAGCGCTGCAGCTGCCCGTCGTGCGCGGCGGTGATCGTCCAGCGCTGCTCGTCGCCGGACCATTCGGCCGCGCTGACCGCGTGGCGGTAGCGGATGTGCGGTGTCAGGCCGTTCTCGCCGATGACCTCGCCCAGGTACTGCTGGATCTCCGCCGCGGTGGCGATGGGCTTGCCCATCCACGGCTTGAAGCGATAGCCGAAGGTGAACAGGTCGCTGTCCGAGCGGATGCCCGGGTAGCGGTGCGTGCGCCAAGTGCCGCCATGGCCGGCCTGCGACTCCAGGATCAGGAATCGCTTGTCCGGGTGCCGCTGCTGCAGGTGCCAGGCGGCGCCGATGCCGGAGATGCCGGCGCCGACGATGAGCACGTCGAAGTCGTCGTCCATGGCGTTCACTCGAAGGCCGGTTCGTCCCACCACGGGAAGAACTCGGGCATGTCGGTGGACACCTTGTCCGGATAGACCGGCGTGCGCTTGTCCAGGAAGGCGCCGACGCCCTCGCGCGCGTCGGCCGAGCGGCCACGGGCCTGGATGGCGCGGCTGTCGATGCGGTGCGCCATCATCGGGTGTTCGGTGGCCGACAGCCGCCACAGCATCTGCCGCGTCAGCGCCACCGACACCGGCGCGGTGTTGTCGGCGATCTCGCGTGCCAGCGCGCGCGCCGCCGGCAGCAGCTCGTCGGGCGCATGCAGCGAGCGCACCAGGCCACGTTCCAGCGCCTCCTGCGCCGAAAACACGCGCCCGGTGAAGCACCACTCCAGCGCGGTCTGCATACCCACCAGCCTTGACAGGAACCAGCTCGACGCCGCTTCCGGCGTGATGCCGCGCCTCGCGAAGACGAAGCCGAAGCGCGCCTCGGTGCTGGCCAGGCGCATGTCCATCGGCAGCTGCATCGTCATGCCGATGCCCACGGCCGCGCCGTTGATGGCGCCGATCACCGGCTTCAGGCTCTTGAACATGCGCAGCGTGACCATGCCGCCGCCGTCGCGGTAGACATCGCCGACGCGCAGTTCCTCGCGCGCCGCTTCCTGCCGCGACGCGTAGTCGAAGGTCTTGCCGCCGCTGGACAAATCGGCGCCGGCGCAGAAGGCGCGGCCCGCGCCGGTGACGATGACCGCGCGCACCGCGTCGTCGGCATCGGTCTGGTCGAAGGCGGCGATCAGCTCGTCGCGCATCTGCGCGGTGAAGGCGTTGAGCTTCTCCGGCCGGTGCAGCGTGATCGTGGCGATGCCGTCGTTGAGCTCGTAGCGCAGCGTCTGCAGTTCGGGTAGGGCCAAGATGTGTCTCCTCGTGACAACCAAGTCGAAGCCAGCATAGCGTGCGCGCGCTGTCGCCTGCCGGACATGGAAAACCTGAAGGGCCGGTTCGCCGCTCAGCTGCGATCATCGGCGTCCCGCGCGCGACACGCCGTCACAATGAAGACACCTGCACTGGATCGAGCATCATGGACTTGAACTACGCCCCCGACGAACTGGCCTTCCGCGACGAGGTGCGCGGCTGGCTGAAGACGAATCTGCCGGCCGACATCCGCGACAAGGTCACCGGCTACCGCGGCCTGAGCAAGGAGGACATCCAACGCTGGCACAAGATCCTCGCGGCCAAGGGCTGGTCGGTGCCGCACTGGCCGGTGGAATGGGGCGGCACCGGCTGGGACATCACGCAGCGCTACATCTACGACGAGGAGTTCGGCCTGGCCGGCGCGCCGACCTTGCCGCCCTTCGGGCCGAGCATGTGCGCGTCGGTGCTGCTGCGCTTCGGCAGCCCGCAGCAGAAGGACCGGTTCCTGCCGCGCATCCGCGAGGGCGACGACTTCTGGGTGCAGGGCTACAGCGAGCCCGGCGCCGGCTCCGACCTGGCGGCTCTGAAGACCCGCGCCGAGCGCCGCGGCGACCACTACGTCGTCAACGGCCAGAAGATCTGGACCACGCTGGGCCACTACGGCGACTGGATCTTCTGCCTGGTGCGCACCGACGCCGCGGCCGAGAAGCGCCAGGAAGGCATCAGCTTCCTGCTCATCGACATGAAGACGCCCGGCATCACGGTGCGCCCGCTGATCCTGATGGACGGCGGCCACGAGGTCAACGAGGTCTTCTTCGACGACGTGAAGGTGCCGGTGGAGAACCTGGTCTACGAGGAAAACAAGGGCTGGACCGTCGCCAAGTACCTGCTCGGCCACGAGCGCATGGGTTCGGGCGCGGTAGGCTCGTCCAAGCGCGAGCTGGCAGCGCTGAAGGCGCTGGCCGCGAAGGAGAGCAAGAACGGCAAGGCCTTGATCGAGGATGTGCGCTTCCGCGACCGGCTGTCGCGCGTGGAGATCGAGCTCGACGCGCTGGAGCTCACGTCCATGCGCTTCCTCGACAAGATGCGCCGCAGCGGCCAGCCGCCCGGTGCCGACGTGTCGATGCTGAAGATCCGCGGCACCGAGATCCAGCAAGCCATCACCGAGCTGATGATGCAGGCCGTGGGCCCGATGGCGCAGCCCTTCGCCGCCGTCGACGACGGCCAGGTCGACGCCTACACCTCGCGCCTGTCGCCGCGTTACTTCAACTACCGCAAGACCAGCATTTACGCCGGCAGCAACGAGATCCAGCGCAACATCATCGCCAAGATGACGCTGGGGCTTTGAGGACACGACGATGAACTTCGAATACAGCGACGAGCAACAGCAGCTTGCCGACTCGGTGCGCAAGTTCCTGGCGCAGGCCTACGGTTTCGAGCAACGCAAGGCAATCCTGCAATCGCCCACCGGCCATAGCGATCAGGTGTGGAGCACTTTCGCCGAGATGGGGCTGACCGCGATCGCGCTGCCCGAGGCCGACGGCGGCTTCGGCGGCGGCGCCATCGACCTGATGCCGGTGATGGAAGCCTGCGGCGAGGCGCTGGTGGTGGAGCCTCTGCTCGACCAGATCGTGGCCGGGCGACTGCTGGCCCAGGCCGGCACGTCGGCACAACGCGCCGCGCTGCTGCCCGGTCTGATCGACGGCTCGGCCAAGCTGGCCTTCGCCTACCTGGAGCCGGGCCGACGCTACGAGCTCGCGCCGGTGGCGACCACGGCGCGCGCCAGCGGCAACGGCTGGGTGCTGGACGGCGAGAAGTGCGTGGTCATCGGCGCTGCCGCCGCGGACCGGTTGATCGTTTCGGTCGACGCCAACGGGCCCAGCCTGTTCATCGTCGAAACCCAGGCCCAGGGTGTCAGCCTGAACCCCTGCCGCACCGTCGACGGCCAGCGCGCCGCCGATGTGCGCCTGAGCGGTGTGCAGCTGAGTGCCGACGCTTTGCTCGGCCCGGCCGGCGGCGCGCTGCCGCTGATCGACGAGGCGGTGGACTTCGCCACCGCGCTGCTGTGCGCCGACGCCATCGGCGCGATGCAGTACGCCAACGACAGCACGCTCGACTACCTGAAGACGCGCAAGCAGTTCGGTGTGCCGATCGGCTCGTTCCAGGTGCTGCAGCACCGCATCGTCGAGATGGTCATCCACACCGAGCAGGCACGCTCGATGGCGATCCTGGCGGCGAGCAAGGTGGACGCCGGCGGCGACGCCGCCGAGCGCCGGCGCGCGGTGTCCGGTGCCAAGGTGAAGATCGCCGACGCGGCACGCCACGTCAGCCAGGAATCGGTGCAGCTGCACGGCGGCATGGGCATGACCGAGGAGCTGAAGATCTCGCACACCTTTCGCCGCCTGACCACCCTCGGCCAGCGCTTCGGCGATGCCGACCACCACCTGGAACGTTATGCCGCCTGCAGCTGAACCCGCCGCGCCGGTGGGCTACGACACCCAGGCCGTCGAGGCCTGGATCGCCAAGCACATTCCCGAGCTGACGCCGCCGCTGAAGTGGACACGCCTGGAAGGCGGCCATTCGAACCTGACCTACCTGATCGAAGGCACGCACGGCCGGCAGGCGGTGATCCGCCGCCCGCCGATGGGCGAGCTGCTGCCCAAGGCGCACGACATGGCGCGCGAATGGGCGCTGATCAGCGCACTGGGCAAGACCAAGGTGCCGGTGCCGCGCGCACTGGGCTTCTGCGCCGACACCTCGGTCACCGGCGCGCTGTTCTACGTGATGGGCCGCATCGACGGCCACCCGCTGTATTCGGCCGCCGACGCCGAACGTTATGCACCGCCGCAGCTGCGCAAGGAGATCGCCCATTCCTTCATCGACGTGCTGGCCGAGCTGCATTCGATCGACCCCGACGCCGTGGGCCTGGGTGAGCTGGGCAAGAAGGACGACTACATCGGCCGCCAGCTGAAGACCTGGTACCGCTCGTGGACCGCATCGATCGCCGGCGCGCAGCTGGACGACCCGCGCGCGCACGAGCTGCAGAAATACCTTCTGGAGCACGTGCCCGAGCAGGGGCCGGCGCGCATCGTGCATGGCGACTACGGCCTGCACAACACGCTGATCGGCACCGACGGGCGCATCGCCGCGGTGGTGGACTGGGAGATCTCGACGCTGGGCGACCCGCTGGCCGACCTGGCCTATGCGCTGAACCAGTGGGCCGAGCCCGGCGACCCGCCGTCGGTGCGCGGCGTGCCGCCGACCAGCCTGCCCGGCTGGCCGGCGCGCCGGGATCTGGCCGAACGCTATGCCGCACGCACCGGCCGCGACCTGCGGCTGCTGGACTACTACGTCGGCTTCAACCGCTGGAAGAGCGCGGCCATCGTGCACGGCGTCTACGCGCGCTACCTGGAAGGCAAGAAGAGCACCGCGGGCGTGGACCTGCAGTCGCTGAAGGCGCAGATCCTGCGGTCGCTGGAGCAGGCGGAAGCGGCGGTGAACCGGCTGGAGAAGCACTGAGCCGCAGCGTCGGGCCTTGTTGAACGCCATGCCGCTCACCGGCAGTCAGGCACTCGTCATCGGTGGGTCGTTGAGCGCGGCTGCGGCCGTGGCGCATCTGGTCTGCATCGTCGTCGGCGCGCCGGCCTACCGGTTGATGGGGGCCGGCGAACGCATGGCGCGCGCCGCCGAAGCCGGCAAGCTGCTGCCAACGCTCGTCACCCTGGCCATTGCCGCCGTGCTGGGCCTGTGGGCCTTGTATGCCCTCGCGGGAGCGGGCGTCATCGCGCCGCTGCCCTTCATGAAGGCAGCGCTGACGGCCATCTCCGCGGTCTACCTGGGACGCGCGTTCGGCTTCCCCCTGTTGAAGACCAC
>CAYUPF010000228.1:0-6215 GCA_964446545.1 uncultured Rubrivivax sp.
CCCGCAACGCACGCAACCGCTGCCGCCAAGCGGACGCCGTGGAACCGGCTTTGCCGGGCCTGGCGCCTGCGAAGGCCAGCCGGCCTGCATGCCGGCTGGCGCGCCGCAGGCGCTTCGGGGGTGTTTCACTTCAGCCAATCGCGCACCGGCAGGAAGTCGCTGGTCAGCCGTGCCTCCGGCGAGCCCGGCTCGGGCGCCCAGTCGTAGCGCCAGCTCACCAGCGGCGGCATCGACATCAGGATGCTTTCGGTGCGCCCGCCCGACTGCAGGCCGAAATGCGTGCCGCGGTCGAGCACCAGGTTGAACTCCACGTAGCGCCCACGGCGGTAGAGCTGGAAGTCGCGCTCGCGTTCGCCGTAGGGCATGGCACGGCGGCGTTGCACGATCGGCAGGTAGGCGCCGACGAAGGCATCGCCCACCGCGCGCATCATGGCGAAGCTGCGCTCGAAGCCCAGCTCGTCGAAGTCGTCGAAGAACACACCGCCGACGCCACGCGCCTCGTTGCGGTGCTTGAGGAAGAAGTACTCGTCGCACCAGCGCTTGAAGCGCGGATACAAGCCGGCGCCGAAGGGTGCCAGCGCATCGCGGCAGCAGCGGTGGAAGTGCTGCGCGTCCTCCTCGACGCCGTAGTAGGGCGTCAGGTCCATGCCGCCGCCGAACCAGCACACCGGCTGCCGGCCAACGGGGCGCGCCAGCATCATGCGCACGTTCATATGCACCGTGGGCACGTGCGGGTTGCGCGGGTGCATCACCAGCGACACGCCCAGCGCCTCGAAAGGTGCGCCGGCCAGCCCGCCGCGGTGCTGCGTGGCCGAGGGCGGCAGCGTGCGGCCCTTCACATGGCTGAAGTTGCAGCCGGCGCGCTCGAACACCTGACCTTGTTCCACCAGCCGCGACAGGCCGTCGCCTTCAAGTCCGGCGCCGGGCCGCTCCAAGCCGGACACGCCCCCCTGGGGGGCCGACGCCGCAGGCGTCTGCGGGGCTGGATTCCCGCCACCCGCCGGGCGCGTCCAGCCGTCGCTGACGAAGGGCTTGCCGTCTTCGGCCTCGAAGGCATGGACGATGCGTTGCTGCAGGCCCAGCAGGTAGTCGCGCACCGGCGCGCTGTCCGGGTTGGTGGTCACGTCAGCGCTTGACGGCACGGTGGCCGATGTCGGTGCGGTGGATCGCGCCGTCGATGTGGATGCCGGCCAGCGCCTCGTAGGCGCGCTGCTGCGCGGTCTTGACCTTCTCGCCCAGCGCGGTGACGCACAGCACGCGCCCGCCGCTGGTCAGCAGCTGGCCGTCATGCTCCACCGTGCCCGCATGGAACACCTGCAGGTCTTCGGCCGCGGCTGGCAGCCCGGTGATGACATCGCCCTTGCGCGGGTTCATCGGGTAGCCGGCGGCGGCCATCACCACGCCGAGCGCGACACGACGGTCCCATTGCAGCTGCACCTGGTCGAGCGTGCCGTCGGTGGCATGCAGCAGTGCGTCCAGCAGATCGCTCTTCAAGCGCATCAGGATCGGCTGCGTCTCCGGGTCGCCCAGACGGGCGTTGAATTCCACCGTGTGCGGCTGCCCCATCGCGTCGATCATCAGCCCGGCATAGAGGAAGCCGCTGAAGGGCGCGCCGTCCCTGGCCATGCCGGCCACCGTGGGCAGGATGATCTCGTGCATGACGCGCGCATGCACGTTGGGCGTGACCACCGGCGCTGGCGAATAGGCGCCCATGCCACCGGTGTTGGGCCCGGTGTCGCCGTCGAGCAGGCGCTTGTGGTCCTGGCTGGTGGCCAGCGGCAGCACGTTCTTGCCGTCGCACAACACGATGAAGCTGGCCTCCTCGCCGTCGAGGAACTGCTCGATGACCACGCGTGCACCGCCGGCGTTGTGCGTGACGCCGAGCTTGTTGCCGACCAGCATCCAGTCGATGGCCTCGTGCGCCTGCTGCGGCGTGGTGGCCACGACCACACCCTTGCCGGCAGCCAGGCCGTCGGCCTTGATGACGATGGGCGCGCCCTGCTGCTGCACGAAGGCATGCGCCGCCGCCGCATCGTCGAAGCTGGCATAGGCCGCGGTCGGGATGCCGTGGCGCTGCATGAAGTTCTTGGCGAAGGCCTTGGAACTCTCCAGCTGCGCCGCGGCGCGCGTCGGGCCGAAGATGCGCAGGCCACGCTCGCGGAACAGGTCGACCACGCCGGCGGCCAGCGGCGCCTCGGGGCCGACCACGGTCAGGCCGATCTTTTCGGCCTGGGCAAAGTCGGCCAGCGCCTTCAGGTCGGCGATGGCGATGTTGTGCAGCTGCGGGTCGCGCGCCGTGCCGCCGTTGCCCGGCGCCACGTAGACGCGCTGCACACGCGGCGACTGCGCCAGTTTCCAGGCCAGCGCGTGTTCACGCCCGCCATTGCCGATGACCAGAACCTTCATCGCGGGATCACTCGTCCATCACCGCGTTGTGGAAGACCTCCTGGGTGTCGTCCAGGTCTTCCAGCACGTCGAGCAGCTTGCGCATGCGCGCCGCGTCCTCGCCCTGCAGTTCGATCTCGTTTTCGGCGCGCATCGTCACGCCGGCCACTTCGGGCACCAGGCCCGCGGCTTCGAGCGCGGCCTTCACCGCCTCGAAGTCGCCCACCGCACACAGCACCTCGATGGCGCCGTCGTCGTCGCCGATCACGTCGTCGGCGCCGGCCTCCAGCGCCACTTCCATGACCTTGTCCTCGCTGGTGCCGGGGGCGAAGATCAGCTGAGCGCAATGGCGGAACTGGAAGGCGACCGAGCCTTCGGTGCCCATGTTGCCGCCGTACTTGCTGAACGCATGGCGCACCTCGGCGACGGTGCGCACGCGGTTGTCGGTCATGCAGTCGACGATGATCGCCGCGCCGCCGATGCCGTAGCCCTCGTAGCGGATCTCCTCGTAGTTCAGGCCTTCCAGCGTGCCCGAAGCCTTGTCGATGTTGTACTTGATGCGCTCGGCCGGCATGTTGGCGGCCTTGGCCTTGTCGACCGCCAGACGCAGCCGCGGGTTGGCATTGAGATCACCGCCGCCCTGGCGCGCGGCCACGGTGATCTCGCGGATCACCCGCGTCCAGACCTTGCCGCGCTTCTCGTCTTGACGCCCCTTGCGGTGCTGGATATTGGCCCATTTGGAATGTCCGGCCATTGACAAGCTCCCCTGCGGCCCGCAAACGCAACGGGCGCGACGCTGTAGTTGGATAGACTGCCATTCTACTTTTTGGCCACCCACAGGAGCCGCGCCGATGGCCGATCCGATCCTCGTCGCCAGGCATGGCGATATCGAATGCCAGTTGTTGCCCGCGCTGGCCAACCGCCACGGGCTGATCACCGGCGCCACCGGCACCGGCAAGACGATCACCTTGCAGACGCTGGCCGAGAACTTCAGCAAGTTGGGCGTGCCGGTGTTCATGGCCGACGTCAAGGGCGACCTCACCGGCATCAGCCAGGCGGGCAGCATGCCGCCGAAGATGGCCGCGGTGCTGAAGGAGCGCGGCATCACCCCGCCCGAAGCGCTGGCCTGCCCCTGCACGCTGTGGGACGTGTTTGCCGACGGCGCCAAGGCTCAAGGGCACCCGGTACGCGCCACCATCTCCGACATGGGCCCGCTGCTGCTGGCGCGCATGCTGGCGCTGAACGAGACGCAGGCCGGCGTGCTGAGCATGGTCTTCAAGATCGCCGACGACCACGGCTTGCTGCTGCTCGACCTGAAGGACCTGCGCGCGATGCTGCAGCACGTGGGCGACAACGCGGCGCAGTACAAGACCGAGTACGGCAACGTCAGCGCGGCCAGCATCGGCGCCATCCAGCGTGGGCTGCTGCAGATCGGCGAACAGGGCGGTGACCGCTTCTTCGGCGAGCCGATGCTGGACATCGCCGACTTCATGCAGACCCAGGACGGCAAGGGCGTGGTCAACATCCTGGCCGCCGACCAGCTGATGAATTCGCCCCGGCTGTATGCCACCTTCCTGCTGTGGATGCTGAGCGAGCTGTTCGAGCAGCTGCCCGAGGTCGGCGACCTGGACAAGCCGAAGCTGGTCTTCTTCTTCGACGAAGCGCACTTGCTGTTCAAGGACGCGCCGGCGGCGCTGGTCGAACGCATCGAGCTGGTGGTGCGGCTGGTGCGCAGCAAGGGCGTGGGCGTGTATTTCGTGACACAGAACCCGCTCGACATCCCCGACGCGGTGCTGGCGCAGCTGGGCAACCGCGTGCAGCATGCGCTGCGCGCCTTCACGCCGCGCGACCAGAAGGCCGTCAAGGCCGCGGCCAGCACCATGCGCGCCAACCCGGGGCTGGACATCGAGACCGCCATCACCGAGCTGGCCGTGGGCGAGGCGCTGGTCAGCTTCCTCGACGAGAAAGGCCGGCCCAGCGTGACGCAGCGCGTCTACGTGCTGCCGCCGGGCAGCCAGATCGGGCCGATCACGCCCGAGCAGCGCGCGGCGCTGATCGGCAACTCGCTCGTCGCCGGCACCTACGAGAAGACGCAGGATCGCGAATCCGCCTACGAAAAACTCAAGGGCCGCGCCGAGGCCAGCGCCGACGCGGCCAAGGAAATCACCGCCCAGCCCGGCGCCGCTATGGGCGACGGCGGCATGATGAGCGAGCTGAAAGACCTGCTCTTCGGCAGCACCGGCCCGCGCGGCGGCAAGCGCGAGGGCCTGGTCGAGAAGGCGGCCTCGTCGGCGATGCGCAGCATGGGCTCTGCCGCGGGCCGCGAGATCTTCCGCGGCATGCTCGGCGGGCTGCTGGGCGGCAGCAAGCGCCGCTGAACACCGGGCCCAGCCATGCAGGTGCTGAAGTAGTCCATTCTGGGCGCCGTCGCGCTGGCGGTGCTGGTGCTGCTGGCAGCACAGCTGGGGGCCTTTGGCGGCAGCCTGCCGAAACAAGCTGGGCGTGCGTGACGGCCGGCTCAAGCCGCCGTGGAAGAACCCCAACAGTGTCAGCAGCCAGGCCAAGCTGTGGGCGCAGCATCCGATGCAGGACGATGCGCGCATCGCGCCGCTGGCGCTGCAGGGCAGCGGCGCGCAGACGATCGCGCAGATCAAGCGCATCGTCGAGGCCATGCCCGGTGCCAAGGTGGTGGAGGGGCGCGACGACTACCTCTACGTGCAGTTCACGACGCGGTGGATGAAGTTCGTCGACGATGCCGAGTTCTGGTTCGACCCGAGCGCCGGCCTGGTGCAACTGCGCTCGGCCTCGCGGCTGGGCCGCAAAGATTTTGGCGTCAACCGCGTGCGCATCGAAGCCATCCGCAAGGCGCTGGCTGGCGGCGGCTGAAAGCCGGTCGGCGCATTCCGCGGCACATTGCTGTCGTCTGGCGCCGCGCTGCCGCGGTCCGTCGCAGAGCGGAAGGCGCCGCGCCTGCAGGGGCCCAGAATGGCAGGCGATGGCCCTCGTCCAACCCACCCATGCCAGCTACGCACGGCAGGTGCGACGGCAGATGCTGCGCGGCGCGGGTTTCGTCTTCGCGCTGTGCCTGGGCATCGCCTTCGCGCTCAGCATCGTCGAGCGCGGCGACTTCGCCGGCAACCTGCTGCACTCGCTGAGCATCGGCCTGTGCTGCTGGCTGATCATCGATGGCGGCCGCCACACGGTGGCCTACCTGCGCGCGCGCTCGCGCCGCGTACGCGGCCTGGACACGCCCTGCCCCACCGGCTTCCCGGGCTGGCCCTGGATGGCCGGCCTGGTGCTTCTGGGTATGACGCTCGGGCCCATCGCCGGCACCGCGCTGGTGGCCGCCTTTGGCCACCGCAGCGGCACCCATCTGCTGTCGCTGGACAGCAGCATGGGCCGCACCGTCTGGCTGGTGACCCTGCTGGCCTCGGTGGCCTCGGTGGTGACCTTGTCGCTGATGGAACGACTGTCGCAAGCCCGCGCCGATGCGGAAGGGGCGCGCCGCACCGCGGCCGAGAACCAGCTGAAGCTGCTGGAATCGCAGCTCGAACCGCACATGCTGTTCAACACGCTGGCCAACCTGCGCGTGCTGATCGGCATCGACCCGCCGCGCGCCCAGGCCATGCTCGACCGGCTGATCGCCTTCCTGCGCGCCACGCTCAATGCCTCGCGCAGCACGCTGCACCCGCTGGCCACCGAGTTCGAGCGCATCGGCGACTACCTGGCGCTGATGGGCGTGCGCATGGGCCCGAGGCTGCAGACGCAGCTGTCGCTGCCCGACGGGCTGCGCGACATGGGCGTGCCGCCGCTGCTGCTGCAGCCGCTGG
>CAYUPF010000229.1:0-6189 GCA_964446545.1 uncultured Rubrivivax sp.
GCCATCAGCTGGTGGATGGGCTATGGCGCCGAGCGCACCTACGAGCGCATCAAGAAGCGCCCGCCCGGCGAAGCGCGCGCGCTGCAGTGGCTGCAGCGTTTCGGCCCCAAGGCCTGCCTGCTGAGCTGGCTGCCGGTGGTCGGCGACCCGTTGTGCGCGGTGGCCGGCTGGCTGCGCCTGGCCTTCTGGCCCTGTGTGTTCTACATGGCCATCGGCAAGCTGTTGCGCTATGTCACCATGACCGCGGCCTTGCTGTGGGTCTTCCCCGGACGTTTCGATCTGTGAGTAGCGCGCCGTGACAGGCTGCGCAACAAGGGCTTACACCGTCCGGGCCCGGGGGCCCGGCGGCGCGAGAATGCACCCACGATGCCCGCCACGCCTGCCTACGACACGCTGACGCAGACCTATGCACGGCTGCACCGGCTGGGGCATCTGCAGTCGATGGCCGGCTGGGACCAGGCGGCGAAGATGCCGCCCAAGGGCAATGCGGCGCGCGCCGCCGCGCTCAGCGAGATGGCGGCGCTGCTGCACCGCATGCGCACCGACCCAGGCCTGGCCGATGCCATCGCGCGCGCCGAGCAGGAGGCGCTGTCGGAGCTGCAGCGCGCCAACCTGCGCGAGATCCGCCGCGACTGGCAGCGCGCCAATGCGCTGCCCGAATCGCTGGTGCAGCGCCGCCAGATGGCCGGCTCGCGCTGCGAACATGCCTGGCGCGAGCAGCGCCCGGCCAACGACTGGAAGGGCTTCCTGCTCAACTTCCGCGAGGTGCTGGCGATCGCGCGCGAAGAGGCCGAGCTGCTGTCCGAACGCAGCGGGCTGTCGCGCTACGACGCGCTGATGGACCGCTTCGAGCCGGGCATGACCAGCGCCACCGTCGACCGCATCTTCGGCGAGGTGCGCGCCTGGCTGCCCGGGCTGATCCGCGAGGTGCGCGAGCGCCAGGCCGGCGAGGCGCTGATCGCTCCGGTGGGCCCGTTCGCGCTGGAGGCGCAGCGGCGCCTGTGCGAACGCGTCATCGGCCTGCTCGGCTTCGACTTCGAGGCGGGCCGGCTGGACGTGAGCACGCACCCCTTCTGCGGCGGCGTGCCCGAGGACGTGCGCATGACCACGCGTTTCTCCGAACACGACTTCATCGGCAGCCTGATGGGCACGGTGCACGAGACCGGCCATGGCCGCTACGAGCAGAACCTGCCGCGCGAATGGCTGGGCCAGCCGGTGGCCGAGGCGCGTTCGATGGCGGTGCACGAAAGCCAGTCGCTGAGCTTCGAGATGCAGCTCGGCAGCCACCCCGGCTTCGTCGCTCGGCTGGCGCCGATGGTGGCCGAGGCCTTCGGCGCGCAGCCGGCCTTCGAGGCCGTGAACCTGCACCGGCTGATGACCCGCGTCAAGCCCGGCTTCATCCGCGTCGATGCCGACGAGGTCACCTACCCGGCGCACGTCATCCTGCGCTACGAGATCGAGCGAGCGCTGATCGAAGGCGAGATCGAGGCCGAGGACATCCCGGCGCTGTGGGACCGTAAGATGATGGAGCTGCTGGGCCTGGACACGCGCGGCAACTACAAGGACGGGCCGCTGCAGGACGTGCACTGGACCGACGGCGGCTTCGGCTACTTCCCCTGCTATTCACTGGGCGCGATGTTCGCGGCGCAGTGGTTCGCGGCGATGCGCCGCGCCACGCCGGACCTGGACGCGCGCATCGCCGCCGGCGACCTGAGCCCGGTCTTCGACTGGCTGCGCGACAACATCTGGAGCCAGGCCAGCCGCTGGACCACCGATGACCTTGCGCTGCGCGCCAGCGGCGAGACGCTGAACCCGGCGCATTTCAAGGCGCACCTGGAAGCGCGCTACCTCGCCTGAGATCGCTCAGGCGGCGCGCTCGGCCAGCGCCGCGTCCAGGTCGTTCAGCACCTCGTCCAGCCGCTGCAGAGCACGTGCCGAGCGCGTGCGCAGGTGGCGCTTGCGGCCGACCAAGCTGCGGTGCGTGTCGTCGAGCACGGCGTTGTTCAGCGTGATGCCGTGGCGCGCCAGCTTCGGTGCCAGCGTGCTGCGGCGCGAGCGCAGGTCGGCGCGCGTGCGCTGGTAGGCATGTTCGGCCAGCGCGCGGCGCTGCGCGTAGCCGAAGGTGTTGGCCAGGAACATCTCCGGGTCGCGGTGGTCGGGCTCGAAAAGCTCGATGTCGGTGTGCGGATGGCTGCCTTCGTAGCCCTTCATGCCCAATTCCAGGCGCGAATGGATCAGGCTGCGGAAGGTCTGGCTCAGCACCACCGGCAAGCCGCCCACCACCAGCTGCGGAATGCTCGGGTCGCCGCTGCTGAGCACGCGGTGGCGGCGCGAATGGCTGGCGTCGAAGGGCACCAGCGGGTTCAGGCAGAACAGCAGGTCCAGCCCCATGTCGAGCAGCACCGTGGCATGCAGCGTCTTCTTCAGCGCGCCGTCCACGTACCAGCGCCCATCGATGCCCACCGGCGGAAACAGCCCCGGCAGCGCGGCGCTGGCCGCAGCGGCCACCGATATGGGCACATGGTCCCAGCCGGGCTGGCCGAAGGGCGCGGCCTCGCCGCTGTCCAGGTCGGTGGCGACCAGCACCAGCTTGCGCTTGAGCGTGCGGAAGTCGTTGCTGCGCCCGGGCGCGCTGAGCACGCGCCGGACCTGCGCTTCCAGCGGCGCATGGCTGAACAAGCCGGTGGGCAGCGCGCGGCCCAGGATCTCGAAGGCCGACAGCAGCGCGCGGCGCTTGAACAGGAAGCGCAGGCTGGCCTGCACGAACAGCCCCGGCAGCGCGGCCGCGCGCCGCGCGTATTCGCCCCAGGCCGGTCGGATGAACAGCCCCGGGCGGATCAGGTCCTCGCTGGCGCTGTCGTTCTCGATGAAGGCGCTGCACAGCTGCTTCGGCGTCATGCCGTTGGCCAGGCCCGCGGCGACGAAGCCGCCGGCCGACACGCCCACATAACCCGACAGGTCGTTGAAGTCCACGCCGTCCAGCGCTTCCTGCAGCGCGCACAGCGCACCGATCTCGTAGATCGCGCCCAGCGGGCCGCCGCCGGCCAGCGCCAGACCGATGCGCGGGCGTGGCGCAGCCTGTGTGTTCCTCGAGCGGGTCATGCTCAGCGGCTGGTCTTGCGCGCGGCGCGTTGCACGGTCTTCTTGGCCGCCGTCTTCGCGGCCGGCTTGGCGGCGGCCCTGGCCGGCGCCGACTTGGACAGCTTGGCCACCGCGGCGGCGAGTTCGTCGACGCGCTTGATCAGTGCATCCACGTCCTTGGCAGTGGGCACGCCGAGCTTGTTCATGGCCTTGGCGGTGCGCTGCTCGAAGATCGATTCGAGCTTGTCCCAGTGCTGGCCGGCCTTGGCGGTGACGTCGCCGGCCATCGTGCTCATGCGGTCGGTGACCTCGCCGATCTTCTCTTCGGCGGCAGACTGGGTCTTGCGCTGCAGGTGGGTGCCTTCCTTGATCAGTGCTTCGAAGACCTTGAGCCGGCCTTCCTGCGCCTTGGCGAAGGCGCCCATGCCGGCCAGCCAGATCTGCTGTGCCGATGCCTTGACCGACTGTGCCAGCTGGCTGTCCAGCAAACCCGCGGGCAGGTCGAGCTTGGGGCTTGCCGATTTCTGAATCTTCTTGACCATGTTGCCTCCTGTGCGCGCGCACCATGCCGCGCGCGAGCATCAACTGTAGTGGCAAGCGTGTGCGCGGCGCGGCGCATTCTCTAGGGCAGCGGCTCTACGCCGCTATGCGGTGCCCTAGACTCGCAGCAAGAACACATGCGTACACCCGCCACAGCATTGGCCCTCCTGGCGCTGGTCGGATGCGCGACCCTGTCGCGCGACAGTTTCGACGAGCGCTTCGGCAAGGCCGACCCGACCCGCTACGACCAGCCGGTGCTGCCCGCGCCGGGAGGCGTGTCCTGGCGCGCCGACGTGCAGCCGATCCTGCAGCGCCGCTGCGTCGTCTGCCATGGCTGCTACGACGCGCCTTGCCAGATCAAGTTGGGCGCCTGGCAGGGCGTGGCGCGCGGCGGCAGCAATGAGCCGGTCTACGACGCGACGCGGCTGCGCGAGGCGGCGCCGTCGCGGCTGTTCGTCGATGCGCAGCTGCCCTCGCAGTGGCGCGAACGTGGTTTCTTCCCGGTGCTGAACGAACGCTCGCCCACGCCCGAAGCGCAGCTGGCCGGCAGCCTGCTGTATCAGAGCTTGTTGCTGAAGCAGCAGCACCCCTTGCCGGCCGGCCCGGTGCTGGGCGAGGGCTTCGACTTCGCGCTCGACCGTGCGCAGTCCTGCCCGCGCGTCGAGCAGTTCGAGGCCTACGCGCGCAAGTCGCCGCTGGCCGGCATGCCCTATGGCCTGCCGGGACTGAGCGCGCACGAGACCGAAACCGTCGCCCGCTGGCTGCAGGCCGGCGCGCCCTACGAGGGCGACCTGCCGCTGACGCACCTGCAGCGCCAGCAGCTGCAGCAGTGGGAGGCCTTCCTGAACGGCGCGTCGAACAAGGAACGGCTGATGAGCCGCTACCTGTTCGAGCACCTGTTCCTGGGGCACCTGCATTTCGAGGCCGATGCCACGCACCGCGCCTTCCGCCTGGTGCGCTCGAGCACGCCGCCGGGCGAGCCGCTGCAGATCATCGCCTCGCGCCGGCCCTATGACGACCCCGGCGTCGCGCGCTTCTGGTACCGGCTCGTGCCGGAGCGCGAAGTGATCCTGGCCAAGACGCACATGCCCTATGGCCTGAGCCCGGCGCGCATGGCCAAGTACCGCGACTGGTTCCTGGACCCCGAGGTGCAGGTCGGCGCGCTGCCCTCCTATGCGGTGGGGGTGGCGAGCAACCCCTTCGAGACCTTTCGGGAGCTGCCGATAGCCGCGCGCTACCGCTTCCTGCTCGATGAAGCGCAGTTCTTCATCATGAACTTCATCAAGGGCCCGGTATGCCGTGGGCAGATGGCGGTGGACGTGATCGAGGACCAGTTCTGGGTGGTCTTCGTCGACCCCCAGGCCAACACCGAGGAGATTCAGGGCGAAGTGCTGTTGCGCCAGGCAGAGAAGCTGACGCTGCCGGCCGAGACGGGCAGCGATTCGGGCCTGCTCGTGCCGTGGCTGAAGATGGCACGCGAGCAGCGCAGCTTCCTGCAGACCAAAAGCCGGATGCTGCAGAAATCCTTTGCCAACGGGCAGGCCCGGCTCGACCTGTCGCTGATCTGGGACGGCGAGGGCCGCAACCGCAATGCGGCGCTGACCATCTTCCGCCACTTCGACAGCGCCTCGGTCGTGCAGGGCTTCGTCGGCGCGCCGCCGAAGACGGCCTGGGTCATCAACTATCCGCTGTTCGAGCGCATCTTCTATCTGCTGGCGGCCGGCTACGACGTCTACGGCAACGTCGGCCACCAGCTGAACAGCCGCCTGTACATGGACTTCATGCGCATGGAAGGCGAGTTCAACTTTCTGATCTTCTTGCCGCAGCGCGTGCGCGAGAGCACGGCGTTGTTCTGGTACCGCGGCGCCAGCGGCGAGGCGCGTGAATACGTGTACGGCAAGAACGCTTTTCTCGACGCCGACAGTGCGGTGCCATTCCGCAGCGACGACCCGCAGCGCGAGCTCTACGCGCTGCTGGGCCGGCACCTCGCGCCGGTGCTGGACAAACGCTTCGACCTGACCGGCGTCAGCGACGCGCGGCTACGCGCTGAGCTGCAGGCGCTTGCCGCCGTCCAAGGCGCCAGCCTGAGCTGGCTGCCGGAGATGAGCGTGCTGCGCATCGACGGCCCGGCGGGCGCTCCACGCTACTTCACGCTGCTGCGCAACACGGCGCATGCCAACGTCGCGCACCTGGCGCGCGAGAAGTCCGAGCTGCTGCCCGAGGAGAACACGCTGACGCTGGTGCCGGGTTTCATCGGTGCCTATCCGAACGCGATCTATCGCAGCAGCGTTGCCGAACTGCCGGCCCTGCGCGCCGCGCTGGCCGGCCTGGCCTCGGAGGCCGACTACCGCAAGCTCGCCGACCGCTTTGCCGTGCGGCGCACGAACCCGCAGTTCTGGGCGGCCAGCGATGCGTTGCATGAGGCCTATGACGCGTGGGCGCCGCTCGAAGCCGGGCTGTTCGACTACAACCGGCTGCAGAACCGCTGAGCATGGGATCGTGCCTTCTGTTCGCGGCGCAGAGCTGAAGTCCAGGGGCCGCTTTGTGTGCAAGCAAAGCCGGGCCCGG
>CAYUPF010000230.1:0-6139 GCA_964446545.1 uncultured Rubrivivax sp.
TGCGCGCCACGCTCGGCCAGGCGCTGGCGGCCGCCGCCGACTACGAACAGGCGCTGCCGATGCTGGAGCAGGCGGTGGACCTGAAGCGCCGCAACATCCACAGCGGCAGCAGCCTGGCGGTGGGCGCGGCCTACACGCTGGCCACCAAGGGCCTGCTGCTCGGCGACCGCGGCGATTTCGAGGCTGCGCATGCCTGCATGCAGCAGGCGCTGTCGCTGGTCGGCGGCACCGGGCACCAGGTCGAAAGTTCGGTGCTGGGCTGGAATACCACCGTGCTGCTGTGGCAAGGGCGCTGGTCGGACGCGCTGGACAGCGCAGCCCGCTCGTCGCACATCGCCGACCAGTGCCGCAGCCACCATCTGTATGCGATGCACCAGGCGCAGACCGGTTATGCGCGCTGGGTGCTGAACCAGGACGCCGATGCGCTGCGGCTGCTGTTGGACGCCACCGCCTGGGTGGAGGTGCGCCACGGGCGGCTGTTCGTGTCGCTCAACTACGGCTGGCTCGCCGATGCGCTGGCGGCCAGCGGCCGCACGGCTGAGGCGCGGCGCTATGCGGCGCGGGCCTTGTGGCGCGCGCGTGCGGGCGACCGCATCGGCGAGGCCATGGCCTGCCGCGCGCCATGGCACTTCAGGCTGGCGACCCGCAGCAAGCCGCGATCTGGCTGGCGCGGGCCACACACGGCGCGGCCGTGCGCGGCTCGGCGCACGAAACCGCCGGCAACCGGCTGTGCGAGGCGCGGCTGGCGCTGGCGGCGGGCCGGCCCGAACAGGCGCAACCGCTGCTGGCCGAGGCCGCGGCGGCCTTCGAGCGGCTGGCCATGCCCTGGCACCTGGCGCAGGCGCAGGCGCTGCTCGCCAGCCTGTAGCTACGGCGTCGGGCCGATGAAGGTCAGCGACAACGGCACGGGGCCCGGCCGCAGGTCGCCGGGCGCTTGCAGCAGCGCACAGACCGTGCCCAGCAGCAGGCCCATGCCCGCGGCGTGGCCCGGGCAGGCATGCAGCGGTGCCGCGGCCGCGGGTCGGTCGCCGCCGAACACCGGGAAGACATCGGCCGTGCCGGCCGCCAGCTGCTGCTGCATGGCCCGAGACGATGGCCACGACGATGCGCTCGCCCGGCCGCACCTTTACCGGCCCGAGCGCATGGGCCTTGCCGTGCGCCACCGTGCGCCACACCAGCTCCGGCATCGGCCGCAGCTGCATGCTGCGGACCAGCGGTACGCGCAGCCGCGCCGCGGCATTCGCCAGCGTGGGCGTGGCGGGCAGCTCGCGCACGGACTCGCGCAGGCGCCAGAAGCTGCCGTCCTGCAGCCATTCGCTCAGCGTCGAGCGCAGGTTGCCGTCGGTCCACAGCAGCGCAGTCATGGCCAGCGGCGGACGCGCATCGGCCTTGACCGCGGCATTCCACGCGGCGTGTGTGCAGCGCCGCGCTGAGCAGGGCCGCCGCGACCGGCGCGCCGCCCACTCACAGTTCGAGTTCGCGATAGAAGAAGGTGGTGGCGCACAGCCCGCCCTGCGGCAGCAGCGCATAGCCTGGCACGCTGCCGCAGCGTTGCCAGCCGCCGCGCTCGTAGAGCCGTTCGGCCTCGGCACTGGCGGTGTCCAGCACCAGCAGCGTCTTGCCGTACTCGCGCGCCATCTTTTCGGCCGCGGCCAGCAATGCGGCACCGATACCCCGGCCACGTGCGCGACGGTGCACCAGCATCTTGGCCAGGTCGGCACGGTGCGGCTGGTTCTCGGGTTGTGCCAGCAGCAACTGCACGGTGCCGACGATGCCCGCGTCGTCCTCGGCCACCAGCAAGGCCCGCGCGCCGGTCGGCAGATCGTCGGCCACGCGCTGCCAGAAGTCGCGTGCCCGGTCCAGCGACAGCGGGTGCATGAAGCTCACCGATGCGCCGCCCTCGACGCAGTCGATCAGTACCTGGGCCAGTGCGTCGATCTGGTCCGGCGTGGCTTGCTGCAGGTGGCGCACGCTGGCCATGTCATCTCCAGGGGCCGGATTCGCTGCACATCACGACGGCATAACGTGCCGGCCGGCGCGTGGGGTTGTGATAGACCAGCGGCCGGTCCAGCTGCATCGCCAGGCAGTCGCCCGCGTCCAGCACGTAGCGCTGCTCGCCCAGCGTCAGTTCGATGCGGCCTTGTTGCACCCACACCTGTTGCCACAGCCGCGGCTGGCGCGGACCGCTTTGATAGGCCACGCGTGCGCCGGGCGGGAAGTCCACCTCGACGATCTGGATCGGCGAATCGAAGCCGGTGGGCGAGACATTGCGCCGCAGGTAGCCGGAGGCCGGGTCGCGCCATTCGCGCTGCTCGGCGCGGCGCGACAGCGGGCCGGCGCTGGGCCGGGGCGCATCGAACAGCGAGGCCAGCGACACGCCCAGGCCGACCGACAGCTTTTCCAGCACCACCGCCGTGGGGCTGCTTTCGCCGCGTTCGATCAGCGAGATCATCGAGCGGCTGACGCCGCAGCGGCCGGCCAGTTCGTCCAGCGACAGGCCGCTTGCGGCACGCAACTCACGCGCGCGCCGGGCGATGTGTTCGGTCAGCGGGGAAGCGATGTCATCCTTCATATTGGATTGATACTCCATGATGTTGGATTGAGCGTCAAGCGAGCTCAATGCAAAGGTAGCGCTGTCATGCCCCTAGAATGCAAGCATGGCTGGTGACATCCCCCCGGCAAGGCGCGCGCGCCGCGGCAGCGGCGCGGTGACGCTGCACGACGTGGCCAAGCTGGCGGGCGTGGCGCCGATCACCGCATCGCGCGCACTGAACACGCCGAACCTGGTGTCGGCCGAAGTGCTGCGCAAGGTCGGCGATGCCGTGGCGCGCACCGGCTACGTGCCCAATCTGCTGGCGGGAGGGCTGGCCTCGACGCGCAGCCGGCTGGTGGCGGCGGTGGTGCCGACGATTTCCGGCCCGGTGTTCCTGGAGACGGTGCAGTCGCTGACGGCGGCATTGGCCGAACGCGGCTACCAGCTGATGCTGGGGCAGGCCGGCTATACCGGCGGTCGCGAAGACGCGCTGCTCGAAGCCATCATCGGCCGCCGGCCGGACGGCATCGTGCTCACCGGCATCATGCATTCGGCCGAGGGCCGGCGGCGGCTGCTGGCCAGCGGCATCCCGGTGGTGGAAACCTGGGACCTGACGCCCACGCCGATCGACATGCTCGTGGGCTTTTCCCACGTGGAAGTGGGGCGCGCGGTGGCGGCCCACCTGCACGCGAAGGGGCGGCGCCGGCCGGCTGTGGTGGCGGGCGACGACGAACGCGCGATGCGCCGCACCGAGGCCTTCCGCGCCGCGGCACTCGCGCTCGGCCTGGCCGAGGTGCGCGTGGTGACGGTGGCAGCGCCGACCACGCTGCGTTCGGGCCGCGAGGCGCTGGCGCGCCTGCTGCGCGAGGGCGCCGGCATCGACGCGGTGTTCTGCAGTTCCGACCTGCTGGCGCTGGGTGTGCTGACGGAAGCCCGCGTGCAGGGTCTGCGCGTGCCGCAGCAGCTGGCCGTGATCGGCTTCGGCGACCTGGAATTCGCCGCCGATCTGGACCCGGCCTTGAGCACCGTACGTATCAAGGGTGATGCCATCGGCCGCCAGGCGGCGCAGTTCATCGTCGACCGCGTCGAAGGGCACGATGTGCCGCAGCGGGTGATCGACATCGGTTTTGCGATCGTCGAACGCGCAAGCGGGTGACTAGGGTTAACCCTAGTCAGCGAACACTTAGGTAGCGCTACCATATCAACATCGATTGGTGATCGGTATGACTACCTGATCGAATGCCGCCATCGGAGCGCGCCGTCCGCACCCACCTCACAAGGAGACCCGAGCATGAAAAAACTGCTGATTCCCATCGCCTCGATCGCCCTCGGCCTGCTGGCCGCCGGCGCGGTGCAGGCCCAGGCCTGGCCGTCCAAGCCCGTGACGCTGCTGGTGCCGTTCCCGCCGGGCGGGTCCACCGACATGATCGCGCGCACGCTGGCGCCGACGCTGCAGGCCAAGCTGGGCAGCACCTTCATCATCGAGAACAAGGCCGGCGCCACCGGCACCGTCGGCGGCGGGCTGGTCAAGCGCGCCGCGTCCGATGGCTACACCATCTTCGTCTCGTCGCTGGGGCCCTTCGTGATCGCGCCGCACCTGATCAAGAGCATGCCCTACGACCCGTTGCAGGATTTCGACTACATCACCGTCGCGGTGCAGGCGCCCAACGTGCTGGCCGTGCCGGCCAACTCGCCGCACAAGAGCATGGCCGACGTCATCGCCTTTCACAAGGCCAACCCGGGCAAGATGACCTTCGCCTCCTCGGGCAACGGCTCCAGCGACCACCTGACGGCCGAACTGTTCTGGCAGACCACCGGCACCAGCGGCTCGCACATCCCCTACAAGGGCGGCGCGCCGGCCATGGCCGACCTGCTGGGCGGCCAGGTGGACGCGACCTTCATGAACATCAATACCGGGCTGCCCAACATCAAGGGCGGCAAGCTGCGTGCGCTGGCCATCACCAGCGACAAGCGTTCGCCGCTGCTGCCCGACGTGCCGACGATGGACGAGCTGGGCATCAGTGGCGTGACCGTCTATTCCTGGCAGGCGGTGGCCGCACCCAAGGGCCTGCCGGCCGACATCAAGGCCAAGCTGCACGAGGCCATCGTCGCCGGGCTGAACGACCCGGCCGTCAAACCGAAGCTGGTGGACCTGGGCTTCGAGATCGTCGGCAACACGCCGGAGCAGTTCACCGCCTTCCAGGCGGCGGAGTTCGCGCGCTGGAAGAAGGTCATCGAAACCGGAAAAATCACCGCCGACTGAGCCGCGCCATGAGCACGCCCCCCACACCGCGCATCACCGCACTGCGCGTGATCCCGGTTGCCGGCCGCGACAGCATGCTGCTCAACCTGAGCGGCGCGCACGGCCCCTTCTTCACGCGCAACCTGCTGCTGCTGACCGACAGCGCCGGCCGCACGGGCATTGGCGAGGTGCCGGGCGGCGAGAAGATCCGCAGGACGCTGGAGGACGCCGCGGCGCTGGTGGTCGGCCAGACGCTGGGTGCGCACCAGCGTGTGCTGCAGCAGGTGCAGCAGGCCTTCGCCGACCGCGACAGCGGCGGCCGCGGGCTGCAGACCTTCGACCTGCGCACCACCATCCATGCGGTCACGGCCATCGAATCGGCGCTGCTCGACCTGCTGGGCCAGCACTTAGCCGTGCCGGTGGCCGCGCTGCTGGGCGAGGGCCAGCAGCGCGACAGCGTGGAGATGCTCGGCTATCTGTTCTATGTCGGCGACCGCAGTAAGACCGATCTGCCCTATGCCGAAGACCCGGGTGCCGCCGACGACTGGTCCCGCCTGCGCCATGAGGTGGCGATGACACCCGAAGCCATCGTGCGCCTGGCCGAGGCCGCGCGCCAGCGCTACGGTTTCAACGACTTCAAGCTAAAGGGCGGGGTGCTGGCCGGCGACGACGAGGTCGATGCGGTGATCGCACTGCACGAACGCTTTCCGCAAGCCCGCGTCACGCTCGATCCCAACGGCGGCTGGCTGTTGAAGGACGCCATCCGCCTGGGCCAGCGCATGCGCGGCATCGTCGCCTATGCCGAAGACCCCTGCGGGGCCGAAGACGGCTTCTCCGGCCGCGAGGTGATGGCCGAGTTCCGCCGTGCCACCGGCTTGCCCACGGCGACCAACATGATCGCCACCGACTGGCGCCAGCTGACGCACGCGCTGTCGCTGCAGAGCGTGGACATCCCGCTCGCGGATCCGCACTTCTGGACGATGGCCGGCAGCGTGCGCGTGGCGCAGACCTGCCGCGACTGGGGCCTGACCTGGGGCAGCCATTCCAACAACCACTTCGATGTCTCGCTGGCCATGTTCACCCATGTGGGCGCCGCCGCGCCCGGCAAGGTGACGGCGATCGACACGCACTGGATCTGGCAGGACGGCCAGCGCCTGACGAAGGAACCGCTGCGCATCGTCGATGGCCATGTGCATCTGCCGAGGAAGCCGGGCCTGGGCGTCGAACTGGACATGGCCGAGGTCGACAAGGCCCATCAGCTGTACCTGCAGCATGGCCTGGGCGCGCGCGACGATGCGGTGGCGATGCAGTCTCTGATCCCGAACTGGCGCTTCGACCCGAAACGCCCGTGCCTGGTCCGCTGA